>JAIUNK010000051.1 GCA_020161845.1 Actinomycetota bacterium
CAGATGGAACTCGCCCGCCACGGCGCGCACACCCTATGGGGCCTGCTCACCCGCACGGCCAGCACCATCGCGGCCCACACGCTCAGAACCGCCATCCTGACCGGCGACTAACCCACACAACGCGCCTCAGGAGAGCAGGTCATCGCCTCGATCAGGCCCTCGTACCTGGTGACGGCTGCGCGAGGAAACGCGGACGACATGGCGTCAAGTCGCGCGCCGGCCCCGGCATCGCCGACGGTGTCGATCTTGGCCAGGTTGGGCCGCAGCTCAGTGAGGACCTGCGGCGACCAGTGCGGTGTGTAGGCTCCCGCCTCGGCGACGCGGAGAAGGACGTCCGCAACGAGAGCTGGATAAAGGGCGCAGGTATCGAGGAAAACTGGGAAGCGCACGGCGGCTATCGCATCTTCGGAGGGATACCCTCGGTCGCCTCGTAGAGACCCATGTCCTCGGCGTCGCGCACCATCTGCTCCAACGCCGCCCGTCGCGTGGCCTGCTCCTCGCGCTGGAACGACATCAGGTCGACGAGCCGCACGTAACGGTGTCGGCCCGGCTTCTGAAACGGGATCTCCCCGCGTTCGAGGACACGAACCAGGGTCGGCCGCGAGATGCCGAGGAAGTCGGCCGCCTCCTGAGTGGTGAGCATGGCGTTCAGGGGCGCTACCGTCACGCCCATGCCCTGGGCGAGAGCCTCGGCGACCTGTCGCAGCACCGGGAACATGGACTCGGGGATGACGACGTGCTCGCCGTCCGCGCCCACGAGCCTCGCCGCACCCCGTGCGGGACTGGCGTCCATGCCTTCGAGGACATCGGAGAAGCGCTGGATCAACTCCTCCTGCCCGCGGTCAGGTACGTACGTCTGCGCATCGACTGCCGCCGCCTGTCTGGCCATGTTCCCCACCTCCACGACCAGCGTATCCCTAAACGAACAAAACGAACAGGACCGTCGCAACTTGCCTGACCTCTCGCTCGGCGAATTGAGCAAACCAAGTTGCCCGCGTTACCGCAGGTCGATCCGCCCCTCCCGAGGGGTCAGTCGGGTCCGGAGCACGCCGTAGGACCCTGCGGGTGCGTCGCTCACGCCTCGGGGGTCGCTCACCTGTCTTCCTCTCTCGCCGACGCCAGATGACGAACGCTGGGCACCTCGTCGGTCGTTGACAACCGGTAAGCGCGGCGCCGACTCTTCAGTGGCGCCGTCGCCTCCAGAAGGCCCGCGCGTAGAAGCGCGTTGATGTCATTCATGGCGGTCGCACGGCTGACGGACATGGCCCGCTCGATGGCGCTGGTCGAGAGCATGCCCTCGGCGCGGAAGAGCGCCAGGATGGCCTGTTGACGGTCGGTCGGTACAGCTGAGGACGGTGGTGGTGTAGCAGACAGTCTCTTAGCGGCCTGAGCCTCGATGGGCAGGCGATAGGAGGCCCCGCGGCGATCACCGACCTTGATCGCGAGGCCTCGCTGGACCAGGTCGGCGAGTTCGCGCGTCGCATCCGTGGAGTGCAGGCCCCACCCTTGGAGCGTCTGATTGCGCAGCTCTCCGCCGACACGCAAAAGTGCGAGCGCCTGCACCTGAGGGTCCGAGAGGTCTCGCTGGCCGAGGCTGTGGATCCACTCCACGATGTCCGGCGTGAGGAGGGCATGGTGCGGCACCACGACCTCGACCTTGCGGAGGTCGGCACGGAACCTGGGCGGCGCCATACCGGCGCGGTTGAGCACCCGCAGCACGGTCGGGATCCCCGATCCGCGGTTCTCCGCCATCATGAAGGACGACCCCGGCATTGGTGCGTCGGCGAGCAGTTTTGCGAGCAGGGCGTTGCGGGACGACGACACGTCGGGCGCACCCAGGTCGGCCGGGTCGACCGCCCCGAAGAAGCCCCCCGGGCTCCGGACCACCAACCGGTCGGGGTAGAGCTCGACTTGGACCTGCGCGCCCCGCGCCTGCGATGAGTAGTCGCGATGCATCAGGGCGTTGACGACGAGTTCGCGGACGACCTCCACGGGATATTCGAGGCGTTCGTCTCGATAGGCGCCGTGCATGACCGCGCTGCGGGTCATGTGCCGTGTCAGTGTCGTGACCACCTCCGCAGCCATCACAGGCAGGGGCCCCTCGATGGTGCGATTGTCGATGAAGCGCTCGCCACCTGGGCCTAGGTCGCCCATCTGAACACCCGGGAGCACCACCACTGAGACGAAGAGCTGCGGGAAGAACTCCTGCGGGTATCTCCCGAAGACGAGCAGGCCGGCCACGGTCGGTGCCAGCCGGTCGCCCACGAGTGACGCGATACCAAGGCTGCGCAGCATCTCGTCGTCGGATCGGCCGTCGAAGGCGCGTGGTCGGCTGCCTCGCAAGCGCTCCAAGAACGGCACGAGCAATCGTTGATCAAACGCGTCCACGGTGGCCCCGGCCACGACGTCGCGGTCGTGCAGTGGCTGGCTGCGGTTCTCGATCAGCCGATCGATCTCGTAGTCTGTGAGCCGCCGATCTCCGTCACCGCCTCGGATGTAGGAGCCCTGATAGCGCCCCCGGGACTCCACGAAACAGGGCTTGTCGCCCAACTGAGCCTCTGGCACGTCGAATCGGACGATGCGGTGCCCTCCGTCGATGACATCGATGTCGATGTCGCCACGCACGGGCGGACTCATCCGGTCTGCCGCCATGCCCGCCAGTCCGTCACGCAGCGCCTCCGCGTCAATGGGGACTGCCGTGAACGAATCGTCCAGTCCGAGCAGGATCGTGCCGCCGCGACCGTTGCTGAACGCGCTCAGCGTGTCCAGGAGCGATGAGGGCACGCCCCCCGCACCAGACTTGACCTCGACGTTCGTCAGTTCGGCGCCTCGCCTGCGCAGTTCGTCCACCAGCGCCTGGCTACCCCACTCCGGCTCTGACGGCTTCATGCCATCATCCTAACGCCAACCATCATCCTAATTAGGATGATGGTTGCATGAGCATGACCGTCGTAGATCCGGTCGAGCCCGAGCGGGTCTTGGCTGATGATGCCATCCACGCCAGCGACCCCCGAGGCGCTGGTGCGCTGCACCGAACCCGCCCTCCCATCACCCATCCGCTCCAGCAGCGCGATCAACAGGCCCTCGAACTCGATCGGCGACAGGACAAGGGCCGGTCGAGTACTTCGTGTTCCAACGTGGCCCGATTCTGCACACGGCCGCCGAGATCAGTTCCCCGAGGCGCAGCAGGCTGCTCGGCCGCCTCGGCGAGATCGGGTACGGCGGGTGCCGTCGCCTCCCGCGTGCGCTCGCGGAAGGCGAGGTACGCCGGCGACAAGCAGACTTCAGGCATCGGCGTCATCAGCGCCGGGCCGCCTTCAGCCATGGATCGCTGCGAGGAAGTCGTCGAGTTCCGCATCGGTCAGTGCCAGGTCTTCGGGCAGGCGAGCCAGTCGCCCCGGTGCGGGCAAACCGTCCGGACCATCCGTCGGTGTGTCGTAGCGCTCATCGGGCTCGCAGGGCGCGGCGAGTGTGGCCTGCGTGCTCTCGACGGCCGATGGCTGCCAGACGCCTCGGTCGATGAACTGCGTCGATATGTCTGCGATCACCGCGCCCGACAGCGATGCCGAGACGCGCCTGGCGCTCTTCTGCAGGGCGCCGGCGAAGTCATCGACGGCCTGCGCGATGGTGTCCGTCGCGAAGCTGGGAAGTCGGTTGCGGGCCATGCCATCGACGATCTCGACGAACATCGCATCGACCGCATCACTCAACGGATCGACGTCCAGGGACGTCGAGTCGCCCACCCGGTAGATCAGCCGTGTGCTCCCCTCGGCCACCCCGGCGAGACGCACTTCCCCAATCTGCTCAAGCACACGCACGGGACGGCCGAGACCGGCCACGCCCGCCGCCTCGCGCGTCAGTCGCAGGACGAGGCTTTGCAGGGTCTCGCCGATGCGGGCCGCATGGTCTGCACGCAGCTCACCCGGCGGACCGGCGTGACCGCTGAGCCGCAGTTCGATCTCGCGCATCGGGCTCACCTCCTCAGTGCTCTTCATGGTGCCACCGCCCACTGACAACGCTAGTGACCAGCGCCTCCAACGCGACGGGACGAGCGACGCCCCCGCGTTGGCGGCGATCAGTGTGCGTTCAGGACACAGTGGGCGATCAGCATGTCGAGGCGTCGTACGTCGACGCCTCGGCCCGTCTTGATCTTGATGTGCCCGGCGCGGGTCCAGAGTTCGATCTCGGCGTTCATGTCGAGCGTGCCGGCGTTCTCCGACGACCACATGTTGATGGAGGAGTAGGGCAGAGAGTGGACCTCGACCTTCTTCCCGGTGATGCCTTGAGCGTCGCGGACGATCAGGCGCTTCGTCGTAAAGACCGCGCTGTCGCGGACCGTCTTGAACGCCGCGACGGGCTGCTCACCCTGCACCAGGAGGGCGGCGACGTCCTGCGGGATCGGCACCTCCTGCATGAAGGTCCACTGGGTGATGGCTGCGAGTTCCATAGGGCTGCTCTCTGTCGGTGCGGTGGCGGTGATGACGTGGGTCGTGCGATCGGACGACGCCGATGCGCCCGCTACAGCCGGCCTTCGCTGTCGCGGTCGATGACGTAGACCGATCGCAGGGGGATCCGGGCACGCCAGGACGGAGCCAACTGCTCGTAGTGCTGCAGCGTGAGGTCGACGACGTCTTCACCGCCAAGGAGCCGCAGCTCCTGGCGCTCCCGCTCAAGCCCCCTCGCCTCGGGGCTGTACTTGCCGAGAGCCACGTAGAGGGCGAACTCCCCGTGCGCCAGTGTGCCGAGGAGCTTCTGCACGTCCGGGCGGGACTGGGTTGCCGTCGTGTGCTTGCACTGGACTTTGATCGTCGGCGGCTCCAACCCCAAGGGGTCGCGGTGCGCGATGAGATCGATCCCGCCGTCGGCGGTGAACTGGGTCACCCGGGCCTGGTACCCCATTGCCCGCAGCAGCGCGCCCGTGAACTCTTCGAACTCGCGGTGGTCAAGATCAGTCACGAGAGTCCGCAGTACAAAGTCACGCGTGAACTGCTCAAGCTTGGTCGCGTTGGGTTCCTCGCGCGCCCATTCGTCGGCGCTCTCCCCGGCCTCAGCGTCGGGAATGGGCGTGTCGTCGTCGGCTGGCCGCCCCTCGGTGAAGTAGTCGGCGAAGACCTCCTCATTGTGTGCAACCTTGAACAGCGTCATCGACGCCCCGAGTTCGTACAGCGCCGGCTGGGGGAAGACTCCGCGGGGCACCCCGGTCTGGACCCATTTGACCCGGCGGCGGTGCGGGTGCTCGCCGAACTCGGCTCGGTATTCGTAGGGCTCGGCCACCACGCCGAAGTTGAGGGTGCCGTCGGCCTTGTACGGCGCGATCAGGTGATCGCCCACCTGCATCTCGAAGGCGAAGCGGCGCAACACGCCCGCCCAGACGGGGATGGCCCCCGGCTTGGCGTCGGGATAGGCCCGCACGAGCGCGGCCTTCAGCGACTCCTGATCGCTCCCGATCACGGCGAGGTCGCCGAGTTCGCCCCAGCCGATGCTGACGAAGCCCTCGGTGAACAGCTCTTCGCCGAACAGGTCGTTACGGATCCCCCAAGTCGTCACCGGGCCATCTCCTCGATGATCTCCCCGAGCGTACGGCGGCCAGTGAGCCGCCCCGAGAATGCCGCAGCCAACACTGCCCGACGCGATTCATGCCCCGCATCCATAAACGCCAGGGTAACCAGAGGAAACGCCCAAACCGTATGGCGCAGCGGGTTGTTGCCGCTATGCCATCGGCCCTACGCGTCCCGGACGGCGTCCAGGTCGGCGGGGCCGAAGGCTTGCGGAAGGATCTCGGCTAGGGTCTTCAGCCCCTGCGGCGTACGGATCTCGCACGCCGGGCCGCCGAATTCGTACAGCAACTGCCGGCACCGTCCGCACGGCATCAACGTCTCGCCGCGCCCGTCGACGCACCACACCGCGACCAGCCGACCGCCGCCGGTCAGCGCCAACTCCGAGACCAGGCCACACTCGGCGCACAGCCCCACCCCGTATGACGCATTCTCCACATTGCAGCCGCTGACCACCCGGCCGTCGTCCACCAACGCGGCGACCCCGACGGGAAAGCGACTGTACGGCGCGTACGCCCGACCCATCGCCGCCACCGCCGCCGCATGCAGGGCATCCCAATCCACCGTCATGGGCCCATCCTCCCCCGCGCCGCGGAGACACGCCCGCGGGGCCCGGTCCCTGACCGGGCCCCGCGAGTGCTTGCTGCGATTAGCGCAGCTCAGAAGAGGGCGGTGCCTCAGAACGCGTCGGTCGGCACATACATGCCCCACACGTCGCGCAGCGCGTTGCTGACCTCGCCACCGGTCGCGCGGGCCGCGAGCGCCTCCCGCATCGGCAGCAGCAGGTTCTCCCCGTCGGGCTGCTCAGCCGACTTCTTCAGCCGCGACAGCGCGTCCTGCACGGCGCCGTTGTCGCGGTCCTTGCGCAGCTTCTCCAAGCGCGCGCACTGCTCCGCCTCGATCGCCGGGTCAACCCGCAGCGGGTCGTACTTCTCCTCCGCGTCGATGCGGAACTTGTTGAGCCCCACCACGATCCGCTCGCCGGAGTCGGTCGCGAGCTGGGTCGCATAGGCGGACCGCTCGATCTCCTGCTTCTGGAAGCCCTGCTCGATCGCCTTCACCGCGCCGCCCTTGTCCTCGACGGCCTGGATCAGCTCCCAGATCTTGGCCTCGAGTTCGTCGGTGAGCGCCTCGACGGCGTAGGAGCCCGCGAACGGGTCCACGGTCTTGCACACGTCGGTCTCGTAGGCGATGACCTGCTGGGTGCGCAGCGCCAGCCGGGCCGCCTTCTGCGTCGGCAGCGCGATGGCCTCATCGAAGGAGTTGGTGTGCAGCGACTGGGTGCCGCCGAGCACGGCCGCCAGGCCCTGCAGCGAAACCCGGATCAGGTTGACCTCGGGCTGCTGGGCGGTCAGCTGCACGCCGGCCGTCTGGGTGTGGAACCGCAGCATCTGGGACTTCGGGTTCTGCGCCCCGAACTCCTCCTTCATGATCCGCGACCACACCCGCCGGGCCGCCCGGAACTTGGCGACCTCCTCCAGCAGCGTCGTGCGCGCCACGAAGAAGAAGCTCAACCGCGGCGCGAAGGTGTCGACCTCCAGGCCGGCGGCCTGCGCCGCGCGCACATACTCCTTGCCGTTCGCGAGGGTGAAGGCGACCTCCTGCGCGGGTGTCGCCCCGGCCTCCGCCATGTGGTAGCCGGAGATGGAGATCGTGTTCCAGCGCGGGATCTCCTTGGAGCAGTAGGCGAAGATGTCGGAGATCAGCCGCAGCGACTGGGCCGGCGGGTAGATGTAGGTGCCGCGGGCGATGTATTCCTTGAGGACATCGTTCTGGATCGTGCCGGTCAGCTGGCCCGCGGACACGCCCTGCTCGGCCGCGACGAGTTCATACATCAGCAGCAGCGTCGAGGCCGGCGCGTTGATGGTCATCGAGGTGCTGACCTTGTCCAGGGGCAGCCCGTCGAAGAGCACCTTCATGTCGTCGATCGAGTCGATCGCCACCCCGACCTTGCCGACCTCGCCGCTGGCCAGCGGCGCGTCGGAGTCGTAGCCCATCTGGGTGGGCAGGTCGAACGCGACAGACAGTCCGCCGGTGCCGGCCGCGACGAGCTGGCGGTAGCGCTCGTTGCTCTCCTTGGCCGTGCCGAAGCCTGCGTATTGGCGCATCGTCCACGGCTTGCCGGTGTACATGCTCGGGTAGACACCGCGCGTGTACGGATACTTGCCGGGCTCACCGAGCTGCTGACCAGGGTCGAAGCCCTGCAGGCTTTCGGCTGAATAGACCGACTGAATCGGAAGGTCGGACTCGGTACGTGCCGTCGTTTCACCCATGGGAGCAGCGTAGTGCGCGGGCCCCATGAGCGGCCCTGCCGCGAACGGGGCGAAGTGAAGGAAAGGTCTTTGGTCCTCGGCCGGCCCGTCGATGAGGGGCTCGGAGGGAGGACCGGCGATGACATTCATGCTGTGGGGCCCAGCCCTGGAAATCGGCATCCCCGAGGTGGACAGTCAGCACCGCAAGCTCGTCGGCCTGGTCAACACTCTCGACTCCGCCGTGAAGCGCGGCTACAGCGTGAACATCCTCGACTCGATCCTGACCGAGCTGATGCGCTATACCCTGTTCCACTTCACGTTCGAGGAGCGCCTCATGGAGACGCACCACCTCGACCTCCTGGCCGAGCACCAAGCGGAGCATCAGCGGTTCGCCGACACCGTCACCGCCTTCAAGGTCCGGTTCGACACCGGCCGCACCGACATCGGCATGCCGACCCTGGCGTTCCTGCGGGACTGGCTCACCGAACACATCCTGGGCAGCGACCGGGCCTTCGCCACGGAGTTCCTCGCCGCCACCGCCGGCCCTGGCGCCGCGCCGGCGGCGGCCGGCTCAGGTTAGCCCGGACCGACCGGTCGCCTTCAGCTCGTCCACGATCATCTTGACGTCCTGGGCGTGTTCTCTGGTCGTCACCAGTACGGCGTCCGGGGTGTCCACGACCACGATGTCCGCGACCCCCACCACGGCGACGAGCCGACCACTGCCGGGCGCAACCAGCCCACTCGCGTCCCTGGCCACCACGGAAGCCGCATCGCCCAGCACGTGAACCTCCGGCTGCAGCGGCCCGGAGGCCTCCGGCAGCAGCCCGGCCAGCGACGCGAAGTCGCCCACGTCGTCCCAGGGGAAGTCGGTCTCGACCACGGCCACGTGGCCCTCATCCGCGGCCGGCTCGGCCAGCGCATGGTCGATCGAGATCTTCTGCAGCCCCGGCCAGATCTCGTCGAGCCGGTCCGGTTCGGCGGCGATCTCCCGCAGACTGCGCGCCAGATCGGGGTGGTAGCGGTCCAGCAGGTCGAGCAGCACCGTGGCGCGGACCACGAACATGCCGGCGTTCCAGAGATAGCCGCCGCCCTCGACGTACGCCGTCGCCGTCGCCGCATCCGGCTTCTCCACGAACGAGAGCACCTGGCGGCCGTGCGGCGCGCCCGGCACGGCCAGCGCCGCACCCACGTGGATATAGCCGAACCCGGTCGAGGGGTGGGTCGGCGCGATGCCGAGCGTGACGAGGAGCCCGGTGCGGGCCAGGGCGACCGCCTCGCGCACGCAGGCCCGGAAGTCCGCCTCCTGCCCGACGACGTGATCGGCGGCGAACGAGCCGATCACGGCGTCCGGATCGAGGCGTTCGATCACGGCGGCGGCCAGGCCGATCGCGGCCATCGAGTCCCGCGGAGAGGGCTCCGCGAGCAGACCGTGCGGCGCCAACTCGCCGAGCTGAGCCCGGACCGCTTCCTCGTGGGCGACCCCGGTCACGACGACCAGCCGGTCCCCGGACAGCGGCTGCAGCCGGTCCGCGGTGGCCTGCAGCAGGGACCGGCCGACCCCGGTCAGGTCGTGCAGGAACTTTGGCCGCGCCGCCCGGGACAGCGGCCACAGCCTGGTGCCGGCGCCGCCGGCGGGGATGACCGACCAGAAGTCGTCGGTGTCGCCGGTCGCTGCGTGGATGTCGGTCATGTCTCGCAAGCTATCCGACGCTGTCGGTTCGCCGCACGTCCCCCTGCACGTCCCCCGTGCGTCCCCCGCGCGGCGGTCGGGCGTCCCCGGAGGGTCACCTGCCGCTCACCTGACACCCCCCGCAGGGTCGACTGCTGACCACCTTGGCGCGGGAACCTGCCGGATGTGCGCATCGCGATCGTCACCGAGTCCTTCCTGCCCTCCCTGAACGGGGTGACGACGAGCGTCTGCCGCGTCGTCGACTCCCTCGCCGCCCAGGGCCATGAGGTGGTGATCGTCGCGCCCTCGCCGGCCCCCACGACGTACCGCGGTTTCGAGGTCGTCGGCGTCACCAGCGTGCCGGTGCGACAGTTCCAGGTCGGCCTGCCGACGCGGCAGATCGAGGCGGTGCTGCGCCGGTTCGCCCCTGACGTCGTCCACGTCGCCTCGCCGTTCTTCCTGGGGGCGAGGGGGCTGTACGCCGCCCGCGCGCTGGGCATCCCGACGGTGGCGATCTACCAGACCGACATGGCCAGCTACGTCGCCCGGCACGGCCGCGGGGCCGGCACCCCGCTGGCGGCGGTGACCTGGGCCTACCTGCGCAAGGTGCACGCCCTGGCCGATCTCACCCTCGCGCCGTCCACGGCCGCGCTCGCCGACCTGGCCCGTGAGGGCATCGACCGGACCGCCTTATGGGGGCGCGGCGTGGACGGACGGCTGTTCCACGGCGGGTGGCGCGACGACGCCGGCTGCCGGGCCCTGCGCCGACGGCTCGCGCCGCAGCAACAGATCCTGGTGGGCTACGTCGGGCGGCTAGCGCCCGAGAAGGAGGTCGAGCGGCTCGCCGTGCTGCGCACGTTGCCGAGCGTCCGGGTGGTCGTCGTCGGCGACGGACCGAGCCGCGCCGACCTGGAGCAGGCGATGCCCGACGTGGTCTTCCTCGGCCGCCGCGAGGGCGACGACCTGGCCCGGGCCTACGCCGCCCTGGACGTCTTCGTGCACACCGGCACGAGCGAGACGTTCGGGCAGACCATCCAGGAGGCCGGGGCGACCGGGCTGCCCGTCGTGGCCCCGGCGGCCGGTGGACCCCTCGACCTCGTCGAGCACGGCGTCACCGGGCTCCTGTTCGACCCGCGCGACGCGGGCGATCTGCGCTCCTGCGTCGCCCAACTGAGCTGCGCGGAGGATGCCTGGGCACGGCGCGCGCTGATGGGCGAGGCCGGGGCCGCCCGGGTAGCCGACCGCACCTGGGACGCGCTCACCGAGGCACTCGTGGACCGGTATGTCGCCGTGTCGCGGCCGGGGTCACGGGTCGGGCTGGCCTGAGCGGGTAGCGTCGCGCGCAACGCTTTTCGCTCCAAGGAGGTCCCGTGGCAGGCAACCGCTTTCAGGGTTCCCACCGGCCCGTCGGCCGACGCCACGGCACGGTCGGCTCTGTTGCCCTCGCCGTCGCACTGCTGGCCGCGCCGCTGACTGCCCTGCCCGCGGCCGCTGCGCCGGCCCCCGCCGCGGCTGCTGCGGCGCCGATGCTGGCTCCGGCTGAGGACCGCGACCGGCTGCGCGACTCGGGCGTCGTGGTCGATGTCCCGACCGATGTCCCGGCGCCGCCGGAGTTGGCGGCCGCCGCCTACGTGCTGGCCGATCTCGGCTCCGGCGACGTTCTGCTCGCCCGCGGCGCCCACGAGGCGCACCTGTCCGCGAGCACCATGAAGCTACTCACCGCGCAGACCCTGATGCCGCGGCTCGCCGGCGACACCAAGATCCGGGCCACGGACTCCGACGCGAGCGTCGACGGCACCCGGGTCGGGATGGTCCCGGGCCGGGAGTACACCGCCGACCAGCTGTTCCACGCCCTCCTGATGGGGTCGGCCAACGACGCGGGCGAGGCGCTGGCGCGGGCCAACGGGGGCCTGGAGAACACGCTGACGCAGATGAGCGAGCGCGCGGCCCAGCTGGGGGCCAAGGACACCGTGCCCAAGACGCCGCACGGCCTGGATGCCGACGGCCAGCAGACCACGGCGTACGACCTGGTCGCGATCCTGCGTGGCGCCCTCGACACCCCCGCCGTCGCCCAGATCCTCACGACACAGACCTATCCGTTCCCGAAGTACGTGCCGGTCGAAACACCGCCGGCAGGCAGCAGTGACCAGGACACGTCCTCGGCTCCCTCGCTCGCCGGGACCCAGCAGGTGGCCAGCCAGAACAAGCTGCTGTGGAATTACGAGGGGGCGATCGGCGGCAAGGACGGCTACACCGATGCCGCCGGGCACACCTACGTGGGGGCGGTGCGCAAGGGCGACAAGACGTACGCCGTGTCCTTCATGGGCGCCACGTCCAACGACTGGAAGGCCATGGCTGCACTGCTCGACTGGGCCTTCGCCAACGGCACCAAGGCCAAGGCGGTCGGCAAGCTGCCGGGTGCCGTCGCCCCCGTCGGAGCCCCGGCGGCCGGTCCGGCCGCCGATGCGAAGGCCGCGACCAGTGTCGATGCGACCGAGGGCGGGGGCGTCCTCGCCGCCATCGGCGCATTCCTGCTGGCCGTGCTGCGCGTGCTGGGCTGGACGATCCTCGTCCTCGGCGTCGCGGCGGTCGCGCTGCGGGTGCGCAAGCTGCGGCGCGACGCGGCCCGCCGCGAGGCCCGGCGTCGCCGGCTCGAAGCAGACCTGGTCGCCGGCTTGGATGCGGCGGCCCGCCGACCGCAACGGCCGGCCATGCCCCCACAACGACCCGCCACCCAGGCCGGCTCGACCCGGCGCGAGGTGCCGGTCGTCGCGACGGCGTACGACTCGGCGTACGGCTCAGGTGCGTACGACGCGGCGGCGTACGACTCGGCGTACGACATGGCCGCCGACGGCACGGTGCCCTACCAGCTGCCGCAGGGCGAGCCCGACGGCTCCTGGTCCGTCCGGCCGGTCGGTGGCCGCACGGCTCAGGCCGACTCGTTCGCGGGGCCGGTCGCGGGGCCGGCTGCCGGGCCGGTCAGGACGAAGGAACGCATCGGCCGCCAGTAGGAGTCCGCGCCGCAGACATAGAGGCTGACCGCGTCGGCCTCGAACTCGATCCGCTCGGTCGCCAGTTCCCGCTGCGCCGCGTCCAGCTCCTGCTCCGACACGTCGTGAGCGAGCGTGACGTGCGGATGATAGGGAAAGGCCATCGGGCCGCCCAGCGGTCCTCGACGCACGTCGCGGGCCAACCGTTCGCAGTTCGCCGCCCCCTCGACCACCGCGAGGAACACCACCTGAGTCAACGGCCGGAAGGTGCCGGTCCCGGCGAGCACGACCCGGTACGGCGGGTGCCGGGTGGCGACCTCGGCCAGGTGGGCCTCGATGCCGGGCAGGTCGGCCGGCTCGACCTGCCGAGGCGCCAGCACGGTGATGTGCGTCTGGATCAGGTCGGCCAACGGGTCGCGGAACCGGCGCCGGGCCTCCTGCAGCCGGCTGCCGTGTGGTTCGGGGACGGCGATCGCGACGCCGATCGTCACGCCGGACCCACTCGGGACGGGGCTGCGCACCAGCTCCTCACCACTCCCAGCGCACGCCGTACAACCCGGGCCCGAAATCCAGCACCAGGGCGTGCACGCTGCGCCCGACGATGACCACCGGCTCGACGCGCTCCACCCCGTCGACCATGATGAACCGTTCGGCCGCCAGCGGCAGGCAGGCCGGGTCGAACAGCACCTCGGTGTGCGCGGAGCGCACCTGGCCCAGGAAGGCGCGCTCCACGGTGCGGTCGGAGGGTTCGGGTGTCGCCGGCGCGGCCCGGTGTTCGACCAGCACCGATTCGCCCTTGGCCAGGGACCGGTTCAGCCGCAGTTGCGCCACGACGATGCCCAGCTCGGGCATGTTCTCGACCGCGCTGACGTGGCAATTGCGCAGGCCCTGCACGACGGGCAGGGTGGGCGCCTGGAAGTACACCCAGTAGTGGTCCACCCCGTCGCGCTCCGCGACGAAGAGCTGTTTGACGTCGCGCGTCGTCTCCCGACCCTGGGCATCGACCACCACCTGGTCGTGGACGGAGATCGGGGTGAGGCCCTGGTCCCAGGTCAGGCCCAGCCGGCCGAGCAGATCATTGACATAGGGCAGGTAGGCATCCGCCGCCTCGGCCGGGCTCTGCCCCGAGGCGGCCGTCCCGCGCCGCCGCGCCGGCAGCTTGGCCGACAAGAAACCGGGCTCCACCCCGAGGATCTCCTCGAGGGCGGCGATGGCCGCGATGGAGGAGGCCCGCTCGGGCCGGCTCCGACCGGACTGCCAATAGCTGATCGTGGCCACCGACAGCTCGTGGCCACGCTGGATCAGGTGATAGCGGACCCGGTCCAGCGACAGACCCCGAGCCTGGATTGCCGCGCGCAGCGCCGCCGCGAAGTGCTCGTTCTCACTGGGGTGCTGGTTGGTCATCACCGCGCCCCTCCCCCGGCCAGGTCCAGGCCAGCCCGTAGACCCCTGGCTGCGGGTCGATCACGAGCAGGTGCAACGAGCTGCCCACCAGGCTGGTAGGACGCACGGTGGACCGTCCGTCCACCACCGTGTGCAGCACCGCGGACTCCGGTGTCTGGTTGGGCGGGAAGCGCACCTCCATCACGAGTTCGCGGATGGGGTTGCCGACGCGCCGCATCAGATTGTGCACCGGGATGCTCTGGCCGATGGTCTCCAGGCGGTGCTCGACGATGGCGGATTCCCCCTCGTCGAGAGGATGATCGAGGATCATCTCGGCGGCCACCGCGGCCTTCTCGCGAAACTCGATGGCCCGACCCAGCCGGCAGTTGGACAGGCCCATCACGAACGGGAAGGCCGTGGCGTCGGAGTGGCTATACCAGATCGGGAACCGGTCCACCCCTTCCCGGCAGGCCATGAAGACGGTCCGTACGTCGTGTGCGCCGTCCGTGCGATCCGGCCGGACCTCCAGGCGGTCGTGATAGGTGACCCGATCAAGACCGTCGTCGCCGAAGGCCAGACCGAGCATGCCCACCCCGGCCTTGACCACGTCCGTATCGGTGCCGTCCCCGGGCCCGGTGGTGGGCACCGCCGCCATCAGATAGTGCGTCGGGAGTTCACTGGCCACCACACTGCCGGGGCCGCGCGGGTTGACCTTGCTGGTCAGGAATCCGGCGGGCAGCCGCAGCACCTGCTCCAGTTCGGCCAACGCGATCATCGACCCACCGCGGTCTGGCCTGCTGCGGCCCGACCGCCAATAGCTCAGCGTGGCGACGCTGACGCGGGAGCCGCGCTCCAGCAGCGCCTGGCGCAGGGACTCCAGGCTGGCGCCACGGGTCGTGATCGCCGCCCGAAGCGCCAGCGTGAAGACCGACTCGGCCACCTCACCGCCCCGCCCGTCAGCGGCAACGGTCGGGTCCGAGGGCGGGGATACGGTCATCGATCTCGATCGTAGCCATCGCGGGCCGGGTCGGAGATCCTTGCGGACACCCGCTGAGTTCGGCAGAACCCGTTGGGCCGCAGCAGGATTCGTCAGATGCCGGCGATGATCCCGTTGAGCGTCTCGCTCGGGCGCATCGCGGCGCCGGTCTTCGCCTCGTCCGGCCGGTAGTAGCCGCCCATGTCGACCGGGCTGCCCTGGACCCCGATCAGCTCGGCGTCGATCTGCCCCTGGTTCTCCTCCAGAGCCGCGGCGATCGGCTGGAAGTGGGCCTTGATCTCGGCGTCGGCATCCTGGTCGGCGAGCGCCCGCGCCCAGTATTGGGCCAGGTAGAAGTGGCTGCCGCGGTTGTCGATCTGACCGACCGCGCGAGCCGGGGACTTGTTCTCGTCCAGGAACCGGCCGATGGCGGCGTCGAGGGCGTCGGCCAGCACCTGCGCCTTGGCGTTGCCCTGCGTGCTGGCCAGGTGCTCCAGGCTCGCGCCCAGCGCGGAGAACTCCCCGAGGCTGTCCCAGCGCAGGTAGTTCTCCTTGACGAACTGCTGCACGTGCTTGGGCGCAGAACCGCCCGCCCCGGTCTCGAACAGCCCGCCGCCCGCGAGCAGCGGCACCACGGAGAGCATCTTGGCGCTGGTGCCCAGCTCCAAGATGGGGAACAGGTCGGTGAGGTAGTCGCGCAGCACATTGCCGGTCACCGAGATGGTGTCTTCACCGCGGCGGATCCGCTGCAGGCAGTAGGACATGGCCTCGACCGGGTTCTTGATCTCGATGGTCAGGCCGTCGGTGTCGTGATCCGCCAGGTATTTGTGCACCTTGGCGATGACGTTGCGGTCATGGGCGCGCTTGTCGTCGAGGAAGAAGCAGGCCGGCGCGCCGGTGGCCCGCGCGCGGGTGACGGCCAGCTTGACCCAGTCCTGGATCGGGATGTCGCGCACGCGGCTCATCCGCCAGATGTCGCCGGCCTCGACCTGGTGCTCGGTCAGCACCGAACCGTCGGACATCAGCACCCGGACGGTGCCGGCGGCCTCCAGGATGAAGGTGGTCGGGTGCGAGCCGTATTCCTCGGCCTTCTGCGCCATCAGCCCGACGTTGGGCACGTCGCCCATCGTGGCCGGGTGCAGGGCGCCGTGGGCGCGACAGTCGTCGAGGACCGCGGCGTACATCGGGCCGTAGCAGCGGTCCGGGACCATCGCCAGGGTCTCCTGCAGCGCACCGTCGGCATTCCACATCTGGCCGGAGTC
>JAIUNK010000052.1 GCA_020161845.1 Actinomycetota bacterium
GTGGTTCTGCTGCTGGCCGTCGTGGTGGGTGGTGTGTTTTCGCTGGTGCTGCTCGGGTCGATCAAGGACACGAGCACGCAACAGCAACGGGCGATGACCTATGTCGTGGAGTTGGAGAACGCGTCGGTCAACGCCAAGGCGATCGCCAACGACGAGCGGGGCTTCCTGCTCACCGGCGACACGAGCTTCGTCGATGAGGTCAAGGCACGTCGCGCCAAGGTCTACGCCGCACTCGACAAGGCGGTCGCCCTGGTCAACGATGACGGCGAGCGGGCCCAGATCGAGCAGGCGCGCACCCAGCTGCTCGGCTGGGACAAGGCGCTCGACGCGGAGTTCGTGCAGTTCGCCGCCGATCGGGCCGGAGCCACCACGGTGGCGCTGAGCACGAACCGCGAGCTGCGCAAGGGATACGAGACCACCCTGGGCAAGATCATCGCCGACAAGGTCGCCGAGAACGCCCGCGACAACGACCCGACCGCGCTCGCGGACCGCAGCCGCCTGATCATCGGCGTCTTCTCGGTGGCGGCCACGGTGCTGGCCGGGGCGCTGATCCTGGTCGTGGCTCGCTACGTCAGGCGGACCTCGGCGGTCGTCGTCGACCACCTGGACCGCCTCAACAAGGGCGACTTGGCCCAATTCGACCCGCTCAGCAGCGGCGACGAGCTCGGGCGGATCGACCGTCGGGTCGCCGGGGTCGTCCTGACCCTGCGCGAGACGGTCACCCAGTTGCAGGAGAACGCCGGCACGCTGGCGGACCAGTCCGGCCAGCTCCTCGGGATCGCCGGCACTATCAACGACAACACCAAGGGCGCCTCGGCCAAGGCGGAGGAGTTGAGCGTGTCCGCCGAGGCGGTGCGTGACAACGTGCACACCGTCTCCGCCGGCACCGAGGAGATGGGCGCCTCGATCCGGGCCATCGCCGAGAACGCCGCTGCGGCCGCGCGGGTCGCCGGCGAGGCCGTGGCCATCACGGCCGAGACCAGCGGATCGGTCGAGCGGCTCGGCGTCTCCTCGGCGGAGATCGGCGACGTCGTCAAGGCCATCACCTCGATCGCCGAGCAGACGAACCTGCTGGCCCTGAACGCGACCATCGAGGCCGCCCGCGCCGGCGAGGTGGGCAAGGGCTTCGCCGTCGTGGCGAACGAGGTCAAGGACCTGGCCCAGGAGACCTCGCGGGCCACCGAGGACATCATCGCCCGGGTGGGCGCTATCCAGGGCGACACGAAGCAGGCGACGGTGGCCATCTCGCGCATCGCGGCGGTCATCCGAGAGATCAGCGACTATCAGACCGCCGTCGCGGCCGCGGTGGAGGAACAGTCCGCGACGACGAACGAACTGGCGCAGAGCTCCACCCAGGCCGCCCAGCGGACCGAGGAGATCGCCGGCACGATCCGCGACGTGGCTGCGGCGACCGCCGCCACGCATGCCGTAGCCGGTCAGACCACCGAATCGGCTCGCGGGCTGCAGAGCATGAGCGAACGGCTGACCGGCGTCGTGGCCGGCTTCCGGCTCTGACCCTCCGCTCAGGCCGGGGCCACCGTGACGTGCTGTCGCATCAGGTGCGACTGACCGGCCGGGACGACGACGGCGCTGCGTAGCGCATTGGCCGTCTCGACGCAGACCATCTCGCGCCACTCCCCGTCGCCGAGGTCGGCGATCCCGGCGGCCTTGGATTCCCACGGATTCCACACCACGGTCGAGGCCGACCCCTCCTTGGTCACCGTGATCGTGCGGCCGGCGCCGGGGTCCAGGATCGTCGTGGTGCCCTCGTGGGCATACACCCGGTCGGTCTCGCGCATCAACGCGACCTGACCGGACTGGGCGTTGACCGCCCGACCGCCCGGCGCCTTGTCGACATAACGGCTCCCGTCCAAGCCGTCGAGCTTGACCTGGCTGATGTCGGAGACCCGGAAGTAGGTGTGGATCGCCTCCTCCATGTCGAGGTCGGCCGATCCCGCCCGGACGGTGAGTGCCAGGTCCAGTTCGCTGCCCATCGTCACGACGTACGTCGCGCTGACGGAACCGTCCTCGCCGTCGGGCGCGGCGCCCGGCCCGAGGGTGAAGGTGAGGGTGACGGTGCCACCGTCATCTGCGGCGGAGGTGAGCGTCCAGGGGCTGGTGCGGAAGTACCCGTGCGCCGGGGTCTTGTCCTTGCTGCGGCCCGCGCCGAACCAGGGGGCGCACAGCGGCGCGCCGCCGCGGATCGGGACGCCGGCCTCGAAGCGGCTGCGTTGCGAGAGGAAGAGCACCGGATCCGCGCCGGCCGGCGCCCACTGCGTCACGGTGGCACCGAGGAGGTAGACCTCGCCGGTGCACAGCGGGGTGGCGACGCGGACGCAGGGCAGGCCGCCCGAACCGTCGGCCACCGTGACGGAAGGCGGCAGGGACACCGTGTGCTCGACCATGGCCCCGACGGTAATCGCTACCGGTGCCCCGACGAGGGAGGCCGCGCCCGGACCAGTCCTCGTGTCCCGGAAGCCGATTCGCTGTAGATGTCCGGATTCTCAGGAGTACGGCTCGTCGTCGAAGCCGGTCGGTTCCGGGGCCGTGTCGTGATCGGTCGCGGGGTCGGGAAGCCGGGTCAGTTCCCGGTCGGCCGAGGCCCACAGCACGTGCCGGCCGGGCCGCAGCGGCCGAGCCAGGACCAGGTGGGGTGCCTCGTCGGCGGTGGCGCACATCAGCCAGCCGCGCTCGCCGACGGCCAGGCGCCGGGGGGTCGGATGATGCCGCCACTGCCAGACGGCACCACGCGAATCCCGCACGGCGAGGCACGGCCCCGGACCCACTCGCAGCACGGTGGCCCCGCGCGGCCGGTCGGCGCCCCGCATGTCGGCCCTGGCCAGGCGAAACGCCTGAAGGGTCAACGCCAGCCAGACGCCCGTCCCGAGCGCCACCATGACCCACACCGTGGGCGGCGTACCGCGGATCAACCGATGCAACACCGCCACCCCGAGCCCGACGACCAGGCCCGCGAGCACGGCGCCCGCCACCCGGAAGCGAGCCCGCGCCCTGGCCTCGCGGCGCATCCTCGCGGCGGCCGCATCGGGGTCGGCGAGAACTGCCGGGTTCGCCACCGCAGGGCGCCCCGAGGGGTCGCGCCGGACGCCGGGCACGCCTCAGCCACCCTGGGAGAAGGCCCGGGCGCGCGTGATCTGGTCGTCGGTCAGCGCGACGCCGGTATACAGGGTGAACTGCTCGGCGGCCTGCAGGGCGGCCACCTCCCCGCCGTGGATGACGCGGCGACCCAGCTCGCGCGCGTGCCGGATCAGGGGCGTCTCGCTGGGCAGATGGATCACGTCGAAGACCACCTCAGCTGCGGCCACGGCCTCGCTGGGCACCGGCATCGCGGCCGCGTCCGGCCCGCCGCTCATCCCGACCGGCGAGGCGTTGAGGATCAGCCCGGGACGCAGGTCGCCCATCGTTGCGGCGTACGCGGCGCCGTACTTGTCCGCCAGCGCCGGTCCCGTGGCCGGATTGCGGGCCACCACGGTGACGGCCGCGAAACCCTCGTCGCGAACGGCGGCGACCGCCGCCTTCGCCATGCCCCCGCTGCCGAGGACGGCCACGGCGAGATCGGTGGGTACGTCGTGGCTGCGCAGCAACAACCGCAGCGCGCTGTAATCGGTGTTATAGGCCCGCAGCCGACCGGCGTCGTTCACGATGGTGTTGACCGACTCGATGGCCGCCGCCGAGGCGTCGAGCTCGTCGACCAGCGGGATCACGTCTTCCTTCCACGGCATCGAGATGGCGCACCCGCGGATGCCCAGGGCGCGGATTCCGGCGACGGCCGCGGTGATGTCGGTGGTGGTGAAGGCCTTGTAGACGAAGTCCAGCCCCAGCTCGTTGTAGAGGAAGTTGTGGAACCGGGTGCCGGCGTTGCCGGGCCGCCCCGACAACGACATGCACAGCGCGGTGTCCTTGGAGATCGTGTCCGCTCGGCTGCTCCCTGTCATGCGCCCATCGTGTCACCTGGTGCGGTGACCGGGGAATCCCGCGACGCGGTGACATGACCAGGCCTTTCGTCGAAACATCGCCAGGCCCGCCAGCGGATCCTGCGGGCCGGACGCGTAGACTGGCCCGTGTTGTCCACGCGTCGAGCCGGCCGGACAGGGGTGCCCGCCGGTTGACCCGTGTTCGACAACGGCAACGCCGCCGAGTTCGGGGAGTCCGCATGATCGTGACCGTCACGCCGAGTGCGGTGCTGGACGTGAGTTACGAACTCGATCGACTCGTCCCTGGGACGGTCCACCGGGTGCGGACCGTCCGGGCCAGGGCCGGCGGCAAGGGCGTCAACGTGTCGTCGGTGTTGATGGTGCTCGGCTACCCGACGCTGGCCACCGGATTCGCGGGTGGTCCGCCCGGGCAGACCCTGCTCGCGGACCTGACGGATCGCGGGGTGCCGCACCTGTTCACCGACATTCGCGGGCCGAGCCGCCGCAACATCACGGTGCACCAGGACGATGGCCTGGTCACGTTGTTCAACGAGCCGAGTCCGCCGGTCTCCGCCGCCGCCTGGGAGCAGCTGCGGGTCTCGCTGGAGCCGCTGCTCGCCGGCCCGGCCACCGCGCTCGTCCTATCTGGCAAGATGCCGGCCGGCTCGCCCGCGGACGCGTGCGTGCGCATCCTGGACCTGGCCCGCCAGCACGGCGTACCGTCCGTCGTCGACGCCGCCGACCAGGTGCTCCTCAACGCGCTGCGCTGCCAGCCCCGGGTCGTCAAGCCGAACCGGGCCGAGTTGGACCGCCTGTGCCCGGGGCGGGGCATCGTCGCCGGCGCCCGCGAGCTGCAGCGAATCGGCGCCCAGGACGTCGTCGTCACCCTCGGTCCGGAGGGCCTGGTGGTCGTTCCGGTGGACGGCCCGATGCTGCGCTGCTACCTGCCCGTGCACATCGAGGGCGACTCCTCCGGCTGCGGCGATGCCGTCGCCGCCGCGCTCGCCACGGGGATCGACACCGAGCCCTGGGAGGTGCTGGCCCGGCGGGCCATCGCGTGGTCGGGCGCCTCGGTGCGGCAGCCGGTCGCCGGCTTCGTCGATTCCGTGGACGTGGCCGAGCTGGAGCCGCTGGTCGTGGTCGAGGCGATCACCGGGGAGCTGGACGCGGCCTGACGCTCGGCCTGGCTTTGGCCTGAACTTGCCCTGACGCGCTGTCCTGATCTCGGCCTGACCGCGCTGGCCCGGCGGTCCGGGTGGCTCAGGCGAGGCCCGCCAGGCGCAGCACGAGGCTCAGCCCGTGCACCGGACCGTCGGTCCGCGGCAGCAGCAGCGTTCGGATGCCGAGTGCGGCGGCGCCGGCGTCGTCGCGCCACGAGTCGCCCACCATCAGCGTCTCCTCGGCAGTGCTGCCGAGCAGCTCGAGGGTGTGTCGGAAGATCTCAGGCTCGGGCTTCGCGGAGCCCACCTGGTAGGACATCACGACCGCATCGACGGCCGCGCGGATGCCGGACTGGTCCAGCACCGGGGACAGGTCGATCCCGACGTTGGAAAGCACGGCGGTGCGGATCCCGGCGGCCCGCAGGGCGTGCAGCGTCGGCAGCGTGTCGTCGTACCGCTGCCATTGGTCGAGCATGGTCGCGTAGAGGTCGTCGGCCAGGCCCGGGTCGCCGTGCGGCTGCCGGGCGAGCGTGGCGTCCCAGACCTGCCGGTGCATTCCGGGGTCGTAGTCGCGCCGGTTGTCGGGGTCCACGACGCGACTGTGCTCCCAGATGTGATGCAGGTACGCCGTGAGCTCGTCGGCCGCCGCCGCGCCGAGCCCCTCGGCGGGCGTGCCGGGACGGTCGCTGCGACGCCAGGCCGTCGCCAACCAGCGCCCCGCGTCGCCCTGGTCCACCAGGGTGGCGTGGAAGTCGAACAGCACAGCGGCGATGGGGGCCGGGGGGTGAATGCTCATCGAACTCCTCAGCGGGTGAACAGGTCGGCGACCCGCGCGGCGACCACGTCGGCGACGGCCGGGCTGGCGGCCGCGAGCAGCCCGGTGCGTCGATAGGCCGACGGCACCAACGGCGTACCGTCCGCGCGGCGCACCACCCCGCCCGTCTCGGTCACGAACAGGGACCCCGGCGCGTGATCCCACGGCAGCGTATTGCTGTAGAGCAGCGCGTCCGCCCGACCCGTCGCCAGCCAGGGATAGTCGACACCGCACGACCACGCGGTCGGGCCGAGGGTGAGACCTCGGTGGCCGCCCTGCTGCGCGGGGCGGCTGGTCAGCACGCGCAGGGTCGCCGGATCGATGCCGTCCGCGTGGTCGGGGCCGGTCCACGCCGGCCCGAGGCGGCGGTCGTTCTCGAAGGCCCCCGCGCCGCGCTCCGCGACGTACGCCGTCTGCAGTTCCGGCTGCCAGATCCAGGCCCGGACGGTCTGCCCATCGCGCAGCTCGGCCAGCATCACCGCGTAGGCGGGGCGGCCGTGCACGAAGTTCTTGGTGCCGTCGACCGGGTCCACCGTGAACGCATGGTCGGCCGCTTCGAGGCGGTCGAGCAGGGCGGGATCGGCGCTGGCCGCCTCCTCGCCGACGACGAGCACGCTCGGGTCGTCCGCCTGCAGCGCCTGGGTGATCAGCACCTCGGCCTCGCGGTCGGCGACGGTGACGAGGTCGCCGGGCCGCTTTTCCATGACCTCCCCCGCGGCCAGGGCGCGGAATCTCGGGGTGATGACCTGGGCGGCGACTTCTTGCATGAGAGTCAGTACGGCGTGGGTGTCCACGGGATCACGCTCTCACACGGCGTACGTCGTACGGTGGCCGGGCCTGGCCCATCTCGCCCAGCCCCGGCCTGCCCGCCCGGCGACCCATCCCGGCCTGGCCTGCCCCGACTCACCCCGCCCCGCCCGGCGACCCATCCCGGCCTGGCCTGCCCCGACTCACCCCGCCCCGCCCGGCGACCCATCCCGAGGCTCCGGTCGGAGCGTTGGTGGGGCCCCGGCCACCTCAGGACCCCGATCGGAGCGCGGTGCGCACCGCGCACGTCGGCCGGCGGCAGCCGTGTGGCCGGCCGCGCCAACCCCGTACGGCCAGGCTGGCATACAGGTCCGCGCCGAACTCGCACGGGCGGATCCGCACGTCGGTCCACCCGGGTCGCAGCGTGGTCCACCCTCCGCCGGCGGCCCGGATGTCCCGGCCGGCGTCGCGGCGCTGCGCTGTCCATCCGCCGTGACCGACCCGACCGTCGATCTCGACCAGGAGGAGCTGCTCGTCGTAACGCACGTCGACCACCCGCCAGCCGCGCCGGCCGTCGGCCACCTGGCGGCGCCCGGGCGGGAGGCCATGAGCCGCAGCGACATCGCGCGCAAAGCGCAACTCCGCCGGGCTCTCGATGCCCGACTCGTCCAGCAGTTCGCGCAGGTCGGCAGCGTGCCGGTGCTTCCCGCGGCGGTCGAGGCACTCCAGCACGAGTTCGCTGGTGGTGAGCTCCTTCTGCAGGGCGCGGGCGACCCAGCCGACCGCCCCGTCGAGGTCGCTGACGCTCGCGAGGTCGAGGACGGTGTCCGGTACGGTGCTGCGCGCCGGCCAGGCGCCGAGCTGCACGCGGGAGGCGTAGTCCGTGACGCGATGCAGCCGTACGCCGTCCGGGGTGGCGATCCGGCGTGACTCCGGAATGCAGACGTGGAACGGTTCGGGCCGCCGTCGCGCCCAGCCATCGTCCAGGCCGATGAGCCGAGCAGCGCTGAAGAATCCGAGAGCGGCCGGCTCGCCGCAGGCCAGCACCGCCGCCGTGGCCCCGGCCAACCAGTCGTTGCGGCCGGGGCGTGTCTGGTAGACCCCGCGGCGGGGCGTTTCCCAGCGGGCCGAGCGAAGGGCATGGCGGACCTCCTCCCGCGTCACGCCGGCGGCACGACACTGCTCGGCGGTGAGCAGCCCAGATTGACGAGCGGCGAGGCGGTGGAGCGGGTCCGGTAGGCGCATCGCCCTACCCTGCTCCACTCGGCTCGATCCTCGCTGAAGTTATCCACAGGCTCGCTGTGGGGTGTCGAGTTCCCCGGGTTCCGATCGGCTGCCGGGTGGCGCAGGCGGGCCCTGACCCGACGACGGCGCTCCGACCGGTGTGTTGGTGGGGTCAGGGCCCCCTCAAGACTCCGATCGGAGCGTTGGGGAGGACGTCAGGTGCGCTGTGCCCACTTCGTGGTCGTGACCGGCTCCCAACGGGCCAACGCGTCCAGGAGTGGGCCGATTTCTGAGTCCGCCTCGTACAGCGTCAGATTCGCTTCCCGCACAAACCCCGCGGCGACTGCTTGCTGGAAGAAGCGCAGCAGCGGCGTGTAATAGCCGGCCACGTCCAGGAAACCGACGCCTTTGCGGTGCAGCCCCAGCTGGCTCCACGTCAGGATCTCCACGACCTCCTCGATCGTGCCGAACCCGCCGGGCAACGCCACGAACGCATCCGACCGCTGCGCCATCAGCGCCTTGCGCGCGTGCATGGACTCGACCACGTGCAGCTCGGTGAGCCCGCGGTGGTCGACCTCGACGCCCATCAGGTGCTCGGGAATCACCCCCACCACGGAGCCGCCCGCGGCCAGCGCGGCGTCCGCGACGGCGCCCATCAGGCCCACGCTGCCCGCGCCGTACACCAGCGTCAGCCCCCGCCGCGCGAGTTCGGTGCCGGTCGCGCGGGCGGCGGCCAGGTACGCCGGGTCGTTGCCGGGCGACGACCCGCAGAACACGCAGACGCTCTTCACCGGCCGACCCCCGGCGCCCAGTCGACTCGGTCGGTCGGCCGATCGCCCGCGCTCACAGCGGCCGGGCCGTCGCGTGCCGCCGGGCCAGTTCCCGATAGTGCGCCGCCGACGCCGCGCCGTGCCCGGCCTGCTCGGCCGACAGCTCCCGGACCACCTTGCCGGGCACCCCCATCACCATCGACCGCGGCGGGATCACGGCGCCCTCGGGGACGAGCGCCCCGGCCGCGACGATGCTGCCCGCGCCGACGACCGCCCGGTTCAGCACGCGGGCGCCGATCCCGATCAGCGCCCCATCCTCGACGGTGCAGCCGTGCAGCATCGCCGAGTGCCCCACCGTGACGTCGCGGCCGACCCGCAGGTGCAGGCCGGGGTCGGTGTGCAGGACGGTGTTGTCCTGGATGTTCGAGCCGGCGCCGATGGTGATCGTGTCCATGTCGCCGCGCGCGACCACGCCGTACCAGACGCTCGCCCCCTCCTCGAGCACCACCGACCCGATCAGGGTCGCGGTCACCGCCACGAAGGCGGACTCGTCGACGGAGGGAACCCGGTCCTCGATGGCGATCAGCATGGGCGCAGCGTACTGAGCCGGTCCGCCGGCCGGCGCCGCACCCCTCATCCGGCGAATCGCGCCGTGGCCCACGGCCTGGGCGTTTACGGTCGAGAGGTGACGACGAATCTGACTCGGACGCAGGCCCGCCAACGCAGCGCCGCCCTTGAGCTGCACACCGGCGAGGTGGAGCTGGACCTGTCCGAGTCGACCGATCCGGCCCGTACGACGTACCCCACCCGCACCACCCTGACCCTCACCGCCCGCGAGCCCGGCACCTTCCTCGACTTCATCGGGGACTCGGTGCAGTCGCTGGAGGTCAACGGGCAGGAGCGCGAGATCGAGTACGACGGCGCCCGCCTCACCCTGCGCGGCCTGGTCACCGATCAGACCAACACCGTGACCGTGCGCGCCACCGCGCGCTACTCGCGATCGGGGGAGGGGCTGCACCGGTACGTCGACCCGGTGGACGGCCAGACCTATCTCTACACGCACTTCGAGCCGGCCGACGCCCGGCGGGTGTTCGCGAACTGCGAGCAGCCGGACCTCAAGGCCCGCTACACGGTCATCGTGACCGCTCCGGCGCACTGGCAGATCCGCGGCAACCAGCCGGAGGTGCAGCGTGCGGACGCCGGGACGAACGCCGCCGGTCAGGCGCTGGCGCGGGTCCGGTTCGCGCAGACCCCGCCGCTGTCGACGTACCTGGTCTGCGTCGCGGCCGGGCCCTACCGGTGCTGGGAGGACACCTGGTCCGGCCCGTTGCCGCAGGTCAGCTACGCCGTACCCGGCGCGGGTGCTGACGCCGTCCCCGGCGCGGGCGCTGTCGCCGTCCCCGGCGCGGGCGCCGACCCCGGGACCGGCACCCTGACCGTCCCGATCGCCGCGCTGTGTCGGGCCAGCCTCGCCGACTCCTTCGACCCCGAGAACGTCCTGCGGCTGACCAAGGCCGGGCTCGACCACTTCCACCGGGAGCTCGGGTTCGCCTATCCGTGGGGCAAGTACGACTCGATCTTCGTGCCGGAATACAACATCGGCGCGATGGAGAACCCCGGGCTCGTGACGTTCAACGACGCGACGTACGTCTTCCAGTCCGGGGCCACTCGTGCCGACCACGAGCGGCGCGCGACGACGATCATGCACGAGATGAGCCACATGTGGTTCGGGGACCTGGTGACCCCGGCCTGGTGGGACGACCTGTGGCTCAAGGAGAGCCTGGCCGACTACCTGGGCACGGCGGTGACGGCGCAGGCCACCGAGTATCGCGACGCCTGGACCGCGTTCTGCGCCCGGCGCAAGGCCTGGGCCTATCGCGCCGACCAGCTGCCGACGACGCACCCGATCGTCGCGGACATCCCCGATGTCGAGGCGGCCAAGCAGAACTTCGACGGGATCACCTACGCCAAGGGTGCGGCGGTGCTCAAGCAGCTGGTGGCCTACGTCGGCCAGGACCACTTCGCCGCCGGCATGCGGCGCTACTTCGACCGGCACGCCTACGGCTGCGCGACCCTGACCGATCTGCTCGGGGAGCTGGAGGCGGCCAGCGGCCGCGCCCTGACCGCCTGGTCGCAGCTGTGGCTGCACACCGCCGGGGTGGCGACGCTGACGCCGCTGATCGACTATGCCGACGACGGCACCATCGCGCGCCTGGAGGTGCTGCAGGACGGCCGGGACGCCCGCACCGGCGCGGAGCTCCTGCGCCCGCATCGGATCACGCTGGGGCTGTACGGCGCAGCGACCGACGACCCGGCCGATGGCGCGGGGCTGGTCCGGTTCGCGGCGTACCGCCTGGACGTCACCGGCGCGCGCACCGAGGTGCCGCAGGCGGTGGGCGCCCCGGCCCCGCAGCTGGTGGTCGTGGACGACGAGGACCTGACCTTCGCCAAGCGCCGCCTCGACGAGGCCGGCTTGCGGACCGCGCTGCGCCGGCTCGCCGAGCTGGACTCGTCGCTGACCCGTGCCGTGCTGTGGGGTTCGCTGTGGAACGAGTGCCGCGACGGGCGGCTGTCGGCGGGGCGCTACGTGCCGTTCGTCCTCGAGGCCGCCGCGCGCGAACCCGACGGTGCGCTGGTGGCCATGGCGCTGGAGAACGCCGTGCAGGCGGCGACCGAATACACCCCGGCCGGAGGCGACCGGGACGCCATGCTGACTCTGATCGTGCAGACCAGCTGGGACCTGATGACCGATCCGGCGCGCGGTCCCGACCAGCAGCTCGTCTGGGCGCGGGCCCTCGGTGCGGCGGCGCTGAGCTGCCCGGCCCGGTCCGCGGAGGTGAGCCGGCTGCTGGCGGGTGCGACGGTGCCCGGACTGGCGATGGGGGCGGCGCTGCGCTGGCTGTTCCTGCGCGGGCTCGCGGCCACGGGCCAGATCGGACCGGACGAGCTCGACGCCGAACTGGCCCGAGATCAGACGTCGTCGGCTCCGGTGCGACACCGCGCCGCCCTGGCGAGCCTGCCGACGGCCGCCGCGAAACGGGCCGCCTGGGACGCCCTGCTCGGCGATGCCACGCTGACGAACCACGAGCTCAGCGCCAGCGCCGAAGGGTTCGCCACGCCCGGTCAGGGGGCCCTGCGGGTGCCGTACGTCGAGGCGTACTTCACCGCTCTGCCGCGGGTCTGGGCCAGCCGGTCTCAGGAACTCGCGCAGCGCGTGGTGACCGGCGCCTTCCCCAGCGGAATCCCGCCCGAGTCCGGGCTGGACGTTCCGACCCTGGCCACGGGGTGGCTGGCGGCTCATCCCGACGCGCCGGGTGCACTGCGCCGCAAGATCGTCGAACTCACCGACGACGCGCAGCGGGCCGCGCGGGCCCGGGCGGCGTACACGCTCTGAATCCCGCAACGTGAATCCCGCGACGGCGCTCCCGTCGGAGCGCGCGTCGCGGGGGTACCCGGTGCGCCCGCATCGCCGCACCCGGCCGGCATGGGGTCCGGCGGGCAAGGGGATGTGGTTGCGCGCGAGGCGCACCGGGAGCTGAAGAGCCGCGCTACGGCGTCAGGCTTGGGAGCCGCGGCTGCGGCGGACGGTCGGCGCGTCCTCGTACGCCGCTCGCACCTGGTCGCGCTGCACCGCCCCGTTCGCGGCGTGCATGCGGGCCCGGAAGGCGGACCCGCGGGCGCGGCGCCGGCCGGCCTCGGGTGCCAAGGTGCTGACGCGGCGGGCGATCTCCACGCTCTGGGCGCGGCTGCCGGGGGCCCCGACGCGATCGAGGTCGGCCTTGGTCACCACGGGTCGATCGGCGAGGTAATCGGCCAGGAACGCGTCGTCCCAGTGCAGACCCTCGTCCCAGTCGGAGACCGGGGTCGCCACGACGGTGGGGTGCTCGGACCCCCCGCCGGAGTGCTCGGCGCGACCGCCGGGCAGCGCCGCGAGGTGCGGCCGTGCCGTGGTCGAGGGCCGCACCGCGGCGGCGGGGGTGGCGCTGACGACCCGCAGATGCGGCACGGCGCGCGGCGTACCGGCGCTCGATCCAACGGCGCGGTCGCCGCGGGACAGGACGACCCCGGCGACGGCGGAGGCCGGCGCGGCGGCGGCGGGCCGGTGGTTCGCCCGCCGCACCGTACGCCGCGAGACGACGACCCAGACGAGGCCACCGAAGGTCAGGGCGACGAGCGCGGAGGAGTACCAGCGCGGCGTGTCGGGCAGGAGGCAGACCGCGTTGCCGACGCTCAGCGTCAGCGTGACGAGCAGGGCCATCTGTCGGGCCCGCCGCGTGTCGGTGGTGATGCCGGCGAGTCCGTCGCCGGCGGCCGATGCGGCCAGCGCGCAGACGGACAGTGTGAGCAAGAGAAGGTGAATCGACATCCCCATGTCCTTCCCCCCGACCCCCTCCCCAGGCGGTCGGCTTGATCCCCAAGTCACCGCCCGAAACGCATCCCCATGCGTGCTGTGGGCGGGGAAAGAGTGACCTGCTCGGCAGCGGCTTCCCCCGCCGCTGCCGGACACTCGTTCAACACGAGAGTAGGGTGCGCGCCCGGGTGCGGCCAAGCACGACGCCGCCCCGATGCACACAACATCGGGGCGGCGTCGTCCGGGATTCCCGGGTGGTTCAGGAAAGGCGTTGCGGCTCAGGCGCGCTGGCTGTCGCGGGTGCTGCCGCCATCCCGTTCGCCGTCCCGCTCGCCGGCGGCGGCGTCGGTGCGGGTGCGGTCGGCGCGGTCCTCGTCGGCGGCGTTCTCGGGGCCGTCCTGGGCGGGCGGTACGGCGCCCGCAGCCTCGGCCTCGAGGCGCAGCAGCCGGCCCTCCTCGATGGCCTCTTCGCGTTTCTCGGCCTTCTTGTCGCTGGCCTTGGTGTCCTTGGGCGGCAACTGCAGCGTCTCCTCGGCCTTGATGCCGGACTGCAGCTGTCGGGCCCGCTCCAGCTCGGAATCGACCTCCGCACCGAAGAGCAGCGACAGGTTGGTGATCCAGAGCCAGAGCAGGAAGACGATGACGCCGGCGAGGGCGCCGTACGTCTTGTTGTAGCTGCCGAAGTTGCCGACGTAGAAGCCGAATCCGACCGAGGCGACGATCCAGACGACGAGCGCGACGACGGCGCCGACCGAGGTCCACCGGAACTTGGGCTGACGCACGTTCGGGGTGAAGTAGTAGAGCATCGCGATGATCATCGCGACGATGACCAGGACCACCGGGATCTTGGCGAAGTCCCAGATGGCGACCGCGGTGTCACCGAGGCCGATCGCCTCGCCGATGGTGCGGGCCACCGGGCCCGAGACGACCAGGGCGATGAGCACCAGCGAGACCAGCAGCAGGATTCCGGCGGTCAGGGCCAGGAACAGGGGGCGCAGCTTCCAGATGGGGCGACCCTCGTCGATCTCGTAGACCCGGTTCATCGCGCGGCCGAACGCGTTGACATAGCCGGAGGCGGACCACAGCGCGCCGAGGAGGCCGGCCACCAGACCGAAGCCGGCGCCTTGGCTGTTCACCATTTGCTCGATGACGGGCCTGATCTGGCTGAGCGCCTGCTGGGGAACGAAGCCGCCGGCCAACGTCAGCATCTTGTCGACGCTCTCCTGGCCCTGGCCGAAGACGCCCAGCAGGGAGACCAGCGCGACCAGGCCGGGGAACAGGGCCAGCACCGCGTAATAGGTGAGCCCGGCGGCTTGGTCGGTGCACTGGTCGCTGGTGAACTCCGCGAAGGCTTTCTTGGCGGTGTACTTCCAGGACGGCTTGCTCAGTTCCGGCGGGGCATCAACCTTTGCCGGGTCGTCGGGGTCCGGCGCCGTGTTGGCCTTCTCGACGCTCGCGCCCTCGGGCTCCATGCCGGTCCTCGATTCAGTCGCAACGATGTTCGTCGCGACTGTACCCGCGTGCCGCGCGGACCATACGTCGTCGAGGCCGGCGGTATGGCGGCAGCTCACGCCGGCCGGTTTGCCGGGATGGGTGTGCGAGCGGTTCATGGCCGGACGGTGCGGGCGGCAGTGCCGGGGATCCGTGGCGGTTTCCGGGCGGGCGGTGGTGCCGGGCGCTCCCGACCCGCTCGCAAGGGTCGCGCCGGCGGTACCGGTCGCATCGGCGGTACCGGCGAGGTGCCGCGGCCGACCCGGCAGGCAGCAGTGCTGCGGCCGGCGACCCCGGGTGGAGCTGCGACCGGGGCTGGTCTGCTTGTGCATGTCAGCCGCCCACACGATGCATGTCACCCCAGCGAGTCGCTCTCGCGGGCATCCTGCCCTGAATCACGGTGGGTCCTTCCGCCGTCGTCCGGACCCGGATCCATCCGAGTCAGGTGCCCAATCGGCAGCGCGGGAGCGGCCCTGAGCCGGCTCGGCAGTGGCCCGCGGCATGTTCCGGGCCGGTGGCTCAGAAGTTGTATACGTCGAGCATGCGATAAGTCGAGCATCGCGGCGAGGGGTCTGACCGGCTACGTTAGGGGCATGGCCCGCCCCCATATCGCCGCGGTCGTCGAGGACGCCTGGCACGGTCAGCTCAATGGTGTTCTCGTCGGACGCGGTTGGACCCCGCGAGTCATCGCGCACACCGGCTATGGCTCGAGCGCCTTCGTGCGCGTGCTCGCCCGGATCGTGCTCTCCCGGCACACGCTCGACGAGGCGGAAACCCGCGCCGACGAGCACGAGGAGATCGCGCTGGAGCCGGAGCGGGAGGTCCGTGGCTGGCGCGCGTTCGTGACGGCCCAGGCCACCGGGCTGACCGTGCGGGTGCAGGTCGGACAGCGGAGCTTCCGCACCGAGACGGACCGCAGCGGCTATGTGGACCTCACCATCGACAACCACGAGCTGGCGCCGGGCTGGCACGAGGTGACGGTCACCCCCAACGGCGGGCCGCCGCAGCAGGTGCCGGTGATGATCGTCGGCGACGACGTACGGTTCGGCATCGTCAGCGACATCGACGACACCGTGATGATCACCATGCTGCCGCGCATGTTCATCGCGGCCTGGAACACCTTCGTGCGGCA
>JAIUNK010000053.1 GCA_020161845.1 Actinomycetota bacterium
CGCCACCGTCACCGCTCAGGCCTCAAGCTCCCGGTCGACACGACGAGCAGAGGGTGGGGACTTCTACTTGGCCACCAACGGGGACCTCACCTGGCCACCACTGGGGACTTTTTCATGGCCATGGACACTGAGCGAGGTGGGGGACGTCGTGTCGTCGGCATTGCGGTATCGGTTTGTGCCGGTGTGGCGTTCCCGGCGACGGGTGCGGGCGCGCGGACCCACCCGCCGTGACAGAGTGGGGCTGGACCGTGCTCCCGATGCCCGCCACCTTCACCTCAGGAGGACTCGTGACCGCCCCGATGCCCGGCCCACGCGGCGCCTACCCACCATCCCCCGGTGGGGCGGTGAGCAGCGACGACCGGACGATGGCGCTCCTTGCGCACCTGTCCCCGCTGATCGCCATGGTCATCAGCGTCGGCTGGCTCAGCATCGCCGGCCCGTTGGTGCTGTGGCTGCTCAACAAGAACCGGAGCCCGTTCGTGCGGCAGGCCGCCGCCGGTGCGTTCAACTTCAACCTGTCGATGTGGGCGCTGTCGATCATCGGCTGGATCTGCATCTTCTCGATCGTCCTGTTGCCGGTCGGCCTGATCCTGCTGCCCCTGTCGTTCATCTTGCAGATCGCGTTCCATATCGTCGGAGCCGTGCGCGCCAATCGTGGGGAGTTCTACCGCTATCCGATGCAGTTCATCCGCGTCCTGTCCTGACCTGCCATCCCGCCGGAGCGGGCCAGTCGGGCAGCCGAACCAGTCGGGCGGCCGTACGTCGAGCGGCGATGCGGTTGATACCCTCAGAAGATCTGATGATCGAAGAGACGAATCATGGCCCTTCATTCGACAAAGGTCGCGAGGCTCGGCATTCTCGTGTTTCTCCTTGCGGTGATCTGCGGGATAGGTGCCTGGTATTTCTTGTGGCCCTATCCAGAGCGGGAAGTGGATGGCCTGGTCACTCGCGGTGGCAACCGGGTTTCGACCGGGGAGACCACGGCGATCGTGTCCGGACATTTGATCAAAGATCCGCGTGGGTGTCTCACGCTTGAGGACGCGCCTGAAAACTCCGTCCTGACCTTCGAGCGCGGCACTGTGTGGGCGAATGACGAACACACCGCCCTACGCCTACCGAATGGGGCCGTCGTCACCATCGGCGCTGAGCTGCGCGGGGGCGGAGGGTGGACGCCCGGCGAGGGGCGTGGTGTCGGCAGGTGCGTGACTCGCGGCCCCGGGAATCTCGTGAGCTATTGGTCGGACCGCTGACTCGCCCGGTCATCAACAGACCACGCCCAACGGGGCACGGCGTACCCCGTCCGGACGCGCCGTCCCTGCGGCCCTACCTCCCCAGCAGGTGGCGGCTGATGACCAGGCGCTGAATCTGGTTGGTGCCCTCGAAGATCTGGGTCACCTTGGCCTCGCGCATGAACCGCTCCACCGGGTAGTCCTTGGTGTAGCCGGCGCCGCCGAAGACCTGTACGGCGTCCGTGGTGACCTTCATCGCCGCGTCGGTGGCGACGAGCTTGGCCACCGAGGCCTCCTTGCTCATCGGCCGACCGGCGTCCTTCAACCGCGCCGCGTGCAGGTACGTCGCCCGCGCGCTGGTCACGGCCGCCTCCATGTCGGCGATGAGGAACGCGAGCCCCTGGAACTCCCCGATCCGGCGGCCGAACTGCTCACGCTCGTTCGCGTACTGCACCGAGGCATCCAGCGCCGACTGGGCCAGCCCGGTGGCGGCGGCGGCGATGCCGAGGCGACCGTTGTCCAAGGCGGCCAGCGCGATCGACATGCCCTGGCCCTCCCCGCCGATCAGCTGGTCGGCGGGGACCCGGGCGCCGTCGAAGATGACCTCACAGACGGTGTCCGAGTCCAGGCCCATCTTGCGCTCCGGGGGGGCGAAACTCATGCCCTCGGTGCCGGCCGGCACGTGGAAGCAGGACAGCCCGCGCGGACCGTCGTCGCTGGTCCGCGCGAACACGGTGTAGAAATCGGCGTGCCCGCCGCTGGAGATCCAGGCCTTGCTGCCGGTCAGCACATACGAGTCGCCGTCCTTGGCGGCCCACGTCGAGATGGCCGCGACATCCGAGCCGGCGTGCGGCTCGGACAGGCAGTAGGCGCCGAGCTGACTGCCGCTGAGCATGCCGGGCAGCCAGCGCTCCTTCTGCTCGGTGGACCCGAAGCTGTACATCGGGAAGCACGTCAGCGAGTGCACCGAGGTGCACACCGCCACGCTCATCCAGGCGCTGGCGATCTCCTCGATGACCTGCAGGTACACCTCGTACGGCTGTTCCCCGCCGCCATAGCTCTCCGGGTAGGCCAGCGACAGCAGACCCAGCTCGCCGAGCTGCGTGAACACCTCTCGGGGGAAGGCCGCCTCGGCCTCGAACTGGTCCACGATCGGGCGCATCTGTTCGTCGCAGAACTCGCGCACCATCTCCATCAGCATGCGGGACTCGTCGGTCGGCATCAGTCGCGTCGCGGGCATGCCGGTCACCCTAGCCGGGTGAAGCGACGCGTGGGGCCGAACCGACCAGTCGGTTAACGCGCGTTCACCCGGTTCCGGGGTCAGCGGACCACCTCGCGCAGCTGGCCGTCGACGCGTCGGGTCCAGCCGCGGCCGTCGAGGTGCTCCAGCAGCGGTACGGCGACGCGGCGCGTCGTACCGAGCGCGTCCCGGGCCTGCGAGAGGGTGAACGGTTGGGGTAGTCGAGCCAGCACGGCCATGGCCTGGGCGGCAGCGATCGGCTGCACGACGACCTCGCCGGGCAGGCGCAGCAGCCGGCCGGCTCGGGCTGCGGCGGCGAGCTGCCGCGGACCGAGCCCGGCCGCCGCGAGCTCGTCCGCCTCCGGCGCGGCGAAGGGGTCGGCGGCCAGCCGCTCCTCGATGGCCCGCAGGCCCGCCTCGGCCGCTCCGAGGGCGCTGGCCACGCCGGGCAGCGCAACCCGGCCATCGGCGGCGGTCAGGCCCGCCGCCCCCGCGAGCGGCGCGACGAGCCGCAGGTCCGGCAGGTCCAGCGCCGCTCGGGCGGCCTCGAACGGGAGCCGTGGATCGAGGGGGTCGGCGGCGGCTCGAGCCGCGACCGCCTCGCGCAACAGGGCCACCCAACGGTCCCAGGTGGGCTGCGCGACATAGTGATCCGCCACCCGGCGCAGCCCGTTCGGGACGCCAGGCCCCGCGACATCCGGCAGCCCCAGGGCGACCGCGGTCGAGACCGCCAGGTGCCCCCGCCGGGCCACCTCGGCGGTCAGATCCAGGCGACCGTCCGCGGCCGAGACCCGGGCGCCCCGAGCGGCGGCCGCTCCCCGGCGGCGCAGTTCGGGCGGGTCGGCGTCGACGATCAGCACGCTGGTGAGCGCCTGCGCCAGCGGGCCGATGCTTGCCTCGACCACGCTCGGGCTCCGGGGCGCACCACCGGGCGCCGACGCCGCGCCCGGATCCCGCAGCAGCGCCCGGTCACCGGGCACCAGCGGGAGTTCGGTCGCCAGCGTCAGGCGGGCGGCCTGCCCCGCGAGCGGCCGGATTCGGACCGGGACGGCGGCCGTACCCACGTGCATCATCAGCCGTTCGGGCAGGTCGTGCGCGGCCCGGCCGAGTTGCCCGTCGAGCGTCGCCGTACGCCACCACGCCCCCGGGGTGAGCAGCGCGTCGCCACGACGTACCTCTCCCGCCTCCACCCCCCGAAGATTCACCGCGACCCGGGCGGTGGGCGTGACCTGCTCGCGGGGTTGTTCCAGCGACTGAAGGCCGCGCACCCGGACCCGCCGGGATCCGCTCGGGCTGGCGGCCAGCTCCAACTCGTCGCCGACGCTGAGGGTGCCGGCCGCCAGGGTTCCGGTGACCACCGTGCCGGCGCCCTTGATCGTGAAGGACCGGTCCACCCAGAGCCGCACCCGGGCCGCGGGGTCCGGCGGCGCCAGCCCGACCAGCAGCGCCCCGAGCGCCGCCCGGACCGCGTCGAGACCCTCCCCGGTCCGCGCCGAACAGGCCACCGCGGCCGTCGGACCGAGGGTGCTGCGCGCGAGGCGCTCCCGGGCGTCGGCGAGGGTGGCCGCGGTGCGCTCCGGCCCGGCCAGGTCGGTCCTGGTCACGACGAGGAGGCCGTGCCGCAGGCCCAGGGCGTGGCAGGCCGCGAGGTGCTCGCCGGACTGGGCCCGCCACCCTTCGTCGGCCGCGACCACGAACAACACCGCGGGCGCCGGCCCCAGCCCGGCCAGCATGTTCCCGATGAACCGGCGGTGCCCCGGGACGTCGACGAAGGCCACGGTGCGGGTGCCCTGGGGCGTCGACAGCTGCGTCCAGGCGTACCCGAGATCGATGGTCAGCCCCCGCCGGCGCTCCTGCTCCCAGCGGTCCGGCTCGATCCCGGTGAGCGCCCTCACCAGGGCCGACTTGCCATGGTCGACATGGCCGGCGGTGGCGACGACATGGCCGGCGGTGGCGACGACGTGCCCGGGGGAGGTGACCCCGCTCATCGATCCGCTCCCAGCCGACGCTCCGCCGCCGCCACGGCCTCGACGACCTGCGGCAACTGTGCTTGCTCCAGGCAGCGGCAGTCGAGCAGGCAGTATCCGTCGACGACGCGGGCGACCACCAGGGGATCACCCCGGCGCAACTCCGGACCGTAGTCGGCGGGGAGGGCGACGGCCCAGCCGGGCAGCGGTACGCCGGGCGCACCGCCGCCCCCGATCCGGCCCTCGGCCGGGACGATCCGGACCGGGATCCGATCGCCGACCCGGGCGCTCACCTCCGCCGCCAGGACCTCGGCCAGGCGACGCAGCTCGGTGCCGCTGCGGCGCCGGTACGTCGTCACGGGAGGCTCCGGCCCCCGCAGCGTCGCCTCCAGCGCGGCCAACGCCAGCTTGTCCGCCCGGAACGCCCGGTGCAGCGGGTGCCGCCGCAGCCGCTGCACGAGATCGGCACGGCCCAGAATGAGCCCGGCCTGCGGACCCCCGAGCAGCTTGTCTCCCGAACAGGTCACCAGGTCGGCGCCGGCCTGCAGCGCGCTGGTCGCGTCGGGTTCGTCGGGCAGCGCGGGGTCGGCGGCGAGCAGGCCGCTGCCGATGTCGACGACCAGCGGTACGTCGTGAGAGCGGGCCACCTCGGCCAGCTCGGCCACCGAGGCCTGGGCGGTGAACCCGGCCACGACGAAATTGCTCGGGTGAATCTTGAGGATCGCGCCGACGCCCGGCCCCAGCGCCGCTTCGTAATCGCTCCGCCGGGTCCGATTCGTCGTACCGACCTCGACGATCCGCACGCCGGTGGCCTCGATCAGGTCGGGCAGCCGGAAGCCGTCGCCGATCTCGACCATCTCGCCGCGGGAAACCAGGACGGTACCGGTGGCCCCGCCGGCCATCGCGCCGGCCATCGCGCCGGCCATTCCGCTCGCCATCCGGCCGGCCAGCGCCGTCACCGCCAGCGACAGGGCGGCCGCACCGTTGTTGACCACGAGCGCGGCCTGCGCCGCGGGGCACCCGGCGAGCACGGCTGCGTTGGCGCCGCGGCCCCGGATCCCCCGGCCACCGGTGGCCACGTCGAATTCGAGGTCCACATAGCCGGCCGCCGCCGTCACCGCGTCGAGCGCCGCCGCGGACAGCGGCGCCCGACCGAGATTGGTGTGGACGACGATCCCCGTCGCGTTGAGGGCGACTCGCTGGCTGCTCGGGGCGAACTCGGGCGTATGGGCCAGCTCCACCGCCCGATCCCGCACCGCGTGCGGAGCCAGGTCGGCACGCCGGGCCTGCTCCTGCGCGGCGCCGATCGCGGCCTTGACCAGGGCGGGGCCATGCCGCTCGGCGAGCGATGCGAGGGCGGGGTCGGCGAGCAATTGATCGGTGCGCGGAATGTGGCGCCGCGGGTCCTCGCCCGCGGCTGGCGGTTCGGCGGCGGCCACGGGCATGCGTCGACTCTAGGCCGTGGCCGGCGCCGGCTGGGCCCGCCCCGGCGCGGCCGCATAACGGGTTCCGCCTCATCGCCTCATACCGTGGTATGGAGGAGGGTGCGGTGAGCGGTCGTCCGGCGGGTCCACCTCATACCGTGGTATGGAGGAGGGGCGGTGAGCGGTCGCCAGGCACGGGATCCGCAGGGGAGGAGAGGTGAGTCCGTGAGTGGCCCCCTGAGTAGCGAACCGGCGGTGGGGACGCCCGTGGAGCTGCGGTTCACGAAGTACGACGGGAGCCCGCACTGGGAGTACGACCTGATCGTCCTCGGCACCGACGCCCACGGTCTGTGGCTGGGTGGGCGCCCCGGCGACGTCTGCCGCCGGATCGGGCGCACCATCGAGCCCGGCGTGCACTGGGTGACCCTCGTCCCCGCCGCCGGCGCCTGGATTGCGACCTTCAACGAACCGGGCGGGCCGCTCGGGGCCGGCACTTATGTCGATCTGACGGACCCCCCGACCTGGCAGGCGGTGCAGACGGCACGGGGGGCCGGCCTGCGGATGCGGTGCGCCGACCTGGATCTGGACGTGGTGCGCCGGTTCACGGGCGAGTGCTACATCGACGACGAGGACGAGTTCGCCGACCACCAGGTCCGATTCGGGTATCCGTCCGAATTGGTCGCGACCACCAGGGCGACCGCCGATCGGCTCTTCGCCGAGGTCTGCGCCGGCTCCGAGCCGTTCGGCAGCGTGGGGCCGGCCTGGCTGCAGCGGTGCCGGGCGCTGAATCGGGACGGTTGGCCGGCCGCGCACCCGTGACCCGTTGCCGCTCAGCCGGATTGCATATCTGGGCGGACCGGGCGCATCCTGCTGGCCTGGGGTTGTCGAGACGGCCCGGCGGTCGGCGGATGGATCGTCGTCGACGGGTGTCGGCAGGCCCCGGGGAGAACACAGGTGTGCGCCAGGGGGCCACGGCCGTGCTCGTGGTGGCGCAGGACCGCGAGGAGTTGGATGTATTCGATCGCCGCTGCCGCCGATCTGACCGGACTGGATGAGGACACCATTCGGGACTGGGAGGGTACTTACGGGCTGTTTGCACCCCGCCGGGCGGAGTCCGGCCACCGGGGCTATCACGACAACGATCTGCGTGCGCTGGGCGCGATGGCCTCGCTGTTGGACGTCGGGTGGGGCCCCGCCGAGGCCGCCGCGGAGGCCAACGGGCGCGCGCGGCGAGGTCCCGTGGCGCCGCCCCCACGCGAGCCGGTGTTGGCCCGGCCGCGGGACGACCTGACGGTGACGTTCATGTCCGCCGCGGCGGATCTGGATGTCGCCACGCTCGGCGAGGTGCTCGACGCCGCCTGGGAATGCCACGGCGCCGACCTGGTCGCCGACGACTGGCTGCTGCCCGCGGTCAGCCATCTGGACGGCGCGAGCGCGGCCGGCGAGCTGGGCGCGGCGGGGATGCACCTCGCGTTGGACCTGGCCCGGGGGCGGCTGCTCACGGAGTACGACGACGCGTTGCGCGCCGTTGCCCCCGGGGCGCCGCGGGCGTTGATCGGTGTGGCCCTCGGTGTGGTGCAGGACCTGGGGATGCTGGCGTTCGCCGGATTGCTGGCCCGGGCCGGAACCGGCTCGGCGTTCTTGGGCGGCCGACTGCGGGACGCCGACTGGGTGGGAGCGGTCCGGACCTGCCGGGCGCGTCATGTGGTGCTGGCCGTGCCGCGTCCGCAGGATCTCCTGCCCACGACCCGGTTGGCGGAGCGGCTGATCGCGGCGCTGCCGCGGCTGGTCGTTCACGTGGGGGGCCGCTATCAGCACCTCATCACCCCCCCGTTGCGCACGCTCGGTCATCACGTGGGCACCGCCGCCGACTCGCTCGCGCTGACGCTGGCCTGCGATCCGGCCGATCCGGTCGAGCCGGTCGTGCCGGTCGTGCCGGTCGTGCCGGTCGTGCCGGTCGTGCCGGTCGACCCGGTCAGTGCGCTGGGGGTGGACCTGCTGGCGGAGGCGGACAGGAATCGAACCTGCCAGACCGAGATGCTCGGCCTCACCGGTGTTGAAGACCGGGGGGCCCACCAGGAACCCAGACGCCTCCACCGCGCAGGTTAGCCGAGCGGGGTTGCCGGGGCGATGCGGGCGTCCGACGGCTAACCTCGGCGGCATGCGAGATCGGGTCCGGCTGACGCAGTACGCCGCGGGCGGTGGGTGCGCCTGCAAGCTGCCCGCGGGGCAACTGGAGGACCTGGTCCGCGATCTGCGCGGTCTGGACCACCCGGATCTGCTGGTGGGCCTCGACGACGGCGACGATGCGTGCGCCGTACGGATCGACACCCGCGGCACCGGCACCGCTACCGCGATCCTGTCGACCGCGGACTTCTTCACGCCGATGATCGACGACCCCTACGCGTGGGGGCGGATCGCCGGGGCCAACGCGCTCTCGGACGTCTATGCGATGGGTGGGCGTCCCATCGCCGCCATCAACCTCGTCGGGTGGCCGGTCGCCGAGCTGCCGGACGAACTGCTGCGTGAGGTGCTGCGGGGCGGCCTCGACGCGACCCGCGACGCCGGCTGCCCGCTGGCCGGCGGGCACTCGATCACGGCACCCGAGCCGCTGTATGGGATGGCGGTCACCGGGCTGGCCGATCCGGATCGGTTGCTGCGCAACGACGCCGCGCGCCCCGGGCTGCCCTTGACACTGACCAAGCCGCTCGGCGTGGGCTTGCTGAACAATCGGCACAAGGCGACCGGGGAGGTCTTCGAGCAGGCCGTGGCCTCGATGACCGCGCTGAACGCGCGGGCCGCCGAGGCCGCGTTGGCGGCGGGCGTGCGCGCCTGCACCGACGTCACCGGGTTCGGGCTGCTGGGGCATCTGTTCAAGATGATGCGGGCCTCGGGCACCGCGGCGGTGCTGGAGGTGGGGGCGGTCCCCGTCCTGGACGGCGCCCGGCAGGCCTACCGGGACGGCTTTGTTCCGGGCGGTTCGCGCCGCAACCTGGATTGGGTCCGACCGCAGCTGGCCGCCGGGCCGGGGGTCACCGAGGAGGATCTGCTCGTCCTGGCCGACGCGCAGACCTCGGGCGGCTTGCTCATCGTGGGGGAGATCCCCGGCTCACCGGTGATCGGTCACGTCGTACCGGCCGAGCCCGGCGCCCCCCGCCTCACGCTGCACCGCTGATCGGGCCTTGCCTGCCGGGGGGAACTCCCTCGGCAGGCAAGGCCCGGCGATCAGGACAGGAACAGGGTGACGAACAGCCGCCCCGACAACAGGACCACCGAGGCCAGGGCCACGAGGCCGAACAGGTTCTGCCACCACGTGTTGGTCAGGCTGCCCATCAAGCGCCGCCGGTTGGCCATCACGATGATGAGCGTCGCCAGGATCGGGGCCACGAAGACCGTCATGGCCTGCGCGATGACGATGAGCTGCACCGGCGAGCTCTGGAACGCCAGCGTCACCGCAAGACCGAAGGCCAGGATGACTGCGGAGATCAGCTTGGCGGTGCGGGACGCGGCCGTCGCGCCGCGGCCCAGCCCGTCCGAGAGCATGGTGCCCCCGGCGGTCGCGTTCGCCACCATGGAGGAGAAGGCCGCGCCCATGAAACCCAGGGCGAAGATCTTGGCGCCCACGGGCCCGGCCAGCGGCTCGAAGACGCGGGCCAGCCCGACGATCGAGTCCACCGGCTTCCCGCGTGCTCCGAGGGCGGCCGCCGCGACGGCGATGACCAGCGCGGTCATGACGCCGGGCGCGATGATGCCCGGGATCGTGTCGGCGACCGTGAGGTCCCGGTACTCCGCCTCGGTGCGGTCGTGCTCCCGGGTGCCGTAGGAGGTGTAGAACGCGGCGTTCACCGAGAGGTTGGTGCCCACCAGAGCGATGATGAGCAGGGTGGACCCATCGGGCACCGTGGGCACCAGCCCCGCCGCGGCACTACCCCAGTCCGGCCGGGCCGCGAAGGCGCTCGCGACGAAGGCGATGGCCATCATGGCGACGACCCCGACCAGCAGCCGTTCGATGGCTCGGTAGACGTTCCGAGCGAGGAACAGCGCGGCGACCCCGATGGTCATGACCACGCTCCACATCACCGGATTGCCGCCGACCAGCAGCGCCATCCCCAGCCCGGAGCCGACGGCGTTGCCGACGCTGAAGCACAGCGTGATCAGGAAGACCCCGATTCCGGCCAGCACACCCACCCAGGTGCCGAGTTCCTCCTTGATCGAGGAGATCAGCGAGATGGGGGAGCGGATGCCCAGCCGCACACTCATGTCGGTCAGGAAGATCATCAGGATCGTCGACACGACGATCACCCAGATCAGGGCATAGCGATAGCCGCTGCCGGCCTGCACGGCCGTGGTGAGGTTGCCCGGGCCGAACTGCCAGGCGCCCGCCACGAAGGCCGGCCCCATCAGGGCGAGCATGCCGATGACGCCGCGCCGCCGGGGGGCGGTCGTGGTGGTCGAGCGGACGGCGTGGTCCACGTGGTCACTCATCGTTGAGCTCCTCGGATCCGGGGATCGGTCAGCTGTCGACCCGGCCGAGACCGGACGCGCGGAACGCCTCGGCGATCTCGGCGTCGGCACCGGACGGCAACGGCAGCAGCGGGGTCCGCGCGGTGGCGTGCTCCAGGATCCCGCGGTGCACCAGGCCCCACTTCAGGGCCACCGTGCCCTCCATGTGCGAGCCCCGGTGGTAGACGTTCTGGGTCACCGGGAGCAGGCGCTCGTGGATCGCGTGCGCCGCGGCGTAGTCGCGCGCCTTGCCCGCCGCGATGAGCTCGATAAGCGGCTCGGGCGCGATGTTGCCGTAGCCGACCAGCAGCCCGTCGACGTCGAACATCGTCGGCAGCAGGTATTCGTCGTGGCAGGACAGGATCTGCAGGTCCGGGTAGGCGCGGCGCAGGGCCGGAATCTCGGTGTACCAACGGCGCATGTTGCGGACGCCGTTCTTGGTGGCGAAGACGCCCTCCTGGCCGGCGATCTCCAGCTGGGTGGGCAGGTCGTAGGTCGCCTTGGTGTTGTCCGGGTACTGGAACAGGATCAGCGGCAGGCCGCTCTCCTCGTAGATGTCGCGGTAGCGGGTCTGCGGGGCGCCCGGCTGGTAGCCGAACCGGAGCCAGCCGTGCGAAGGGTAGACCAGGCCGGCCGTCGCTCCGGCGGCCACGGCGTCCTTGGCCTCCAGCGCGGCGGTCTTATTGCCCTCCTTCGTGATGCCGGCGATGACCGGGATCCGACCCTCGGTCGAGTCGACGAAGGCGCGGATGACGTCGAGCTGCTCCTTCTCGGTGAGGAAGGTGCCCTCGCCGGCATGCCCGAGCACCACCAGCGACTTGACCCCGTCGATCGAGCCCAGCCATCCGCCGAGGCGCGCGATGGCCGCGTAGTCGACCTCGCCGTCCGTCGTGAAGGGGGTCACTGGAGCGGGGTTGAGGCCACGGAGGTCGAGGGTCATAGCAGCTCCTCAGCTGAGTAGAAACGATCGCGGGAACGTTTGCGGGAACGATTGCATCCTGCCGTACGCCGCGCTCGGCTGTCAAGGGGCGCGGTGCCGCTGGGGTGTGGTTCCTAGACTGGGCCCATCGAAGGAGGCAGCGTGATCAGCCATGACGACCAGGGCCGCGGGGTCACTCTCAAGGACGTCGCCCAGGCGGCGGGCGTGAGCGTGTCGACGGCGAGCCGGGTCCTGGACGAACGCAACCGGCCCTCGACGTCCTCGGCGGCCACGCGCGTGCGGCTGGCGGCCGACGAACTGGGCTACCGACGCAACGCGGTCGCCTCCAGCCTGCGGCGCGGCGAGACCGGCACGCTGGGGGTGCTGGTCCCGCGGCTCACCGACACGGTGATGGCCCTGATGTTCGAGGCCATCGAGCGCGCGGCGCGGGCCCGCCGGCATTTCGCGCTGGTCGCCACCTGCGGCGACGACCCACAGGAGGAGACGCGGGCCACCGAGACGCTGCTCGACCGCGGGGTCGACACGGTGATTCTGGCCACCGCGCGCCTCGACGACACGCTGCCGGCATCGCTGCGTCGCCGGCGGATCCCTCACGCCCTGGTCCTGCGCAGCGACGGGGTCAGCCCGTCATCGGTCGGCGACGACGACGCGGGAGGCTTTCTGGCGGTGCGCCACCTCATCGACCTCGGCCACCGCCGGATCGGGCTGCTCAACGGTCCCGCGTACACCTCCACCGGTCGGGATCGACGGGCCGGCGCCGAGCGGGCGCTGCGCGAGGCGGGAATCGAGCCCGATCCCGCGCTGTCGTGCAGCGTCGGCTATGGCGTATCGGACGGGATCGACGCCGGGCGCCACCTGCTGGAACTGCCGCAGCGGCCGACCGCGATCTTCGCGGCGAACGACAACCTGGCGATCGGCGTCCAGACGGCGGCCCGGCTGCTCGGGTACGTTCCGGGCCGCGACATCTCGATCGTCGGCTACAACGACATCCCGCTGGTGGCCCAGCTGCCGGTGCCGTTGACCAGCGTCCGCACCGCGTTCGACAGCATCGCGGCGACCGCCTTGGAGCTGGCCACCGGGTCCGACGTCCGGGGTGAGCCGATCCGGCGCGCGCTGCCCACGCTGATCCCGCGAGAGTCGACCAAGCGGCTGGCTCCCTGACGCGGCGCGGCGCGGGTGGCGCCGCCGCGGGCTGCCCGTCGCCGGCTGCCCGCCGCCGGCTGCCCGCTGGTGTCACGATGGGGCATGACCGTACGTCGTGGCGCGCGGCGAGCCATGACCGCCGCACGGATCGCGCCCGTGCTGCGGGTGACGCTCAGCGCCGTGCTGACCCTGGGGGCGGTCGGGACCGGCGTGGCGGGATGTGCGCTGGTCCCCGGCTCGGGCCCGACCGGTTCCGGCGGAGCGGACCTGACTGGCGCCGGCACCCGACGTACCTTCCCCGACCTCGACGCCGCCGCGACCACACCGCGGCAGCGGGCGCTTGTGCGGGTCGTGCGGGCGGAGTACGCCGCGAACCGGCCCGGCACGACGTACGCGCAGGGCATCGAGGAGCCGTGGTGCGCCGATTTCGTCAGCTGGGTCGCGAAGGAGGCCGGCGCGCCGCTGGTCAACCCCCATTCCGGCGGCTGGCTGATCCCCGGCGTGTTCACCATGCAAGAGGCGCTGCAGCAGGCGGGGACCTGGCGGTCGGCGAGTTCGGGGTATGCGCCCAAGCTCGGCGACATCGCCGTCTACGCCGAGCCGTCGCCGTTCGGGCAGCACACGAACTATGTACTTCAGCTCAAGGACGGCACGCTCATGACGATCGGCGGTAATGAAGCGGCGGGTATCCGGGTCTCCGAGCACCGTGTCGATCGCTCGCTCGGCCTGGTCGGCTACGGCGTCCGCTGACCCGACCAGGGGAATAGCAAGACTCGCCACACGTCCCGCTTGGGAAGCGTCTACCGTGGCTTCTGGTGGTTTCTGAGGGGGAGCTGTGGATTTTTCAGTCCGTCGGCTGGACGAAGTGACGAAGGAGGAGCTCGACGCATGGGACGAGCTGTTCGCGGCCCAAGAGGGGTTGGCGAACCCGTTCTGCGCGCCTGAGTGGCCGTTGGCCTGGTGTTCTGCCTGGTCGCGACCGGATTTGTGCATGGTTGTCCTGATCCGGGACGGGACGAGGCTGGTCGGGGTGGCGCCCCTGCATCGCCAGACGTACGCCGTCCGCGGACGCACGATCGCTACGCGCATGATGCTTGCGGGGGCGGGCCCGGGAGGCCGAAACCTGGAGTTGCCGCAGGTGCTCACCTGGCCAGGCCATGCTCGGCCGGTGCTCCGAGCACTGATTGCGGAATTGCTCACCGGCGAACTCAGTCATCTGTGCGACTGGGCGGAGTTGTCGATTCCCATCGCGGACGGTTGGTTCGAGTCCGAATGGGCCTATGACACCGGCCACGAGCACGCCTTCTTCCACCACCTGGCCACCCGTCCGTCCTGTGTCGTCAGTTTCGCGGATACCTGGGAGGCCACCCGCTCGCGGATGGGGCGGAATATCAAGGAAAGTATGCGCCGGTCCCGCAACCGTCTGGCCAAGAGCCGCTACGAGGTGGCCGTGGTCGAGTTCGGCGCGCACGGTCAGACGCTGGACGTAGCCGCGGTGGACCGCTTCCTCGACCTGCACTTGAGGCGGGCCGAACATGCGGCGGGGGTGCGGCACATCGACAACTTCTCGCACCCCAGCGAGCAGGCCAGCATGCGCGCGCTCTTGCCGCAGCTGGGCGAGCGGGGTCGGGCCAGCTTGCTCGAACTGCGGCTTGATGGGGCGACGGTGGCAGCGCAGCTTCTGTTGCATGCACCGCGCACGATCTACGTGCATTCCTCCGGATTGCTCGGAGAGCACTGGGAACTTGGTCCTGTGACCCATCTGCAGGCGGAGGCCCTACAGTTGGCCCACGCCCGGGGCGATCGCTGGGCCAATTTCTCCCCAGGGGTCAACGTCTCGAAGATGCGTTGGGGCGCTGCTGTGGTCCCGGCCAACGATTTTGCGTTCGGGGCAGGAACCAGGCGTGATGTGTGGCGCTTCGAGCTCTATGTGGGTATGAAGGCGCGCGCTGCCGTCAGGGGGAGCATGTACCTGACCGGCCGGAACAACGCGCCCGCGAAGGCCTGAGGCGGCCGCTCGCGAACTGTCGATGAGATGTCGCACTCCCCGACGAGAGCGACTGTTGGAGCTCGCTCCCCGGCGCTAGGCCTGCTCGGCCAGCGCCTGTGCCGACGGCAGGCCGGTGATCTCGCTGGCGGCATCGATCGCGGCCTGGGCGCGCCGGGCCGCGAGCCGTTGCTTCTGCGGGACGACGGTGTAGCGGGGGTCCTTGGCCGACTCCATCCCGGCCTCGACCACGCCGAACCGGGTCAGCGCCGACGCGGTCGCCAACGCCAAGCCGGCGGCCACCGCGCTCGGGCGCCAGCGCCCGCCCACGACGGTCAGCGCGGCGCCGCCGATGGTCAGCGCCTTGGCGAGTTTCAGGAGCCGACCGGCCCGACCCCGGTGCAGGGTCTCGCCGG
>JAIUNK010000007.1 GCA_020161845.1 Actinomycetota bacterium
AGCCGCCGGACCTGGACCTGCCGATGCCGTGGCACGTCGGGGTGAAGTGGCGGGTGTCCACGCTGGCCGGGTTCGAGGGGGGCACCAAGATCTACCTGAACACCATCGACCCGTGGAATCTGCGCGATCGCGTCGTCCCGGAGCTGCAGCGGCTGCGCGCCCAGGGCGCCATCGCGCCGTCGATCCGGATCGCCATCGAGTGTCACTGTCGGCCGAACTCGCTGCGCTACAACCCGGTGCTGCGCCCCGACTGACGCACGGAGCGCGAGGGCCGGGCGCCCGTGCCTCGCCTCTGGCATCGTGAGCCGGGTGAGCCAGTTCGATCCGCGCGATCTGCCCGAACTCGACGCCGTGACCCCGGCGTACTATCTCCCGCTCGGTGCCGAGGTGTTCCAGCCGACCCTGCGGGCCCAGGGCGCGTGGTACCCCTACGAGCAGCACATGGCCCCTGTCGCCGGTCTGCTCGCGCACGTCATCGAGACCCATGACCCCCGCCCTGACCTGCAGCTGTCCCGGGTGACCTATGAGATCCTCGGCCTCATCCCCGCCGCGCCCTCGACGATTCGGGTGCGCACCCTGCGTCCCGGCCGGACCATCGAACTCGTCGAGGCCACCATGACGATCCTGGACCGGGAGGTGGTGCGGGCCACCGGTTGGCGGCTGTCCCGCCAGGACACGGCGCAGGTCGCCGGCGGTTTCTGGGATCCGCTGCCGGAGCCGGACTCGATGCAGCCGTGGACGGGCTCGCGGCTGTGGGGCGGGGGCTTCATCGCCTCCCTCGACTTCCGCACCGTTCCGGGCAGTCAGCCGGGCAGCGGCACCGCCTGGATCCGCAGCGACACCGAGCTGGTCGCGGGCGAGGCCGCCAGCGACGTGGCCCGCTTCATCGCCCTGGTGGACACCGCCAATGGGATCGCCACCCGGGCTCATCCGGCCGAGTGGATGTTCCCCAACACCGATCTGACGATCCACCTGTTCCGTACGCCGCGGTCGGGCTGGGTCGGTTTCGACACCGAGGTGGTCTTCGGGGAGACGGGCGTGGGGTTGACGTCGTCGAAGCTGTACGACGAGCGGGGCGCGGTCGGGCGCTCCGAGCAGATCCTGACCGTCCGCGAAATGCCCACCCGGCAGCCCTGAGGCGCGATTCTGCCCCGGCGAAGGGCCCTTCGTTAAGTTCCGCGCAACGCTAAGTTGACCGCAATTCCGTTCTCGTGCGACGCGATTGAACTTTCAACATCAATGCCTTTACTTGGCCTTGACACACTTGGGAGAACCTTGGGTGGACAGACTGGGACGCTCGTCCGAGTATTGAGTCACGGCCAGGGGAAACCCTCCGTGAACACAACCGAACTTCGCGAGTCCGGCTCGGGCCCGCGCAGTTCAAGTGGGGAAATAGGACGTCCGCCCCTCGTTGGGGAACGAGTGGCGGACTCTGGGGAAGCACCACCCGCGGCGCATCTGGGGAGAGCGCGCCGCGGTTCTCGGGGAAAAATTCGCGGGGCCGTGGGGATGGCCTCCAGCGACACTGACGAGGCGCGACACCGGATGGGGATCCGGTGTCGCGCCTCGTTGCGTTGTGCGCAGTCGGCCGTTGCATCTCAGCTGAACGCCCGGCCATTGTCCAGGACGGTCGTCCAAGCTACTGTGGAGTAATCGGATTGGTCGCGAGAGCGAATCATCGATTCCGACCCGGCCGGGGCACCACGCACAGCCGGGACGGATCGAGGCGAATGGGGATTCGACCTTCGCATCTCGGCGCGAGATCCGGTGTGGGGAAATGCCAAATCGATGCTTGGGGGAAGCATGTCCGGCTTCATGGGGAAATACTGTGACGTTCCGCGCGATTCAGTTCGCGCGCCCGCTCCGGCGTACCGTCGCCAGGCCCTCGTCCGCCTGACCTGACCGCCGCCGCGACGCCCCCGACCGCCCGCCTGGCCCGCCCCTTTCCCGGCAGCCGCGCGCGGCGCGGGTCCACCGCGCCGATCCCGTCCCGGCCCGTCGCGTCGGTCTGAACTCACCGCATCACCAGCGCCGCCCGCGCCGATCGCGAGGCGCGCGTGGCCCGGTGTGCTCGTCGGTCTCCGAGAGCACCCGGACCAGCACCGTTCTTCGTGCCCACAGCCCGGTGGGTGCCGTCTTCGGCATGCCCGCGGGGGCCCCGCCCTGCCCACGCACGCCCCGACAGCGAAACGGTGACCCATCGCCCGGGAGACCGGGCCGAGACGAGGAGTACTCCCGTGAATCACCGCATCACCCGCCTGCTGGCCGCCACGGCCGCAGGCACCGTCGCCGCGCTGGCCGCGGCACCCGTCGCGGTCGCCGCGGACGGTCCCGGCGCCGCCTCCGCCCAGGGCTGGGCCGGCAGCGTGCAGACCACGCCCTATTCGAGCATCGGCACCCCGGCCACGGCGGACAGCGTGACCAACCCGGTGGCCAGCGCCGGGGTGGGCGCGATCGGGCTCACCGGCAGCGGGCGCGCCAACATCTCGACAGGGCTGCAGTACGTCGAGGCCCAGTCCTACGCCGACTCGGCGTACCACTCCCGCGCCTCCGTCACGCTGCACGCCCCCGTCACGGGGACGACCGGCGCCCAGACCTATTCGGCGAGCACCAGCGTGCTGCGCGCCCAGTGCCTCAGCGACGGCACCGGCACGCCCACCGGCTCGGTGCAGATCAACGCGTCGGTGCCCGTCGGAATCGGCCCCACGCCCGCCCCGGGCACGACCGTCTACTTCAGCGGCGCAACGCCGTTCGGCACCACCGCACCCACCTCCAACTGGGAGATGAAGGTCGTCTGGAACGAGCAGACCCGGCTCGCGAACGGCCAGTTGCGGGTCGTCGGCATGCACACCTACTACAACGTGCCGAAGAAGATGCTCTCCGCCGCGATCACCGGCGACGTCGCGCTCGGCGTCGTGACCTGCGGCAAGGTCAACGACGCGGCCCCGACCGAGCCGATCCCGCTGGCCGACCCGAAGCTGGCGGGGGGCGCCGCGGCGCTCGCCCTGCTCGGTGGCGTGCTGGTGCTGCGGCGCCGTTCGGGGGCCGTGCGCTGATGTACTCCGGCGGCTTCCCCAGCTCCACCCCGACCCTCGCCGGCGGCGCCGGCGTCGCAGCGGGCGGCGCGAGCCTGCTCCCCCACACGGGCGCGGGGATCCTCGTGCTGGCCCTGCTCGGGTTCGCGCTGATCGGCGCGGGCCTGCTCGCCCTCGGCCTGGTCAAGCGCCGCCGGGCCGCCTGAGAAGGAACACCGTCATGGTCGCGTTCACCTACCTGCAGGCCCTCGCGTTCGTCCTGCTCACCTCGTTCCTGCTGTACGTCGTGCTGATCCTGGTGCCGTTCCTGCGGCGCCGGCCCGGCCCGACCGGGGACGAGAACGGCTACGAGTGGCACTTCTTCGTGCCGTGCCGCAACGAGCAGGCCGTGATCGGCGAATCGCTGGCCCGGTTGCGGGCGAGCTTCGCGGGCGCCCACGTGTGGGTGATCGACGACGCCAGCGACGACGCCACCGCCGCCATCGTGGCGGCGGTGGCGGCCACCGACACCCACGTCCACCTCGTCCGCCGGACGCGCCCGGACGCCCAGACCGGCAAGGGCGACGCGCTCAACGCGGCGTACCGGGCCCTGTCGGACTGGCTCGCCGCCGACCCGAACGGAGCCGCGCACGACCGGAACCGGATCGTCGTCGGCGTCGTCGACGCGGACGGCGTGCTGGCCCCGGACGCGCTGCTCTACGCCGCGGCGGCCTTCGCCGATCCGGCCGTGGGCGCCGCCCAGTGCCAGGTCCAGATGTTCGCCGCACCGGCGGGCACCTCCCGGTTCGGCCGGTTGCTGCGCGACCTGCAGGATGCGGAGTTCCGCACCACGATCGCCGCGATGCAGGTGCTGCGCGGCCACACCCTCTCCGTGGGACTCGGCGGGAACGGCCAATTCAGCCGGCTGGCGGCGCTCGACGCGATCGGCGCGCAGGCCGAGAACCCTTGGCACGGTTCGCTCCTGGAGGACTACGAACTGAGCCTGCACATGATGCTCGTGGGCTGGCAGACCCGCTATCTGCACGACGCGATCGTCAGCCAGGAGGCCGTGCTGACCCCGCGCGCCCTGATCCGGCAGCGGACCCGCTGGTGCCAGGGCGGCATGCAGTGCGTCCGCTACCTGCGCCAGGTCGCCGTCAGCCCGCACATCACGCCCGCCGGCACGCTGGAGATGGCGTACTTCCTGTCCACCCCCTTCCAAGAGTTGCTCGGCATGATCGTCTGGCCGCTGGTGGGCCTCGGCGTGCTCTGGTTCGGGCTGCAGGCCAGCCCTGACCTGCTCGGGGTCCTGGCGAACGCCGCCTGGGTGCTGCCGCTCGTGCTGCTCACCGGGATCGCGCCGTTCGCGTCGTGGGGCGTCATCTACGGCCGGCAGCGCGGGTTCGGTCCGCTGCGGTCGCTGGGCTACGGGCTCGCCTACTGGCTGTATTCGTACCTGCCCCAGCTGTACGTCGTGTCCGCCGTGCGCCGACTGCTGCAGGGCCGCACCGGTTGGGAGAAGACCGCCCGCCTCGGCGACGCCACCCCCGCCACGCCCGAACCGACCACCGCACCGACCCTCGTGCTGAGCGGAGCCACCCCATGAGCACGGCATCGACCACGGCACCGACCGCCACATCGACGGCCACGTCTGCTGCGGTGGCCCAAGCCCCCACGACCGCCCCGGGGCGCCGGCTGACGCGAGCCGCCCGGCTCGGCACCGCCGCGGCGCTGGCGGCCGCCGCGGGGGCTCTCCTGCTGGCCTGGGATGCCCTCACGCCCGCCGAGTCGCGGTGGACCGCGATTGCGCTGCGGCTGGTCTTCGGGCCAGGTACCGGTGCGGCCGGGGACGTCGTCTGGACCGGGATCGGCACCGACCGGCTGCTCGGCATGCAGCTGACGATGCTCTGCTCGACGGTCGTGCTGCTCGCCCCGCTGTGCCTCCTGGGGGCCGCGTTGTTCGCGGGCCTGCGGCGCAGCCCGGCCTGGCGGATCGCGGCCGGGACCGGTGCCGCGCTGCTGGTGGCGACCCTGGCGAACCAGCTGCGCCTGGCCCTGCTCGTGGTGCTCTGGCGGTGGCAGGGCCAGTCGGGCTTCGACCTGGGGCACCGCTACCTGGGGTCGATCGGGGTCATCATCCTCTTCGCGGTGTCGATGTATCTGATGGTGCGCATCGCCATCGGTGGTCGGCGCGCCCGCGCACGGCGTACCGGCGGACGGCGTACCGGCGCAACCCGCACCCGCGAGACCGACAACACGAGGATGGTGGACCAGTGAGCCCCGCAACGCGCGGCGCACCCGACGCCCGGCCGCACGTCATGCTCGTCTACGGCACCGGCCCGAGGCGATCAAGACCGCGCCGCTGGTGTTGGGGCTGCGCCGGCGCGGCGCCGTCCGGGTGAGCGTCTGCGTCACCGGTCAGCACCGGGAGATGTTGACGCAGGTCAACGACGTCTTCGGGATTGTCCCGGAGCACGACCTGGAGCTGTTCGAACCCGGCCAGGGCATCGAGTCGATCGTGGCCAAGACCCTGCTGCGGCTGACCCCGATCCTGCAGGAGCAGCGCCCCGACGCGGTTGTCGTCCACGGCGACACCTCGACGGCGAACGCGGCGGCGCAGGCGGCGTTCTACGCCGGCATCCCGGTCGTGCACCTAGAGGCCGGGCTGCGCACGCACGACCTGGGCTCCCCCTTCCCGGAGGAGGCGAACCGGCAGCTCATCGGGCGCCTCGCCGCGCTGCACCTGGCCCCGACCGAGGGCAACCGGGCCGCCCTGCTCGCCGAGAACATCCCGGCGCAGCGGATCGTCGTCACCGGCAACACCGTCATCGACGCCCTGCAGGACGTCGTCGGCCGCCTCCCGGCCGTGCCGGTCGAACGGCGGCGCGTGCTGGTCACGCTGCACCGCCGTGAGAACCTCGGCGCGACGATGGTCGGCATCGCTCGGGCGCTGCGCCGGGTGGCCGTCGAGAGCCCGGATGTGACGTTCGTCGTCCCGCTGCATCTCAACCCCGCCGTCCGCCGTGCCGTCCTGCCCGAACTGGCCGGCCTCGGGAACGTCGACGTGCGCGAGCCGCTGGACTACCTGACCTTCGTCGGGGAGCTGGCCCGGTGCGGTCTGGTGGTCACCGACTCGGGTGGGTTGCAGGAGGAGGGTCCCGGCCTGGGCAAACCCGTGCTGGTCACTCGGGACACGACCGAGCGGCCCGAGGCGGTCGCCGCCGGTACGGCGCGGCTGGTGGGTACGGCGGAGGAGGGCGTGTACGCCGAGCTGCGCCGGCTGCTCGACGAACCCGCGGCGTACCGGGCGATGGCGACTGCCGTGAATCCCTATGGCGACGGGGCGGCCGTGCCGCGGTGTGCCGCTGCGATCGAGGCGCTGCTGGGGGTGGGCAGCCGCGAACCGGACTTTGTCGCGGACGTCCGCGCGGCGCGGATCCGCAACGTCGCCTGAGCCCGCGCAGGCCGCCTCCTCGTTGCCACGCCGGAACGGCCGCCGGGGCAATAGGCTGCGGGAATGGACCTCACCTACCGCCTCGTCAACGTGTTCGCCGAGAGCCACGACCCCTTCTCCGGGAACGCGATTGCCGTCTTCGACAATGCCGCCGACGTCCGCGAAGAGGACATGGTCTCCATCGCGCTCCAGCTCACCATGGAGACGGTGTTCATCCTCAGTGTCGACGGCCAGCGGGCGGAGATCAGGCACGTGTCGTCGCACGGCCAGGGCCGCCTCGCCGGCAGCCCCGCGATCGGCGCGGCCCACGTCATCGACGGGATGCTCGGCAACCCCCGCAGTGAGCTCTACCTGTCCGGCGGCCCGGACACGGAGCCGATCACCGTGCAGCCCTACGGCAAGGACAACTGGCAGATCGGGGCGCGCGCCGGTCTCGCGCGCAAGCTGAAGTCCAGCCCGCAGATCCTCGCCTCGCTGGTGGGCCTGCCGATGACGGCGATCAGCGACGAAGTCATGGTCATCGACTCCGGCCGTTCCGGGGTCGTGCTGCCCGTCAACACCGTCGAGGACGTCGCCAAGACCCACCTCGACGCGCGGATGCTGCACAGCTACGCGATGCTGTTGAACACCGAACCGCAGGTCTACGTCTGGGCCCGCAAGGACGCGGAGACGATCCAGTCTCGGATGTTCTTCGGCCCCGGCGGCGGCGTGCTCGAGGTCGCGGCGACCGGATCCGGCGCCGCCAACCTCGGGCACTGGCTGTCGGCGCACGGCGAGACCGGCAAGTGGCGCATCTACCAGGGCGCCGCGGTCGGCCGCCCGTCGGTCCTCGACCTGGTGGTCATGCCGGACGACGTGGTCTACGTGGGCGGGCACGTCAACCAGATCGCCACCGGGGTCATGACGATCTACTGAGGCCACGACCTGCGCAGGCCGGTGGTCTGACTCCCCCGCCGACCCCGCACGACTCGACGCCCCGCTCCGGGTTCCCCCCGGGGCGGGGCGTCGCCGTTCCACGCGCCTCGGCTGGGGGCGCCGACACGGCTGGCCACCACGACCGTTCACGACCTGCGCTTTTAGCACCATGGTGCTAAAAGCGCAGGTGACGAACGGTCACCCTGTGGATAAGTACGGCAGGTCGGGGCGGACCGCGGCCCGGCTCACCGCGGCCCGGCTCACCGCGGCCCGGCTCACCGCGGCCCGGCTCACCGCGTCCCGACGAGCGCAACCGGCTGCAGGGTCGGCTGCAGGGCCGGCTGCAGGGCCGGCAGCAAAGCCGGAAGCAGGGTCGTCAGCAGCGCCGGCAGCACGGCGAGCGCCCCGGCGACGACGAGCAACAGGGTGTCCCAGCGGGTCCAGGGGGCGGGCTCCAACCAGGTACGGCGTCGCCCCGTCCGCACCGGCGCCGAGTAGCCCCGCGCTTCCATCGCCACTGTCATCCGCCCGGCCTGCCGAATCGCGTCGACCAGCAGCGCGAAGGTGAGTCGGGAGTAGTGCCCGAACTGGGAGATCGGGGAGCGGGTCGGGCCCAGCCCCCGGGCCCGTCGCGACCGCTGCAGCGTGTCCCAGTCCTCCCCGAAGGCGTCGAGGCGCTGCAGCGCCGCGACCGTGGCAAGCACCGGACGGCCGGGCATCCGCAGTCGTTGCCCGAGGTGGTCCCCGAGCGTGAACGGGTCGATGAAGGAAGCGAACACGATCCCCGGCACCACGAAGTACGCGACCCGCAGGCCCGCCACGACCGCGGCATCGACGGCCCGCGGCGAGGCGAGCAGCCAGTTCGACCAGGCCACCGAGCCGAACGCCAGGACGCCGGGCAGCAACCGCCACCACGGGATCCGCCCGCCGCGGCCGACGAGCAGGACCACCACGAGGAGCTGTACGCCGAACGCCACCAGCCCCGACCGCAGTCCCGACAGGCTGAGGCCCCCGGCCAGCAGCAGCATCGAGGCCGCCAGCAGCGACAGCGGCCCGCACCGCGCCAGCACCCCGCTCATCGCGCCAACCCCCCTCCGGGGGCCGGCCTACCGGACCCGCCCGGGGCCGGGGCCCTCAGCAGGGTGGTCGCGTCGGCGAGTGCGGCCAGGCTCGGATCATGGGTGGCCACCGCGACCGCCGTACCGGCCCGCGCCGCCGCAGCCACCAGCCCCGCGACCGCGGCCCAGGTGTGCCGGTCCTGGCCGACGGTCGGCTCGTCGAGCGCGGCGACGCCCGGCCCGTGCGCGAGTCCGCTGGCCACGGCGAGCCGGCGCAGCTCCCCCCCGGAGAGTCGATGCGGGTCGCGCCCGGCGGCGGGCAGCAGGCCGAGCAGATCGAGCAGGCCGCGCCCGCGGGTCTGGGCCCAGGCCTCCTCGCGTCCGAGCGCCCGCGCGGTGGCCAGCAGCGACGCGGCGACGCTGGCCCCGACGACGGTCAGCTCGGCCCGCTGCGGCACCCAGCCGATCCGCTCGGCGAGCTGCGGCGAGGTCCACCCAGCCGGTTCGGTCCCGGCCCCGCGAGAAAGTCCGTCGCAGGCCACGACCCGCCCCGACGTGGGCCGGTCCAAGCCCGCCACCAGGTTCAGCAGGCTCGACTTGCCGGCCCCGCTGGGCCCGCTCAGCGCCTGGACGGCCCCGGCATGGCAGGTCAGGTCTACCCCGTCGAGGGCCAGGGTCCGGCGCGGCTCCCGACGTACCACCGAGAGCCCCTGCCGCGCCCGGCGCTCCAGCGACACCCGTTCCGCGCGCAGCACCCAGCCCCACGGCGCCTGCTCGACGAACGGTGCGACGAGTTCGGTGGGTACGTCGACGGGTTCGGGGCCGGCCGCGCCCGGCACCCAGATGCCGCGGGCCAGCAGGTCCTCGGCACGGTCGGCCAGCACCGCGGCGATCGGCCCGTCCGCGACGAGGCGTCCGTCGTCGCCCAGCACGACGAGCCGGTCGACGACGTCGACCCAGCCCTCCAGCCGGTGCTCGACGACGACCAGGGTGCAGGGGTGTTCGCGGACGATTCGGCGTACGGCGTCGCGCACCGTCGCCGCCGCCGTGGCGTCGAGCATCGCGGTCGGCTCGTCGAGCAGCAGCGCGCCGGGGCGCATCGCCAGCACCCCGGCCAGCGCGAGCCGCTGCGCCTCCCCGCCGGAAAGGGCGTCGGTGCGGCGCTGCGGGCCGTACGGGAAGCCGACCGCCGCCAACGCCCACTCGACCCGGTCGCGGATCTCGGCGCGCGGCAGCCCCAGGTTTTCGGGGCCGAACGCCACGTCCCGCCCGACCCGCCCCGCGACCCGGGCGTCGGCGGGGTCCTGGACGGCCAGCGCGACGCGGCCGTCGCCGGCGACGACCGGGCGGCCGTCGACCAGGACGTCGCCGCGCAGCTCGCCGGGGTCGATCTCCTCCAGCACGCCGGCGAGCGCCCGCAGCAGGGTCGACTTGCCCGACCCGCTGGCGCCGACGAGCAGCACCTTCTCGCCGGGCTCGATGTCGAGATCGAGCCCAGCGAGCACCGGCGCGGCCGCGCCCAGCGGGGTGAAGCTGAGCCCGCGGGTGGTGAGCCGGGCGGGCGCCTCGGGGTGTGCGCGGTGGCCGGCGGTCGGCGCGTCCGAGGCGGGGCGGGCGGCGATGGGAATCAGCGGGCCGCGGGGAAGGCGTCGTACGTCGGGTCCTCCGGAGCGGCCGCCAACTCGGCGCCGGGTGGGAAGGACCGCAGCGCACCGGCCCGGGCCAGGGCGCGGACCAGGTAGTGTCCGCCCACGCCGGCCACCAGCGCCCCCGAGATCACCGAGAAGGCCAGGACGGCGATCTTCCAGCCCCAGGCGTATTCGGCCGCGTAGCTCCACCACTCGTAGAGCACGATCTCGAAGACCGCGGCGAGCACGCCGGCGAGGACGGCGTGCGGCAGCCGCCAGCCGCGCCACCGGAACAGCGCGAACGCGACCTCGACGCCGAGGCCCTGCAGCAGCCCGGAGATGAGCACGCCCGCGCCCCACGGGTTCCCGAGCCAGAACTCGAGCAGCGCCGCGATCATCTCGACGAACAGCGCCGCGCCCGGCCGGCAGATGACGAGGGCGCCGACGACCGCCGGCAGCAACCAGACGCCGAGGGCCAGCGAGGAGGCGGGCGGGAAGCCGGCGGTCAGCGTGGACCAGGGCGTGTTGAGCAGGTAATCCCAGCCGAGGAAGGCGACGCCGAACGCGACGCCGAGGATCGCGGCGGTGACGAGGTCGACGGCGCGCCAGGCGAAGGGGCCGCCGCGCGCTAAGGCGCGGTCGCGGGTAAACGTGGAGGTGGTCATGCTGGTGGTCCTTTCCCGTTGGCATCCCGTGGATCCCGAACGGGGGAGGCGTCCGTCGCGAACGACGTACCCCTGAGAAGCCCGACTCCCTACGCCGGTGTGAACCGGATCAGGTTCGAGGGTCTGCGGTGGCCCGCACTCTCAGCGCTGGTGCGCTCCCCTGTCGTGTCCGGCCAGGCTAGCGCACGTCTCGGCCGGTCCGCACGTGCGTGCGCGGGGGATTACGCAGGTACGCCGTAGCGGGCGGGCGGCCATCCGCCCTGGCAGACTGAGTCCCCGGAAGCACAGCGAGAGGAGTTCGGCGTGAGCGACAAGGTGTTCAAGCTCGTCGGCGCGGGGGCCGCCATCGGTGCGGCGGCGCTGGCCAAGCAGATCAGCGAGAAGGGTTGGAAGGCCGTGATGGCCAGCGACCCGCCGGCCAACCCCGAGGACCCGGACACCGAACTCTGGGAGGCCATCGCTTGGGCCGTCGCGTCGGGCGCCGTCATCGCCCTGGCCCGGATGCTGGCCACCCGGCAGTGGACCAAGTACTACACCAAGTCGACCGGCCACGCCCCGGACAACGCCAACGACGTCAGCTGACCCCGACCCCGTCTCGCGCCGCACTGGCGCGTCTCCAGCAACGATCATCGATGTCGGGCACGTCGGGACAGTCTGGCCGCGAGAGCCCCTGACCTGCGGTGTCACCCCTTGGCCGAGTTGGGTAGCCACGAGGTCGATCATCGATGGTCGTCGGGGGAGACGTCGGGTCAGACCGGTGGCGGAGTCCGCCAGGGGCCGGGGGTCGCCTCGTCCGCGAAGACCAGCCAGGTTCGCGATCCGCGCACGCCGGTGATCGACTGCAGCCGCTCCAGCACGACATCCCGTAGCGTCGCCGTATCCGGCGCCCGCACCAGCACCAGCACGTCGAAGTCGGCGGCGACCAGCGCCACATGCTCCACATAGGGCACGGCGGCGACGGCCTGCCGCACTTCCCGCCAGCTGTCCTGCGCGATGGACAGACAGACGTACGCCGAGGTCGTCAGGCCCGCCCGCTCGTGCGCCACCCGCGCCGTGAACCCGGTGACCACCCCTGATTCCTGCAACCGCTCGACCCGCGCATAAGCATTGGCCCGGCTGATGTGCAGGCGTTCCGCGAGCGCCCGCATCGACAGTCGCCCGTCGGCGACGAGGGCCGCGACGATGGCACGGTCGGTCGCGTCCAGGGTCACCGGGCTGGACGGTTGGCTTCTCATCAGGGCTCTTGAGATCCGTTCGTCTCGTGTTGGCCGCTTGCCTTGAGCCGAGCGTACGACTCGGGCCACCATCGTGACCACCGACCGCACAGGAAGGCGTCTCGATGGCGAGCACCCCCGCGAAGAAGGCGACCCCAGCCAAGAAGTCCGCCGATGCACGGGCCCGTAAGGCGGCGGCGCAGGTGGCGTCGCGGCACACGACGTACGATGAGGCCCACCCACCGTTCCAGGCCGGGCTCATCCCCGCCCCGGAACCGGTGCGATTCCTCGACGAGCACGGCGTCCGGGTCACCCCGATCACCGACGACTACACCGCACCCTCGGACGACGCAGCGCTGGAGTGCTACCGCCGAATGGTCATCGGGCGAAGGTTCGATGTTCAGGCGACCGCTTTAACCAAGCAGGGTCGACTCGCCGTCTACCCCAGCTCCCGCGGCCAGGAGGCCTGCCAGGTGGGCTCGGTGCAGGTGCTGCGCGACGACGACTGGTTCTTCCCCACCTACCGCGACTCGGTCGCGCTCGTGTCGCGCGGGATCGACCCCGTCGACGTGCTCACCCTGCTGCGCGGCGACCAGCACTGCGGCTACGACCCGGCGGCCACCTTCACCGCGCCGCAATGCACCCCGCTGTCGACGCAGCTGCTGCACGCGGCGGGGGTCGCGTACGGCGAGGCGCGGCAGGGTCGCGACCGCATCGCGCTGGCGTTCATCGGCGATGGCGCGACGTCCGAGGGCGACTTCCACGAGGCGCTGAACTTCGCGGCCGTGTTCAAGGCGCCGGTCGTCTTCGTCGTCCAGAACAACGGCTGGGCCATCTCCGTGCCGCTGTCCAAGCAGACGGCGGCACCGAGCCTGGCGTACAAGGGGATCGGGTACGGCGTGGTCTGCGAGCAGGTCGACGGCAACGACGCGCTCGCCGTGCTGGCCGTGGTCGGCAAGGCCGTCGACTGGGCGCGCGCCGGGAAGGGACCGGTGCTCGTCGAATTGCACACCTACCGGATGGAAGCGCACACCAACGCCGACGACGCCACCCGCTACCGGACCGCCGACGAGGTCGAGGAGTGGAGCCACAAGGATCCGGTGGTCCGGTTGGAGGCCTACCTGCGCGGGGTGAACCGCCTGGACGACGCCACCATCGAGGGCTTCCGCGCCGAGGGCGAGACGGCCGCCGCGACGCTGCGGGACCGCATGAACGAAGACCCCGCGGTGGCGCCGGAGGCGATGTTCGACCATGTCTACGCGACGATGACGCCGCAGCTCACCGAGCAGCGGGACCAGGTGCTGGCCGAGATCGCGGCCGAATCGGAGGGCACGGGGATCGATGCGGGGACGGCCGCAGCGCACGACGTACGGAAGGGGCACTGACATGGCGCAGGTGACCTTCGCCGCCGCGTTGAACCAGGCGCTGCGCGATGCACTCGCCGCCGACGAGCGGGTCTCGGTCTTCGGCGAGGACGTCGGCGTGGCCGGCGGCGTCTTCCGCATCACCGACGGGATCGCCCGCGACCTCGGCGAGGACCGCTGCTTCGACACCCCGCTGGCCGAGTCCGGGATCGTCGGGTTCGCCATCGGGATGTGCATGGCCGGGTTGCGGCCGGTCGTGGAGATGCAGTTCGACGCGTTCGCCTACCCGGCCTTCGAGCAGATCACCTCGCACGTGGCCAAGATGCGCAATCGCACCCGGGGGCGGCTGAGCCTGCCGATGGTGATCCGGGTGCCCTACGCCGGGGGCATCGGCGGGGTGGAGCATCACTGCGATTCCTCCGAGGCGTACTACGCGCACACCCCCGGCCTGCGGGTCTACACCCCGGCGACCGTCGAGGACGCCTACGTCCTGCTCCGCGCCGCCATCGACGACCCCGACCCGGTGGTCTTCCTGGAGCCCAAGCGGCTCTACTGGTCAAAGGCCGAGGTGGATCTGAAGGACCTGGCGGTGCGCCAGGACCTCACCCCGCCCGGCCGCGCCGTCGTGCGGCGCAGGGGGGACGACGTGACGCTGGTGGCGTACGGGCCGTCGGTGCCGGTGGCCCTCGAGGCCGCCGAGGCGGCCACCGACGAGGGCTGGTCGGTGGAGGTCGTGGACCTGCGCACCATCAACCCGTACGACGACGACACCGTCGTGGAGTCCGTCCGGCGGACCGGTCGCTGCGTCGTGGTCCAGGAGGCCCAGGGCTTCGCCGGGGTGGGCGCCGAGATCGCGGCGCGAGTCTCGGAGCGGGCCTTCCACGCGTTGGCCGCCCCGGTGCTGCGCGTCGCGGGGCTCGACATCCCTTATCCCCCACCGAAACTCGAGCACGTCCACCTGCCCGGAGTGGAGCGGGTGCTGGACGCGATCGCCCGGCTGCAGTGGGACGACCAGCCGGACTTGCGGTACGTCGAGAGCGCGCGAGGCGGGTCGCGCTGATGGCCGCCAAGACGTTTCTGCTGCCCGACCTCGGTGAGGGGCTGACCGAGGCGGAGGTGATCTCGTGGGCCGTCGCGGTCGGCGACACCGTGGTCGTGGACCAGGTCATCGCCACCGTCGAGACGGCGAAGGCGCAGGTGGAGCTGCCCTGTCCGTTCGCCGGGGTGGTCGCGGAGCTGCACGGAGCGGCCGGCCAGGTCATCGACGTCGGGGCACCCTTCCTCACCGTCGACGTCGCCGCGCCGGCCGGTTCCGGTTCGGCGCTGGTCCCGTCCGGGACGCCGGAGTCCGAGCGGGAACCGCGGGTCGCGGAGAAGATGACCGAGGAGCGGGCCGGGTCGGGGAACGTGCTGATCGGGTACGGGACCTCCGAGGCCAAGCGCGGCCGGCGCCGCCGGGTGGTCGCCGCGCGCGGTGAGCTGACGCCCGGCCAGGCGGCGCACGCGGCGTCGCAGCGGGAATTCGCGTTCGGGGCGGTACCCCGCGAGCGCGCGGCACCGGCCGAATCGGGCGCTCCGGCTCGGGTCGCGCTAGCTCCAGCAAGCGCAGGTCGGAGCGCCATGACCCGGGGGGCCGAGGGAACGGCACCGGGGTCGCGCCCCGGCGACGCCGTACGGGTCATCTCCCCGCTCGTGCGGCGGCTCGCCGCTGAACACGGCGTCGACCTGAATCGGGTCCGGCCGAGCGCCCCGGGCGGGATCATCACCAAGCGCGACGTCGAGGACGCCATCGCCTCGGGCGCTGGCGCTGGCGCATCAGCGCACGAGGCAGGCGCCCCCACCCCGGCGGGCGCCCCAGCTTCGGGCGCCCCCACCCTGGCGGGCGCCCCAGCTTCGGGCGGCACCTCGGCCATGCCCCCCGACCGTTCGTCGACCAGCCCTTTTGGCACCATGGTGCTAAAAGGGCAGGTCACGAACGGTCGGCCTGTGGATAACGGGGGCGGCGGGGGCGGCGAGGGCGCGGGGCGGCTGGTCGAGGAGCGAATCCCGATGACGGGCGTCCGCAGGGTCATCGCCGACAAGCTGTCTCAGTCGCACCGCGAGATCCCCGCGGCCACGACCTGGGTGGACGTTGACGCGACCGGGCTGCGGACCCTCAAGGACGATCTGGCCGCGACCGTCCCCACGGCGCGGATCGGCTACCTCGCCCTGCTCGCCCGCATCGTCGTCGCCGGGCTGACCCGGTTCCCGGCGCTGAACGCCCGGGTCGACGTCGAGGCCGGCGAGATCGTCCGGCTCGGCGCGGTGCACCTGTCGTTCGCGGCGGACTCCCCGCGCGGACTCGTCGTGCCGGTCGTGCACCACGCCGACCGGATGACCACGACGGAGCTGGCCGCCGCCCTGCGCGACCTGGTCGAACGGGCCCGCGCCGGCACCCTGACCCCGGCCGAACTGACCGGGGGGACGTTCACGCTGAACAACTACGGCGGGTTCGGGGTCGACGGGTCGACCCCGCTGCTGAACCACCCGGAGGCCGGGATGCTCGGGGTGGGCCGGATCGTCGACAAGCCGTGGGTGGTCGACGGAGCGCTCGCGGTCCGGCCGGCGACGCAGCTGTCGCTGACCTTCGACCACCGGGTCTGCGACGGTGGCGTGGCCGGCGGCTTCCTGCGCTATGTCGCCGACTGCGTCGAGCGCCCCGGCGCGCTGCTGGCCGGCATCTGACCCGGGCCGCTCACGCCGCCCCACCTGGATGAGGTCGCCCTCGTGGGGCGAGGGGCCGGGTGTCCGGGGACCGGTGTCGGCTGAGGACGTACAGTACTGCAGCCGAGCGGCACCCAGCAGAATGTCGCAAACCCCTGAACTGCATCGTTACCGTCCGGGGCGCGGCATCGTGAGCCCACTGGGCCAGTACTGTACGTCCGGAGCCGACTCCATCGCCGCAAGCCCCCACGCCCGGCTGAGTCGACTCACCTGACGCGACGGTCGCCGACCCAACGCAGCCGAACCCTCACGCGGCCGAACCCAACGACGACGGCCGCAGGCGCGTCGGAAGGCGGTTCCGGGTCGGATCGGGGTCGTCCCCGAGTGCGGTGGACGACGGTACGGCGAGAGGATGGGCTATGACCTCTGGCGCCGCCGACCGGGACCGCGACGACGAAGACCCACCCCGCCCTCACCCCTCACGCCCCGGGGTCACCCCTCTCTATGTGCCGCCGACGGTTCCGGTCTACGGCCTCGACCCGGCGATCTGGTGCGGCGAACGCACTGTTGTCCTTGCGCTCGGTCTTACGAACCGGCCGGCGACGGGGCTGGACACCTGGTGGTCCGACGATGCCGGTGGCTACGCCCGAGTGAGCAGCGAATGGCACCCGCCCCGCAACTCCGGCAACCCGCCGTACTGGCCGGACACGCAGACGTGGGCCCGGGGCCGCCTCGTCGAGAGCGTCGGTGTCGGCCTGCGCCTCTCCCGCGACGGCTTGCCACTCATCGCGCCGCGCCAATTCGTGCTGCCGTCCGAGGAGGACCTCCGCTCGGCATCGACCGCGCTTTCCGAGCCCTGGTGGGACGGGACATGGCAGGTGGACGGCCAGAAGCGGGAGTGTCGGTGGTGGAGCGACGGCCGGTACGTCGGGGCCTGTGGCCACGTCGGCGAGATCACGGTCATCGTCTCCGCCACCGGCAGCGATCTGCGCCGCTTGCGACTGCAAGCGCTCGTCCCGCCGAGTCCCTTCCCCGTCGACATCTTCGCTGCACAGAGCCAGCGCGAGCTGCATGCCGGCTGCGTCGAGATGCCGCTGATCAGCGCGGAAGGCCAGCGGCGCGAAGCCGAGAATCGCTCCGGGCTGGGCGCGATCAGCCCGGTGGACCCGCGCGACACGACGTGGGAGGTCGACGACCCGGCCTACCGGGTGCTCTTCTTCGATGAGCTCGGCGCCTCGGAAGAGTATGAGGTCACCGACTGCGACGTACCGGCCGTGCTGGCCTGGGCGCAGCGGCGCGCCGGCGAGCGCACCTACGTCGTCTACGCGCTGGTCCGGACCGGCCACGAGGGGCCCGGCCTGATTCGACTTGCCGGCTCTGACCCGAACCGTCCCGGCTGATCACACGTGGGCGAGCGCCGCGATGCGCCCGACCATTGACTTATCCACAGGTCGACCGTTCGTCACCTGCACCGATAGCACCATGGTGCCAAAAGGGCAGGTCACGAACGGTCGCCCTCGGCACCAGCTGCCACGCGGGTCAGCGGATCAGCGGATCAGCGGATCAGCGGATCAGCGGATCAGCGGATCAGCGGGTCAGCGGATCAGCGGATCAGCGGGTCAGCGGATCAGGATGTCGGTGTCGAGGCCGGCCGCCTGGCCGTACAGCTCGTACCGCCGATAACCCAACGCCTCCAGCCCCTTCGCCTGCGCGGTCGCCCCGTCCCGCGGCCGGGTCACCACGATCGCCCGCGCGCCGAACTCCCGCGCGGCCCGGTCGAGGGTGGCGGCGTCGAGCGCGTCGTAGGTGGCGGTGGATCCGCTCTCGCACTGCTTCGTTCCGCCGAGGGCGTCGAGGCGGCGGGTCCATTCGCGGTACGGCGCCCCGCCATACGGCAGGTCCTTGCAGTCCACCACCACGCCGCGCTCCATCGCGAGCTTGAAGTTGGGCCGGTTCGGACTGATCAGGACCTGGACGTCGGAGGGGATGACCGCCTGGGCGTCGGCCCCCCAGATCGCCTCCGCCGAGCTGGCCGGCCATTGCAGCGGCTCGGGCAGGGCACCGGTGTAGCCACCCGCCCGCACGATGCCCAGCCCGCCGACGGCGACGCCGGCGATCGTCACCCCGGCAGCGACCCGGCCGACCCCGGGCCGCCAGCGGTCCCCGACCGTCCGGCCCACCCAGGCGGCCAGCCCCAGCACGAGCAGCGCCGCCAGGGCCGGCCCGGCGGGGCGGGCAAACTGAAACTCTTCGGCGAAGCGGGTCTTCGTGCCGGGGCTGGTGTAGAAGACCACCGTCGCCGGGGCCGCGACCAGCACGGACAGCAGCCCGGACCCGACTCGCCAGGCGGCGGCCCCACGCGCGGCTCCGGTCGAGAACGGCAGCAGCGGCGCCAGCACGCCCCAGACCGCGAACGGGAACACGAGATTGCCCACCCGATAGGCGTTATAGGCCTGCATCAGGCGCCCCAGCACGGGGACACCGCGACGGTCCAGATACATCGCCACCACCAGCGCCGCGGCGGGCAGCCCGATCGCGAGCAACCACCGCACCCGGTCCCGTCCGGCCAGCCGCAGCGCCACGCCGAGGGCCAGCACGGCGGCACCGATCGTCGACCACAGCTGCCAGCGACCCCAGGTCGCGGCGGCGCAGTGGAACGGGATGAAGCGGTTGCAGATCTCCACGAACGCGGCCGGATCGGAGGCGACCGCACGCAGCCGCATCCCGAACAGGACCACGGCGGCGCCGGCCAGCCACCACAGCGCGGCCCGGAGCAGCCCGCCGCGGACGATCCCGAACCGGGCCCGCGCCCGCCATGCGTCATAGCCCCACACCAGCGCCCCCGCCAGCAGCACCAGCACCCCCATCTGGATGTGCGCGGCCGCGACGAACGGCAGCACCACCGGCGCCCAGCGCCGCCGCGCCAGCACGGCCGCGAGGAACAGGTAGGCGAGATTGCCGCCGAGCACATTGGGCAGCGCGAGGGGACTGTTCAGGGTGTTGGTACCGGCCAGGTAAATGGCCTGATAGGAGCTGAGCAGCCCCACCGCGCCGGCCGCGCTGACGGCGACCCACCCGGGCCGGCACCAGCGCACCGCGAGCAGCGCGGTGGCCGCGCCGAACGCGGCGAGCGCCAGCAGGTAGTAGATCAGCAGCGCCAGCGGCAACTGCCCCACGCTGCGGCCGGCCCAGACGACCAGGTCGAAGAGCCAGTGCGGCTGCGGGGCCTCGCGGGTGAACCAGTCGCCGGCGTAGGCCGCCGGATCGGCGGCATGGATGCCGTACGGCGCGAGCACGATGTGATCCCCGTAGCCCACCAGGAAACCCCGGCGCGCCCCGCCGCTGGTCAGCTCGTTGCCCACCCCCAGGCCCGCCGCGGCGAGGAGGGCACCCACGACCACTGACCATCGTCTCGACACCCCCCCATTCTGGCCCCTGGGATGACGTCGACTCGGCGCAGCGCCCCCGGCCGGCGGCGCCTCGCGATAGCGCCTCGCGGTGGCGCGGTCGCCCGCCTCGGGGTGGCCCAGGCCACGGGCTGCTACGCCCCCGCAAGGACCCCCAGCGGGATAGGTTCTCCACCATGACCACACACATCGTCGCGATGGGCGGCGGCGGCTTCTCCAGCTCGGAGGGGTACGCGGCGACGAGCCTGGACCGCTACATCCTCTCCCTGACCGATGCGAAGAACCCGCTGGTCTGCTTCGTACCGACCGCCTCGGGCGACAACGGGCTCTACGTCTCCCGGTTCATGAACGCCTACAGCCACGCGCACGCCCGCACCAGCGTGCTCACGCTGTGGGAGGGCGCGGCGGCGTCCCTGTCGCGCCTCGACGAGGTCGACGTGTTCCTGGTCGGGGGCGGCAACACCGTCAACATGATGGCGCTGTGGGCGGCCCACGGGTTGACCCGCAAGTTGCAGGACATCGCGCTGGACTCCAGCCGCAATGTCGTGCTCGCCGGGTCCGGCGCGGGTGGTTCGGCCTGGTTCGAGGCCTGCACGACGGATGGGTACGGCGCCGGTGTCTCGCCCTTCCCGCACGGCCTGGGCCTGGTCGGGGGCAGCTTCTGCCCGCACTTCGACAGCGAGGCCGAGCGACGGCCGCAGTTCAAGGAGTTCGTCGACACCAGCCAGCTGCCCTCCGGCTGGGGCGCCGACAACGGGGCCGCGCTGCACTTCGTCGACGGTGAGCTGGAGGGCTGCTACGCCGAGCGCGAGGGCGCGGCCATCTACCGGGTCGAGCAGGACGAGAACGGCGCGGACATCACCCAGCAGCCGATGACGGTGCTCTGATCCGACCGGTACGACTCCCTCGCCGGAGCTGACGTCGTCGCCGGCACAGCCGGCAACCGTCCACAGGCGAGCCGTTGGGGCGCGCGGAGCGTGCGAGACTGACGACGTCCGCACGCTCCGACCTCGACTGAGGTGTCATGGCTCGCTTCCGCCCCGCCCGCCGTACCCGGTCCAGCCAGACCACCCCACCCAGCCGGACCACCCCCGCCGGCCGCACGGCCCCTCCCGGCCGCGCCGAACCGACCGGCGGACGGCCCCCGAAGCCCGGCGACGTCACCGCTGCGATCCCCGTCCAGTTGCAGGTGGCGGCCGGCTACGCGTGGCGACTGATCGTCGTCGCCATCGCGCTGTGGGGTCTCGGTCAGATCCTGGCCGCCACGACCGCCGTGGTCATCCCGCTGGCGGTCGCGCTGCTGCTGACGGCCCTGCTGATGCCGATCGCCGTGCTGCTCAACCACCGCCTGAACATCCCCCGGCACGCCGCCTCGGCGATCACCGTGCTGGCCTTCCTGGCGATCGTCATCGGACTGCTCTCCCTGGCCGGGACCCGCCTCGTGGCGGGCGTCACGGACCTGGTCGACCAGGCCGGCCTCGGCATCGACCGGGTCACCGACTGGCTGCAGAACGGCCCGCTGCACATCGGCGGCGACAAGATCGCGGAATACATCCAGACCGGCCGTGAGTGGGTCTCCGAGAACAGCCAGACGCTCTCGCGCGGTGCGCTGCGGGCCAGCGGGACCGCAACGGAGTTCGCCGCCGGCACCCTGATCGCGATGATCTCGACGTTCTTCTTCCTCGCCGAGGGCGACCGGATCTGGGCCTGGCTGGTCCGGCTGATGCCCGAGCAGGCTCAGTCCGCCATCCACGAGGGCTTCCGCCGGGGTTTCGTGAGCCTGGGCGCCTACGCGCGCACGCAGTGCCTGGTCGCGGCGGTCGACGCGGTCTTCATCACCTTGGGCGCCAGGGCGCTCGACCTGCCGCTGCTGATCCCGATGGCGCTGATCATCTTCTTCGCCTCATTCATCCCGATCATCGGGGCGTTCGTGTCGGGGGCGCTGGCGGTGCTCGTGGCGCTGGTGACGCAGGGACCGGTCGCCGCGCTGATCATGCTGGCCGTGATCCTGGCGGTGCAGCAGATCGAGGGTCACGTCCTGCAGCCGGTGCTGATGAGCAAGGCCGTGGCGTTGCACCCGCTCGCGGTCATCCTCGGCGTGGGTCTGGGGTCGTTCCTGTTGGGCATCGTCGGCGCCCTGTTCGCCGTGCCCTTCCTTGCCGTCGTCAACGCCACCGTCAGCTACTGGTCCGGGCGCGACACCTTCCCGGGCCTGGCCCGCGGCATGTCCGCGGTCGGCAGCTCACCGAAGAAGCTGGCCGGGGAGCAGGACGGCGCGTCTGTCGACGACGTCGAGAAGGAGGAGCAGCAGCGGCTTCGGCGGATCGGCTCGGCGAGTCCCGACGCGCTGCGCCGTACGCACCGCCGCGAGCAGGTGGCCCGGGAAAGCTGAGCCGGCCGCTCACGCCGCGCCCGTCGCTCGCCGCTCAGTCGCGGTAGAGCGGCGGCACGGGGCGGACGTCCGCCGCGTCCCACGGCCGGTTGATCCCGCCGAGGGTGAGCACGTGGTCCAGCAGCATCGCGGTGAAGCCCCACACGTAGAGCCCGTCGACCTCGAATCCCGGTGAGCTGTAGCCGTACTCGGGCAGGCTCGCGGTGAATCGGCACGCCGGGTCGAGCAGATGGTCGAGATCCGCCCGCACCACCCGGGCCACCTCGAAGCGGTCGATGGCCGTGATGGGGTGCGGGTCGCGCCACCACGCGAGCACCGGGGTGACGGCGTTCTGGGAGGGAAACATGTACAGCCCCGGCAGCGTGTCCACCACGGTCACGCTCGGCGGCACGACACCCACCTCCTCGGCGGCCTCGCGCAGCGCGGCGTCGACGGGTCCGGCGTCGCCCGGGTCGAGTTTGCCCCCGGGGAAAGACGCCTGGTGGGCGTGGGAGCGCAGGTACGGCGATCGCTGCGTCAGCACCACGTCGTACCCCACCGTCCCGTCCCCGCGCTCATGCCCGGCGAACAGCAGCAGTACGGCGGAGCGGACCCGCGGGCGCGCCGGCGGCACGAACCGCTGCCACCAGTCGGGCTGCTCGGCCTCCAGCGTGGGCCGGACGGCGCGCAGCCAGTCCGGCACCTCGGGGACGACGCGGGTCACCCTGCGACTGTACGGCGTGCGCCGAGCACGGCAGCTCGACGGCGCAGCCGCACCAACCCGGCCGCCATCTCCCCGATGTCGGCGACCCTGATCCGGGTGCCCCCGGCGTCCGCGCGCTGCCGCAGCGTGATCGGCACCTCCGTGATGGCCAGGCCCTGGCAGTGCCCGGCGTACAGCAGTTCCGTCGAGAAGAGGTAGCCGCCCTCCCGCAGCCGCGGCAGCACCTCGCGCGCCCACGCGGTGGGCACGAACACGGTGCCCTGGGTGTCCCCCACGGACATGCGGAGCACGATCCGGCGCAGCCACGTGAACACGAAGGTCATCAGCCGCCGCAGCGCGGAGCGCGGTACGACGGAGTCCTGGTGCGCCTTGGAGCCGATGACCAGCCCGGTCGGGCAGCCGGCGGCCCGATAGGCGGTGACATCGGTCATCCCGAACGGCAGGTCGTCGGCGGTGAGCAGAACCACGTCGCCGCTGGCGCGGCGGATGCCCTCGGCGTAGGCCTCGCCCAACCCGACCGCCGACTGGCAGGCGATCACCGGCACCGGCCAGTCGGTGCGGGCCGCGAGGGCCTGGGCGCGGTCCCAGGTGCCGTCCCGCGAGCCGTTCTCCACGAGGATCACCTCGGCCCCGGGGCTCTCGGCCAGCGCCGTGGCCAGGATCTCGACGCTGTGCGGCAGGGCGACGCCACTGTTGTGCGCCGGGACCACGACGGACAGGCGGGGCAGATCGGTCATCGCTTCCCTGTTTCGGAGTCGGAGGAGGCCAGCGGATCGCGACCCGGGGTCAAGTCAGTGGGCGGATCAGCGGGCAGGTCAGCGGGCGGGTCAGTGGACAGGTCACTGGGGTGATCGGCGGGCCGGGTCCCGGGCGCCGGGTCGGGCGCGCCGCCCCGGTCGAGCCGGCCGATGTTGGCCACCGCCCGCACCCGCAGGGCGGCCCGCTCGTGCCAGGCGACCGTTTCCGCGTCGGCGGGCAGCGGGTGGGTGCGGTCGACATACACCCAGTGCTTGTAGGCGAAGTAGTTCCAGACCGTGATGATCCCGGTGGCCAGGAACTGCCGCCGCGCCGTGCCGAGGCCCAGCGAGCTGCCGAGCTCGTGCAGGGGGATCTGGGCCAGCGTGTTCACCCCGGCGAGGAGGAGATAGCGCAGCATCGAGCCGTTGACATCGGCCTCGGAGCGGAACGTGAACACCCGTTGCAGGGTGTAGGCCACGCCGAACGTGAGCAGGAACGCCGCTGGGGCCGCGACCCGCTCCGGGTCCCAGTGCAGGTGCACGATGAGGATGTTGAGCAGCAGCACGTTGACGGCGAAGCTGCCCCCGCCCACCACCAGGTAGCGCATCACGGAATGCCGCAGCAGCCGATTCGCCAGGGCGATCATCGCTCGTTCGCCTCCCCCGGTTCGTCGCCCGGCTGCCCGCCCGGCTGCCCGCTCGGCTGAACCCCGGGGCGCAGCAGGATCGCCGTATCGAGGTGGCCGGCGCCGACCCGGTGGTAGGTCCAGCCGAGCGCCCGCAGGTCCCGCACCTGGTCGCGGTCCTCATCGGGTCGGGTGATGATCGCGTCGGCGCCGTACCGGTCCGCGACCGCGACCAGATCCGCCGCCGGGATCGCGGCGAAGTAGGCGTCGTCGGTGCACCGGGACCAGCCCCCGAGGGCTCCGAGCCGCTCCTTCCACTGGCCGTACGCCGGGCCGCCGTACGGGATGTTCTTGCAGTCCACGACCGTGCCGCGCAGGGAGTTGAGCCGGTAGATCCCCTCGGAGGGCGCCGCGAGGTATTGGCTCCCCGGCGGGATGATCGCGCGCGCCTGCCGGCCCCACTTCGCCCCGTCCGGCCCCGCCCAGGACACCGGCGACGCCGGCCACGCCACGAACATGTAGGTGCTGAACCCGGCGATGAGCACCCAGCCGCACAGCGCCGCCGTCGTACGCCGGACCCGACGCCCCTGTTCCGGTGCCGCCTCCCGCCGGCCGCGGGCCGCCATCACGGCGATCAGCACGAAGAGCCCGATCAGCGCCGCCTCACGCAGCCCGAAGTCCATCCGGCGCTCGCCGAACTGGATCTTGGCCCCGCTGACCACGAACAGGAACGGCATGGCCACGCAGACCACGGCCGCGGTGACGGCCCGGGCCGGCGTGCGCGCCGGGCGCAGGACGGGCAGCAGGAGTCCCCAGGCGGCGAAGGGATACATGGCCAGGCCGACCCGGTAACCGTTGTAGGCCTGCATCAGCTCCCCGAGCACCGGCACCTGATGCCGGTCCAGCAGGACGGCGACGAGGGTGCCGAGGGCGCACACGCCGATGGTCGCGTAGTAGATCAGGCGGCCCCCACGGCGCTGATAAAGCCCGGCGGCCAGGGTGAGGGTGACGCAGGCCAGCACGACGTACACCCAGGTCACCGGCCACTGACCGGCGGAGCAGTGGTACGGGATGAGGGTGTTGCAGATCTCGATGAAGTCCGCGGGCACGGCGGCGACCGAGCGGAGCTTGAGTACGGCGAGGGTGCCGCCCACGCAGAGCAGCCACACCGCCAGATAGGGCAGCGCGGCGGTGCGCGAGGCGCGCGCCGAACCTTCCCGGACTTCGCGGCCCGGCCCGCCCAACCGGCTCTGCCACAGCCGCACCAGCCCGGCGAGCGCCGTGATGCCGAGCGCGATCGCCCCGATCTGCACGTGCACCGCGGTGACCAGCGGCAGGAGCACGAGGATCGCACGGTACCGCCCGAGCAGGAGGCAGGCGGTGAGCAGGTAGAGCAGGGCGGCGCCGAGCATGTTCGGGACCGCCGAGGGATAGCTGAGCCAGCTCGACCCGGCCACGTTGTAGGGGATCACGCCCGCGAGGAACGTCCACCCGACGACGGCCGCCCAGGGATGCCGCGGCGCCCAGGCGCGCGCCAGCACCGCCGTGGCCAGCCCGACCACCGCATAGGTGAGCAACCAGTAGGCCACCAGCACCCACGGCAACCGGCCGATGGACCAGCCGAACTCCACGATGTAGTCGAACAGCCAGTGCGGCTGCGGCGCGTTGGTCATGAACCAGTCGCCGGCGAAGGCTTGCGGGTCGGCCCAGTGGATGCCGAGCGGGACCAGGACGATGTGATCCCCCACGCCCACGGTCAGGGAGGGCCGCCCGGGGGCGGGCAGGAACTCGGTCATCGTCACGAGCAGGCCGGTGCAGGTCGCGCTCATCGCCAGGAACCGGGCGCGATCGGAGCGGAGCGCGCGGCCGGCCGGGGCGGGTGCTGCGGCGACGGTCGAGTCCGGACGGGGCTCGACGTCCGGCATGGTCACGCCCGAATCGTAGCCCGGGCCACCGATCCCCCGGCCCCCGGGAGCCGTCTGGGGCCCGTGTCGCCGACTCCGTTTCGAGCACCGCGCCCAGACCGCACCCGGCGAGTCAGGCCAACGGACCGACCGCCCCCGACACCGCGGCGACCAGGGCACCGGAGCGGACCACCTGGTGCGCGAGCTCGATCTCGGGGGCGAGCCAGCGGTCCGGTCCGGCGCCGGGCCAGCCTTCGGCGCGCAACGCCTCGATCGCCGCCGCACCCGCCGGGCCGGGGCGCAGCGGCGCCCGAAGCTCCAGGCCCCGCGCGGCCGTCAGCACCTCGATGGCGAGCACCCGCGCCAGACCGTCGATGCTGCGGCGCAGCTTGCGGCCGGCCGCCCAGCCCATCGAGACGTGGTCCTCCTGCATCGCCGAGGACGGAATCGAGTCGACCGAGGCCGGCACGGCGAGGCGCTTGAGCTCGGCGACGATGGCGGCCTGGCTGTATTGGGCGATCATGTGCCCCGAGTCGGTGCCCGGGTCGGCGGCGAGGAACGGCGGCAGGCCGTGGTTGCGGGCCACGTCCAGGAACCGGTCGGTGCGTCGTTCGCTCATGGACGCGACGTCGGCGGCGGCGATGGCCAGGAAATCCAGCACGTACCCGACCGGCGCGCCGTGGAAGTTGCCATTGGACTCCACGCGCCCGTCCAGGGTGACTACGGGATTGTCGATGGCGCTGGCCAGCTCGCGCTCGGCGACGGCGCGGGCGTGCGCCAGCGTGTCCCGGGCGGCGCCGTGCACTTGGGGGGCGCAGCGCAGGCTGTAGGCGTCCTGCACCCGGGTGCAGGCGGAACTGTCGTGGCTGGCCCGGATGCCGCTGTCGCGCAGCATCGCGCGTAGGTTGGCGGCCGAGTCCGCCTGGCCCGGGTGCGGACGCAGGGCCTGCAGGTCAGCGGCGAAGACGTGGTCGGTGCCGAGCAGACCCTCGACGCTCATCCCGGCGGCCACGTCGGCGGCCCGCAGCAGGTCGGACAGGTCGGCGATGGCCAGGGCCAGCATGCCGAGCATCCCGTCCGTGCCGTTGATCAGGGCCAAGCCCTCCTTCTCGCGCAGCTCGACCGGCTCGATCCCCGCCGCGGCCAGGGCCTGGCCCGCCGGACGCAGGTCGCCGGCGGCGTCGCGGACCTCGCCCTCCCCCATCGCGGCCAGCGCACAGTGCGCCAGCGGCGCGAGATCGCCGGAGCAGCCCAGGCTGCCGTATTCGCGCACCACCGGGGTGATTCCGGCGGTCAGCATCGCGGCATAGGTCGCTGCGGTCCGCTCCTGGACGCCGGTGCGGCCGGTGGCCAGCGTCGCGAGCCGCAGCAGCATCAGGGCCCGGACCACCTCGCGTTCCACCTCGGCGCCGCTGCCCGCGGCGTGGCTGCGGATCAGGCTGCGCTGCAACTGGGCGCGTTTCTCCGGCGGGATCGAGGTGGTGGCCAGGGCACCGAAGCCCGTCGAGATGCCGTAGTGCGGGACCGTGTCGCCCGCCAGGGCGTCGATGACCTCCCGGGTCCGCCGGATGCGGGCCAGGGTCTCATCGGCGAGCACGACGGGCGCATCCCGGCGGGCCACGGCCACGACCTGCTCCACGGTCAGGGGGGACGCGCCGAGCACGACGGCGGGCGGGACGGACGAGGAACGCATTTCTCCATGAGAACCGACCCGCGCCCGCCCGCCCAGGCCACCCGGGCCCTGAACTGTCTCGGCGACGAGACACGGTGCCCTGCGCGGGCTGCGCGGCCGCCAGCCGGGGCCGCATTAGGCTGCTGCGCATGAGCGGGGTGTGGCGGGAACGGCGTTGGCGGCCCTGGGAAGTCCTGACGGTGGCCCTGGCGTACGCCTACCTCAGCTGGTTGCCGGTCGGGTTCATGACCCAGCGGGCCGGGAGCATGGGGCGGATGGGCTGGCCGTTCGTCAACCTGCCGACCACCATCGCGGTCAGCCTCGTCGCCTTCGCCGTCGCCTGGGGGGTGATGGCGGTGCCGGCGCGGCGCTGGGCCACCCCGGTGCACCTGCTCGGGATGGCGCTGAGCGTGCTGTTCGCGTATTGGATCTACCGGCAGTACGTCGACCACTACGCGCCGGTCACCGACCGGGCGACGGCCCTGCAATACGGCGCCGAGGAGTTGCTCGCCGGGCGCAACCCCTATTACCGACACACCCAGCTCGACAACACGATCTCTCCGATGGTCGGTGGCCTGCTGCTGGCCGTCCCGTTCGTGCTCACCAGCGGCGACATGTACTGGCAAGGGCTGGTCTGGCTGGTGCTGACCATCGCCTTCCTGTCCTGGCTGTGCGGCACCCGGGCGGGGCTGGTGACCGGCGCGCTGCTGGTGCTCAGCCCGGCCTTCCGGCTCGAGCTGTCGATCCAATCCGACGGCTGGCTGAACGGGGCGGCGCTGGCGGTGACGGGCACGGCGGTCTACCTGCTCGCGGCGCGCTACCGCCGCTCGACGTGGTGGACCGCGGCGTACGTCGCAGCGGCGCTGGTCTTCGCGATGGCGTTCTCGTATCGCTTCATCTATGCGGTGCTCGCGCTGCCGCTGGGGGCGTTGGTGTGGCGGCACTACGGCCGGCGCGCCCTGCTGACCGCGGCCATCCCCGCCGGGGTGGCGTCGGTGCTGCTGATCTTCGTGCCCTATCTCGCCGACCCGGCCGTCTACGCCCCGTTCACGAAGGCGGGGTTGGGCTCTCGGCCCGGCATGATCGCCAACCTGCCGCTGCTCACGGGCCTGGCCTGCGCGGCGGTCGCCGTCGTCGGGACCCTGCTGCTGCGGACGTTGGCCGGGGTGTGGGGCACGATGTTCGTCGCCAGCGTCGTCTTCATCACGTTGACGGGGTGGGGACAGCACGACTGGTACCAGTACCTGACCTGGGCCTACAACGGCGCGGCCCTGGTGTTCGCGCTGTTCGCGCTGTGCCTGCCGCTGCGACCGCCGCCCGGCGTCGCGACGGACCGGACCCTGCTGGAGGACCTGCGGGGCCGCCGCTGAAGCCGGTGGTCAGCCGCCGGTGACCCGTTCGGTGGGAGCAAACCGAGACCGCGCGGCGTTAACAACGACGAAGCGGTCGACCGACCGTCACACCCGCTGGCGCCGCCGGTGCCAGCACGGTCCCAGGAGCTGACCGACCACGATGTCCGACCCCCGCTACACCTCGCCGATCCCGCCGTACCAGGGCTACGCCGGCGCACCAGCATCCGGCTCACCCGCCGCCGGCCCGCACTCCGCCGGCCCGCACGCCGCCAGCCCCCTCGAGGGCGTCGTGGTGGGCGGGCCGGGACGGCCGAGCGGCACCCCCGGATTCGGTCCGGGGTTCGGGTCCCGGCTCGGCGCCGACCCACGACCGCGGTTCGTGCGGCAGAAGTCCCTGCTGCTCGCCGCCCTCCTGGCGTTCGTCTTCCCGCCGATCGGGATGCTCTATTCGACGGTCTTCGGGACCTTCGTGATGATCCTGGTCGGCCTCGTCGTCGCCATCGTCACGGCGGGCCAGGGGCTGGCGGCGCTCTGGCCGGTCTGCGTCGTCTGGGCGGTCTGGGCGGCCCATCGCAAGAACCAGCGCCGGCTCGCCTGGGCCGCGATGGGCTTCTGACCTGCTCCGATCTGGCCGGGAGATGCCCGATCAGGCTAGGGATGGCGCCCCGATCGGGCCGGATCGAGTGCGTTCGGGTTGCCCGGCGGGTCCATCGCTCACCGCCCCCCTTAGGCTCGATGCATGAGCCGAGAGAAGGACCTCGCCACCCTCATGTCCCAGGCGCGCGACGCCTACGAGCGTGGCCTGCCGGTGTTCGCCGCCAAGCTCAAGATCAGCGCCTGGTCGCCCGTGGAGCACGGCGACGTCGCACTCTTCACCGAGAGCATCAGCGCAGTGGAGTCGTTAGGTTGGCGGCTGGAGCACTGGGCCATGGCCGCCGATTCCGGGGGCGCGGCCTGCGGATATCCGATCTTCCGGCGCAGCACGGCCGTCATCCAGGACCGCGTGTGAGCTCGGCGCCGCCGGCGCCTTCCGGTCCGGCGGCGAGCTCCGGCGCCCCGGCCGCGGCCCAGGTCCTCGCGGTCCTGGGTCTGCTGGCGCGACATCTGGAGCCTCTGCCGGCCGCGGCCGTGGCTCGCGACCTCGGGTTGCCGCGCAGCACGACGTACAAGCTGCTGGCCGCCCTCGGCAACGCCGGCTACGTGACGCACGTGCCGGAGACTCGGCGGTACGCGCTGGGGTTGGCCGCCTTCGAGCTCGGCTCGGCCTACGCGCGGCAGGCGCCGCTGGCCCGGATCGGCCGGCCGGTGGTGGCCCGGCTGGTCGACACGCTCGGCCTCACCGGCCACCTCGCGGTGCTGCACGGGCGGGACGTGCTGTACGTCGTGCAGGAGCGGGCATCCGGCCAACCGACGCTGGTCAGCGATGTCGACGTACGGCTGCCTGCCCACCTCACCGCCAGCGGCCTGGCCATGCTGGCGGCACTGCCCGCGGCGCAGGTCCGGGCGCTGTTTCCGGACCGGGGCGCGTTCGTCCGGCGGCACGACACCGGCCCGGACAGCCCGGCCGCGCTGCGGGCGGCGCTGACGGGGGTGCGCACGGCCGGGTACGCCCGGGAGGCCGGCAGCGTCACGCCGGGATTGCAGTCGGTGGGCGTTCCGGTGCGCGACGGCGCCGGGCATCCGCTCGCGGCGCTGTCCGTGACCTGGGCGGACGGCGCCGTGAGCGGCCCGCTGGAGGGGCCGGGCGGGGTCGTGGCGCAGCTGCGCGAGGCCGCGGGCCGGCTCGAGCGGCGGCTCGGCGTGCCGGTCGGCGCCGGACGGGTCAGTTCTTGACGGTGAGGACCAGCTTGTCGCCGTCGACGGTGGCGCAGGTGACCGAGAGATCGCTGACCCGCGTGCTCTCGCCGCGCTTGCAGGACTTCTCGGTGCCGTCGACCGAATATTTGGCGGTGTCCCCGTCGACGCCCTGCTGCGTGATGACCTTGTCGCCCTTGGCGGTCTTGAGGTTGACCGTCGAGCCCTTCTTGACCAGGGTCAATTCGCATTGCGCGCTGGTGCAGTTCGCGCTGGCCTGCTGACCGCCCAGCATCGCCCAGCCGATGATCGCGAGCAGCACGATGGCGCCTAGCACGCCGGCGAGGATGCCGAGTGTCCGCTTGCTGGCGCCCTGCCGGGTCTTGGTCGGCGGCGCGCCCCACTGGCCCGGCTGGCCCTGATTCTGGCCCCACGCCTGCTGACCCGGCTGATCCTGGCCTTGGCCCCAGGCCTGCTGGCCGGGCTGGGGCTGGCCCGGGTTCTGACCCCAGGCCTGCTGCGGCTGGCCGCCGTACGCCTGCTGCCCCGGCGGGGCCCACTGGCCCTGCTGCCCGTAGCCCTGCGCCGGCTGACCCCAACCCTGTTGCCCCTGGCCCCAGGCCTGCTGCGGCGCCGCACCATACCCCCCGCCGTGCCCCGGTTGACCACCCCACTGGTCAGGTGCCGGCCCGGAGGCGCCGTATCCCGGTCCGGGCTGCTGCGGCCACTGCCCCTGCTGGCCCTGGCCCCACTGCTGCGGCTGCCCCCAACCCTGCTGGGCGCCCGCCGGGTTCGTCGGCTGCGCGCCCGGCGGCGTCAGCGGCAACGGCGGCGGGGTCTGCGGCAGCGGCCGGGTCGGGTTCGATCCTCCCGAGTCGCCGTAGCTCGGCGCGGTCGGGTCGGAATAGGTGGGCTCGCTCGACTCGTCGCGACGCTGCTCGTCCGCCATGGGTACCTCCGCGGTCCACGACGGCGACTCCGTCGTTTTGGTCATGGTAACTGCGCTGCACCCCCCGTCCCGCGAGGTCAGCCGATCCGGTGGACAATGCCGCCATGGCCGATGTCACCGCCGTCGTGCTCTGCGGCGGACGGTCGCGTCGATTCGGCGGCGGGGACAAGACGCAGGCCCCTCTCGGCGGGGCGGACGTGCTGGCCCGGCTGCTGGCGAGTCTGCCCACCAGCTGGGACGTGATCTGCGTCGGCCCGGCGCGCCCCGTGCCACGGCCGGTGCGGTGGGTTCGGGAGGAGCCGCCCGGCGGAGGCCCGGTCGCCGGCATCCGCGCAGGCCTGGCCAGCATGGCCGGGGAGACTCGGAAGACCGGGGTGGTCGGCCCGGCCACGCCGTACGTCGTGCTCCTCGCCGGCGATCTGCCCTTCGCGGGACCGGCCGCGGCGGCACTGGTGGCCGATCTGCGGGCCGCGCCGCCGGAGGTCGACGGGGTTCGGGCGCTGGACGAGGAGGGCGAAGAGCAGGCGCTGCTCGCGGCGTACCGCACCCACCGCCTGCTCGCGGCCGTGCCGACGGAGGCGCGCGACCTCGGGGTACGGCGGACGCTGGCCGGGCTGACTTGCCGGACCCGTGCGGTGCCGGCTCCGGCCGCCTGGGACGTCGATACCGCGGCGGACCTGGATCGGGCGGGGCAGCATCTGGCCGCCGAGCGGCCCTAAGGTGAAGCCATGCAGGCGATCACCATTCCGACCCCGGGTGAGGACGTATCGGCGTTGGTCCTGGCGGAGGTCGAGGACCCCACCCCAGCGCCCGGCGAGGTCGTCATCGACGTGGCCGCCGCAGGCGTCAACCGGGCCGATCTGCTGCAACGGCGCGGGTTCTACCCGCCGCCACCCGGCGCCTCAGACCTGCCCGGACTCGAGGTGGCCGGCACCGTCTCTGTGGTGGGCTCCGAGGTGACGACGTGGCGGGTCGGCCAGGAGGTCTGCGCGCTGCTGGCGGGTGGCGGCTATGCGGCCAAGGTCGCCGTACCCGCCGGGCAGGTGCTGCCCGTGCCGAGCGGGTTGTCGCTGGTGGAGGCGGCGGCGCTGCCCGAGGTGGCCAGCACGGTTTGGTCGAATGTCTTTATGACGGCGCATCTGCGCCCCGGTGAAGTGGTGCTCTTCCACGGCGGGTCCTCCGGGATCGGCACGATGGGCATCCAGCTGGCCCGGGAGGTGGGCGCGACCGTGGCGGTGACGGCCGGGACGGCGGCCAAGCTGGAGGCGTGCCGCTCGCTGGGGGCGGAGATCCTGATCAATTACCGGGAGACCGACTTCGTCGAGGAGATCCGCCGGGCCACCGACGGTCGGGGCGCGGACGTGATCCTGGATGTGATGGGGGCGAAGTACCTGCACCGCAACATCAGCGCCATGGCCACGAACGGCCGGCTGGTCATCATCGGCATGCAGGGCGGGACGAAGGCCGAGCTCGACATCGCGGCGCTGTTGGCCAAGCGTGGGGCGGTCATCGCGACCTCGCTGCGGGCGCGTCCCGACGAGGAGAAGGCGGCCATCGTGGCGGCGGTGCGCGAGCACGTCTGGCCGCTGGTCGAGGCGGGGCGCGTGGTGCCGATGGTGTACGAGACGGTGCCGCTGGCCGAGGCCGGCCGCGCCCATCAGATCCTCGAAGAGGGCCACCACATCGGCAAGGTCGTCCTGACCGTCTGACGCTGTCCCTTGCGACATACAGTGTCCCCCGGGCACCCTCCCGGCGATGCGCGCGACCTGCAGTTTTGCCGATGTCTGAGCCATCTCGACCGGACACTGTATGTCTGAAGGGACAGCTGTGCGCCGAACCCAGCCTTCGGGGCTGCGTCGAGGGCCTGTGCGTCAGTGACGGCCCGAGCCGTGCTCAGAACAAGCGGGCCGTGTCGGTCGACACCGTGAAGCCGTGCCCCGTCAACGGATCACTGCAGGTCACTCCGCTGATCGCGGCGGTGCACGTGACCTGTCCGGTGGTCAGGGTCCGGCCGAACGCGAGCCCGGCGGCCTCGCCGCTGGAGGTGCGGATGGTGGGATCCGAGCCCTGCCGCTGCCATCGCGGCGGCTGTCCGGTGGCCGCCCGGAAGGGACCCCCGGACGTGCACACGTAGCGGGCCTGGCCGTTGCTCAACGTCACCGCGTCGACGGTGCCGCACCCAGGGTCGCTGTCCGGCTTCCACGTCGGCTGCTGAACTGCGCAGGTCACGGCGGCACCGTCGAGCGTGCAGGCCACCTTGCCGGTGGGGGTCACGAATGACGTCCGGCCCGGCAGGTCGACGATCGTCGTCTGACTCAGCGCGCGGCCCCGTTCGGTCGGCGCGAAGCTCACCGTCGGGCCGGCCATGACCAGCAGGTTTTCAGCGGGCCGCTTGTCGAACCCGGCACCCTCGTAAGCAACCCAGTCGACGGCCAGGCCCTCCCCCTGCGGCCGCCAGGCGGTGACGTGGGCATGTTCGGTGCGCGCGATGTCGCCGAGCTTGACCGTGCCGATCACCTCGCCGCCATGCTTGACGACCACCAGCATCGCGGGCCATGTCGTTCCGCCCGCGTTGCAGGTGTATTGCGCCACGATCTCCTTGGCCCCGTCGCCCGTCACGTCGGCGAGCACCGGCGCCTCGGGTCCGGTCATCGACAGTTCGCCATGCCCGGCCGCGCCGGGCATGCCGGCCCCGCTGGAAGCGCCGGATCCCGCGGAACCGCCGGCGCTCGACGCCACGGTCGGCACGCCGCTCTCGGCCGAAGTCGCACCCGCCGTCGCTGTCGATCCTGGCCGGTCCGCCGGCGCAGCCGGTCCCGTGGGTGGGTTCGTGCCGTTCTGCAGTCGGGTCGCGGGCTGTTGGCAGTACGCCGGGATCACGATGTTCGCCAGGTCGGCGAGGCTGGCATCCGGCGGGGCGGGGGTCCCGGTCGGAGTGGCGACCGTCGGCGCGACGCTGGTCGCGCTCGGGCCCGCGGTCGTCGACGAGGAGGCGGTGCTCAGCGAGATACCCGAACAGCCGGCGGTGGCCGCCACCAGGATCGCCGACCCGGCGGCCGTCAGCGCGAGGCGTCGCGACACGCGCGACGCCATGACGGCCCGCCGCGTCCCCCGTCCCCTCATCGCCTTCCCTCCCGTACCCGCCGGCGCCCGGCCCGTCGGCCGGCAGCGGGGCGTACTACCGCGTGATCTTCACCGTAGGTAAGCCATCCGCCGGCGTCCAGACGCGACGCGCCCCGCGCACGAATCGTGATCGGCGCCACACCGATTGCCTCCGGAAGTCCGGGGCCGATCCGGGCAGACCCCGATAGCCCTGCCCATCCCCACATGTGAGGATCCAGGCGTGGGCATCATCATCCGCACCATTGCCGTCGCACTCGCGACCGCCCTGGCGGCCTGGCTGCTTCCGGGGATCGAGGTGACCGGCGGCGACACGACCCGGGTCGCGCTCACCCTGGTGGGCGTCGCCGTCATCATCGGCCTGGTCAACGCCCTGGTGAAGCCGGTGGTCGCGGCCCTGAGCGGCTGCCTGGTGATCCTGACCTTCGGGCTGTTCCTACTGGTCATCAACGCCTTGATGCTGCAACTGTCGGCGTGGCTGGCGGCGCAGGTGGGCCTGGGCTTCCGCGTCGACGGGTTCTGGACGGCGCTGCTCGGCTCGATCGTGATCAGCGTCGTCAGCGGCATGATCTCCGGGGCGCTGACCCCCGCTCGCCGTACGCCCTGACCCCGCCCCATGACCTGCCCACCGTCCTTGGCCGGCACCGCGTTCGACCCCGGCACCCGACCCCAGGACGACCTGTGGGGCCACGTCAACAACCGCTGGCTAGCGACCGACCCCATCCCCGCGGACCGGGCGCGCTGGGGTCTGTCGGATATGCGCCGTGCGCAGGTGGCCGACCAGCTGGTGGACCTCCTCACGGCCTGCGCTAGCGGGGCCGTCGACGGATCGGCTGAGGCCACCGCGCTGGGCGCGCTGTACGCCGCCTTCCTCGACGACTCGCGCCGCGAGCAAGTGGCCGGATCCGCCCTCGCCCCCGAAATGGCCGTCATCGCGACGGCCACGGACACCGCCGGGATCCTTCGGGCGGTGGGGCGCCTGATGCGCGGAGGGATTCCGTCGTTCTTCTCCTGCTGGGTCCTGCCGGGCTCGCTCGATCCCGAGCGCACGGTGCTCCGCCTTGTCCAGGACGGGCTGACGCTGGGTGATCGAAGCGCGTACGACGCCGGACCGGACACAGACGGCTCAGTCGGCTCAGTCGGCTCAGCCCGGCCAGGCGGGCCTCTCACCGTCCTGGCCGCGCAGGCGCCGCGGCTGCTGAGCGCCTGCCTGCCGGGCGCTGCAACGGACGGCGTGGCGGTCACCGAGCTGGCGGCCCGCGCCCTGGACGTGGAAGCCAACCTTGCCCAGCTCAGTTGGGACCGACTCGCCGGGTCGCGCGACGCCGACCAGCAGACTGAAACCGATGTGGACGGCCTGGCGGATCTCCTGGGACTGGACCCGACCCCGCTGCTGCAGGGCCTGGGGCTGCCCGATCCGGCCGCGGTCCGCTACGGCGTGGCGCAGCCGACGTACTGGTCAGGCGTCGGCGCGGCACTACGGACCCGCCCGCCCCAGGACTGGCGCGCTTGGCTCACCTGGCAGCTCGTCCGCACGCGCGCACCGCTGCTCCACCCGGCGGCGGTCACGGCCCATCATCGGCTCTTCGCCCAGGGCCTTGCCGGCCAGGCCGAGCCGGCGCCCCGCGGACGACGGGCAGCCGATGCCGTCCAGGCGTTGTTGCCGTGGCCGCTGGCCAAGCTGTACGCCGAGCGCCACGTCGCCCCCGAGGTGGCAGCCCGGGCACAAGCCCTGGCCGACGAACTGCGAGCTGCCTTCGCCGAGGCGCTTACCCGGGCTGACTGGATCGCCGATTCCACCCGGCGGACGGCGTTGGCCAAGCTGGGCACCCTGCAGGTGTGCGTCGGCGCCCCAGATGCCTGGCGGGACAGCGCCGAGCTGATGCTCGATGCGAGCGACCTGGTGGGTTCGGCCCGAACGGCGGCGGCGTGGACGGCGGACGGTGAGTTCGCGCGGCTCCACCGGCCCACGAACCGGCACACCTGGGGACCGCCGCCCTATGTCGTCAACACCTTTTACAACCCGCTCTACCACCAGGCCTGCATCACCGGCGGTTATCTCGGGCTGATCCCGCCGGAGGCCGATGACGCCGAGCTGTTCGGCCGGATCGGCTCGATACTCGCTCACGAGCTGGGGCACGCCTTCGACAGCCGCGGCGCCGCCTGGGACGAACGTGGCCGCATCCGGGACTGGTGGACGGCGGCGGACCGCGCGGCCTTCGAGGAGCGGGTGGCCGCGGTGGTCGCGCAGGTTCAGGGGTACCGGCCTCGCGGCGTCCCCGCCGACGCGAGTCCCGGCGGCGTCGACGGACGGTTCGTCGCCTTCGAGTGCGTCGCCGAGCTCATCGGGATGGAGGTCGCCTGGCGGGCGTTCGCCGCCCGTTGCGGGGGTGCGCCCACCCCAGAGCAGGCGCAGCGGTTCTTCCTGGCCAAGGCGTACGGACGCCGGGCCGCCGACCGTCCAGCGACGGCTGCGGCGCGGCTACGCAGCGACCCGCACCCGCCGTTCGAGGTGTTCGCCAACCTGGCGCGCAACCTGGACGCCTTCCATGCGGCGTTCGGCACCGGCCCGGATGACGGGATGTGGCTCGACCCGCGGGAACGCGTGCGCTTCTACCCCTGAAGGGTGGCCGGCGACTGCCGCAGGCGTTCGGCGACCAGCGGCACCACGTCCGCGATCGAGTCGGCGACCCGGGTCGGCCGGAACGGGAAGGTCTCCACCTGGTCGGCGGCCGTCGACCCCGACAGCACCAGGATCGTGCGGAGCCCGGCCTCCAGGCCACTGACCACATCGGTGTCCATCCGGTCGCCGATCATCACGGTGTGCTCGGAGTGGGCCTCGATCCGGTTCAGGGCGGTGCGCATCATCAACGGGTTCGGTTTGCCCACGTAATACGGCGTACGGCCGGTCGCCGCCGTGATCAGCGCCGCCACCGACCCCGTCGCGGGTAGCGTGCCCTCCTTGCTGGGGCCGGACACGTCCGGATTGGTGGCGATGAACCGGGCGCCGGCCTCGATCAGCCGGATCGCGCGGGTGATCGTCTCGAAGGAGTACGTCCGAGTCTCGCCGAGCACCACATAATCGGGCTGGTTGGCGGTCATCACATAGCCAGCCTCGTAGAGCGCGGTGGTCAGGCCGGCTTCGCCGATGACGTACGCCGTGCCGCCGGGCCGCTGATCGGCCAGGAAGCGCGCCGTGGCCAGCGCGGAGGTCCAGATGTTGGCCTCGGGGACGTCGATGCCGCTGCCGAGCAGGCGGGCCCGCAGGTCCCGCGGGGTGAAGATCGAGTTGTTGGTGAGCACCTGGAAGCGCACGTCCGCGGCCTTGAGCGCGTCGATGAACTCGGGGGCGCCGGGGATGGCGTGCTCTTCGTGAACGAGGACGCCGTCCATGTCGGTAAGCCAGGCGTCGATGTAGGGCGGATCCAGCGGGGGCGGGCTGATGGCCATGGCTTCATCCTGCCCTACCGACCGGAGCCCGCCGACGGCGCTGCACGGCGCCCTGTTGTTGTCCCGTTGTTGCCCACTGCTTGTTGCCCACTGCCGCCCTTTTTTCCCCACTGGCGCCCTGATTCATCAAGGGCGCCAGTGATGCGAATGGGGCGCCAGTTGCCGAGGGGTGGCATTGCCAGGGTGGCGTTGCAGAGCGCGGAGCTTCTGAGGGGCCTGGACATGCCGGTGGCCCGGCCCAGGCGACACGAATGTCGTCCAGACCGGGCCACCGAAGCGTTCGGCCCGACAGCCGGGTCAGCGGTTGTCGCTGCCCGTCGCGGAACCGGCCGCGCGACCCGCCTCAAGGCGAGCCACCGGCACCCGGAACGGGCTGCAGGACACGTAGTCCAGGCCCACCCCGTGGAAGAAGTGGATCGACTGCGGGTCACCGCCGTGCTCGCCGCAGACCCCGAGGTGCAGCTTGGGGTTGGCGGCCTTGCCCTCGCGGCAGGCCAGGTCGACGAGCCGACCGACGCCCTGCTGGTCGAGGGACTCGAACGGGCTGACCCCGAAGATGCCGGCCTCCAGGTAACGGCTGAAGAAGGCCGCCTCCACGTCGTCGCGGCTGAAGCCCCACGTGGTCTGCGTGAGGTCGTTGGTGCCGAAGCTGAAGAACTCAGCGGCCTCGGCGATGTCGCCGGCGGTCAGGGCGGCGCGCGGCAGCTCGATCATCGTGCCGATCGGGGTGCTGCTGACGTCCTGGCCGGAGGCCTCGGAGACCTCGTCGGCCACCTTCTGGATGGCCTCCTTCATGATCTCCAGCTCCTGCACGGAACCGATCAGCGGGATCATGATCTCCGGCACCGGGTTCTTGCCCTGGGCCTTGAGCTCGGCCGTGGCCTCCAGCAGCGCCTTGGCCTGCATCTCGAACAGGCCCTCGATGACGATGCCGAGACGTACGCCGCGCAGACCGAGCATCGGGTTCTGCTCGTGCATCCGCTCCACGGCGGCGGCCACCCGGCTCTCCTCATCGGAGAGCGGCTCGTCCTTGTGCTCGGCGAGCGCCTTCTTCGCGGCGATCTCGGTGTGGCTCGGCAGGAACTCGTGCAGCGGCGGGTCGAGCAGCCGGACGACGACGGGCAGGCCGTCCATCGCGTCGAGGATCTCCAGGAAGTCGCCCTTCTGCAGCGGCTCCAGCCCGCCGAGCGCCTCGAGACGCTCCGTGTCGCCCTCGGCGAGGATCAGCTTCTCGACCAGCGGGCGGCGGTCGCCGAGGAACATGTGCTCGGTGCGGCACAGGCCGATGCCCTGCGCGCCGAAGCGGCGGGCGCGGGCGGCGTCCTCGGGCGTGTCGGCGTTGGCGCGGACGCCGAGCCGGCGGCCCTTGTCGGCGGCCTTCATGATCCGGTCGACCGCGCGGACCAGCTCGTCGGCCTGGATCTCCTCGTCGGACAGCTCGCCCTCGAAGTACTGCACGACCGGGGGCGCCACCACGGGGACCTCGCCCTTGAACACCTCACCCGTCGTACCGTCGATGGAGAGCAGCTCGCCAGCCTTCATGACCGTGCCGTCCTTGAGCTTCATCGTGCCGCCCCGGACGTCGATGTCGAGCTCCTCGGCGCCACAGACGCAGGTCTTGCCCATGCCACGCGCGACGACCGCCGCGTGCGAGGTCTTGCCGCCGCGGCTGGTGAGAATGCCCTGGGCGACCATCATTCCGGACAGGTCGTCCGGGTTGGTCTCCCGGCGCACCAGGATGACCTGCTTGCCGGCGTTGGTCGCCTCGACGGCGGCCTCGCTGGAGAAGCAGATCTCACCCACGGCCGCGCCCGGAGAGGCGTTCATGCCCTTGGCGATGCGCTCCTTGTGCGCGCCGGCGTCGAACTTGGGGAACATCAGGTTGACGAGCTGGTCGCCGTTGACCCGCTGGACCGCCTCCTCCTCGGAGATCTTGCCCTCGTCGACGAGCTGGCAGGCGATCTTGAAGGCGGCCTCGGCGGTGCGCTTGCCGACTCGCGTCTGCAGCATCCACAGCTTCTTGTTCTGCACCGTGAACTCGATGTCGCACAGGTCGCGGTAGTGCCCCTCGAGCGTGGACATGATGCCCATCAGCTCGTCGTACGCGGTCTTGTCGACCCGCTCCATGTCCGCCAGCGACATCGTGTTGCGGATGCCGGCGACGACGTCCTCGCCCTGAGCGTTCTGCAGGTAGTCGCCGTAGACACCCGAGTGCCCGCTGGCGGGGTCGCGGGTGAACGCGACGCCGGTGCCGGACTCCATGCCCAGGTTGCCGAAGACCATCGAGCAGACGTTGACGGCGGTGCCGAGATCGGCCGGGATGCGCTCCTGGCGGCGGTAGAGGACGGCGCGGTCGGAGTTCCACGACCGGAACACCGCACGGACCGACTCCAGCAGCTGCTCCTTGGAGTCCTGCGGGAAGTCCTTGCCGGTCTCTTCCTTGATGATGCCCTTGAACTTCTCGACGATGCCGCGGAAGTCGTCGGCGTCGAGGTCCATGTCGGAGGCGGTGCCCTTGGCGTGCTTCGCCTCGTCCATGACGTCCTCGAAGCGGATGCCCTCGATGTCGAGCACGGTCTTGCCGAACATCTGCAGCAGCCGGCGGTAGGAGTCCCAGGCGAACCGCTCGTTGCCGGTGACCTGCGCGAGCCCGTTCACGGACGCGTCGTTCAGGCCGATGTTGAGGACCGTCTCCATCATGCCGGGCATCGAGAACTTCGCGCCGGACCGCACGGAGACCAGCAGCGGGTCGCTCGGGTCGCCGAGCGTCTTGCCGTTCTCCGTCTCGATCTGCGCGACGTACTCGTCGATCTGAGCGCTCAGCTCGGCAGGCTCGCTGCCCTGCTCCAGGTACGCCTTGCAAGCCTCCGTGGTGATCGTGAAGGAGGGCGGCACGGGCAGACCCATGTTGTGCATCTCGGCCAGGTTGGCACCCTTACCACCCAGCAGATCCTTCATGTCCTTGTTGCCCTCGGACAGGCCGTAGACGAACTTGCTCATGAGTACCTTCCCAGTCGCTAATCCCCGTACGTCACAGACGGGGCCGCCCACACTCTAGGGGTCCACTGGCAGCCTACTGGCTGGTCAAACGGGCCGAATCGGCCGACCGACCTGCGGTTTTTTCCTCGCGGGCGCCGATCGGCGCTTTTCCCGCCCGTTCCCAGTTCACCTGCTGTGACGCCGGTCACGTTCCGTTGTGCAGATCACGCCGGGTCATCGGCCCCGTCCGGCAGGAGCTGCGCCGGGGCGTGGGCGGCGGTCAGGCCGGGGCGAGGAAGGCCGTCAGGAGGGCGACGTAGGGCGGCACGTCCGCGGCCGCCATCAGCTCCCGCGCCGAGTGCATCGACAGCATCGGGGCCCCGACATCCACGGTGATGGCGCCGGTCAGCGCCGCGGTCATCGGGCCGATCGTCGACCCGCACGGCAGGTCCCCGCGGCTGACGAAGGTCTGCAGCCCCACCCCGGCCTGCTCCGCGGCGAGTCGGGCCGCGGCGATGCCGGTGGCATCGGAGGCATACCTGGCCTTGCTGTTCACCTTCACCGCGGGCCCGCCGCCGACGAGCACATGGTGCTGCGGGTCGAGGCGCTCGGCATAGTTCGGGTGCACCGCGTGCGCCATGTCGGCCGAGCAGACCAGGCTGCCCGCGAGTGCTCGCAGCACATCGGCCCGCTCGCCCCCGCGGGCCAGCACGATCCGCTCCAGCACCGCGGGCAGGAACTGGGAGTCCCCGCCCCGGTTCGTCGTGGAGCCCACCTCTTCGTGATCGAACAGGACGAGCAACGGCACGTACGGCGTGCGCCCGGTCGCGCCCGACGCCCTCCGCTCGCAGGCGGCGATCAGGGCGCGGCAGCCGGCGTACGCCGAGGCCAGGTTGTCCAGCCGCGGCGCCGCGATCAGATCCTGCACGCGGCCCAGGCGCGCGGCCGGCGTCAGATCGTGGGTCATCAGATCCCAGGCCAGCACCGCCTCGGGCGCCAGGTCGAGCTCCCCGGCGAGCCAGGACCGGAAGTCCGGGGCCGAGCCCGTGGCGCCCCACACCGGCACCAGGTGGGTCTGCGGGTTGAGGGTCAGGCCGTGCTCGGTGACGCCGCGGTCCAGGTGAATGGCCAGCTGCGGGATGCGCAGCAGCGGCTCGTCGTGGCGCCACAGCAGGGCCCGGGCGCCGTACGCCGTGCCGGGGTCGCGCACCAGCACCCGCCCGGACAGGCCCAGATCCCGGTCGAGCCAGGAGTTCAGCAGCGGCCCGCCATAGACCTCCAGCGCCAGCTGGTCCCAGCCCAGCCGCGCCAGATCCGGGCGCGGTTTGACGCGCAGATTCGGGGAGTCCGTGTGGCCGCCCACGATCCGGAACGGGGTCGCCGGCCCCGCGCCGCCGGCCGAGCCCGCCGATCCGGCCGAGCCCGCGCCGCCGGCCGAGCCCGCCGATCCGGCCGAGCCCACGGCCTCCAGATGCTCGGTCGACCACGCGGCGAGGCTGCCCTCGCGCAGCACGACGTACCGGCCGGGCGCCGACGGCCACGCCGCGGTCTCCTCGAGCTCGGTGAACCCGGCCTCCCGCAGCCGGTCCCGCACCGCCGCGACGGCGTGATAGGGCGACGGCGCGGCGTCGACATACGCCAGGAGGCCGTCGGCCTCGGGCCCACCGGGAAGCTCCATGCCCGCCACTCTAGGTCGCCGGTCGGTGCACGGCCGAAAGGCCTTGGGATCCGGCCGCGCCCGCCGATTCGGCCGGTGACTGCGGCGCGGGCGAGGGACGTCCCGCGGGATCGGGGGCGGCATGACGGCGCACGCCAGGCATCGCGCCGCGGCGCGCCCGAGAGCGCCGCACGAACGCCCGACGACCGAACCGCCGCGCCGCGCGACGGCCCGCCGGGCCCTGGTCGCGCTCGGGCTGGGGATCCTCGCGGTCAGCTACGCCGCGCCCCAGTTCACCGCCCACCCCGAGACCGCGGGTGTCTCCGCCGGCGCGGCCCCCGGCCCGGAGCCGTCGACATACGGCGTGCTGACCGGCGCCGACACTCCCCTGCGGCTGCGCTGGAGCTGGACCGCGGAGGACCTGCTGGACACGGCGGTGACGGCCCCGCACCTCGAGGTCATCGACGCCGGCCCCGCGGCCGCCCCGGCCGGGCCCTTGCTGACGCTGGCCGGCGGCGTGGTCGGCTCCGGAGCCTCGGGCTATGCCACGGCGCGCGTGGTCGCCGTCGACGCCGGCAGCGGCGCCGTACGCTGGCGCGGCCCGACCCTCGGCGACGTCCCCGAGTGCGCGGCCGCCGCGGACCTGGTGGCCTGCGCCGAACGCACCGCCGACGCCGGCCGCGTCGTTCTGCTCGATCCGCGGGACGGGCGCGAGCTCGGCCGGGTGGCCGTGCCCGGCCGCGCGACGCACGTGAGTGTCGACAACGGGACGGCGTACGTCGTGTCCGCGACCCCGCAGGACGGCGCGACCCGCCTGGACCTGACCCGGCTGGACGCTGACCGGGTCGCCGCGACCGGGGCCGTGACCTGGACGCACACCGAGCTGGCCCCGCTGGGCAGCGTCCCGGGGCCGATCCTGACCGGCCCGTCGGCCGTCGGGGTCACCGAGGTGTCCGTGCAGGGCCGGGAGTTCCTGGTCGCCGCCGGGGACGGCAGCCCCCTCGCGGACCGTCGGCCCGGCGCGGCGCTGAGCCCCGGCGACGGACGTCGACCGGTCCGCACCGGACAGGGCCGGTTCGTCGCCCTCCCGGGCGGTGCGCCGCTGACCGGCAACCCGGTGCGGCCGGCGGCCCGGGACGGCGCGACGCCGATCCCGCTGCTCGCGATGCGGTACGGCGAGGGCGCCGCGGGCGAGCTGGTCGGGTACGCCGACCCGGCCTCGGGCCGACCGACCTGGACCGTTCCCGGCGCGCGGCCGTTGGCGGCCTGCGCGGGCCGGTTGGTGGTCGCGATCGCCCCCTCGGGGGGAAGCGGCGGCGCAGCGGCGACCGACGCGTCCGCGGACTCGGAGGTCGCCGCCCTCGAGCCGGCCACGGGGGCCATCGCCTGGCGGACCCCGCTGGCCGGCCGGCCGCCGACCTCGGCGGCGTGCACCGCTGGGACGGTGCTGACCAGCAGAGCGGGCGGATCCGGCGGCGTCAGCGCGACGCGGCTGGTCGACGGCGCGCAGGCCTGGTCCTCCGCGCCCACCGGCCCGGCCCCGGCGGACACCGAGCCGGCGCGACTGACAGCCCGGGGCGAGGCGCTTCTGGTCGCCACGCGACGGTCCGGCCTGGCGCGACTGGACTGCCTGGGCCCGACGTGATGACTGCGCACGTCAGCCACGGCGACGGCCACCGTGAAGACTCACCTGGTGCGCCATCCCCGGGGCGGCTTGGCGGGTGGACAACCGTACGGTCATCGGAAGGCTCGCCCAGGACCGGAGCCCGCTGAACCAGGGAAAAACTCGAACCGGAGTGCGAGATCAGGCCCGGGCGAAGGTGACCCGGAACGCGTCGTCTGCGGCGGCGTCGGTCGTCACCGCGTATTCGCCGGGCAGCCGCTCGTGGAGCAGATCCGCGATCGGGGCTGGATCCTGGTCCGTGACAATGGTCACCTTTCCGGTCGGTGGTAGGCCCACCAATACTCCGAAAATCGCCGACTGCCGGATCAGCGGATCGATCACCCGGGCATCCAGGATCGGCGGCTCCGTCGCGCCGTGTCCGCCGCAGCCGCCCCCTCCGTGACCGCCACATCCGCCGTGGCCGTCGCAGCCGGGCACCGTCCCGCAGCTCTCTGCGGCGGCGTCGGGGGCTGCAGAAGTGTCCGATGATTCACTGGACTTGCGCCCTGCGACGTCCGACATCGTGATATCCCTTCACACAAGGCTGTTGATCCGGCACAAACCGCTGGAGGCATCGTACCGGTCCGCGACGAAGGATGGACGTATCGACCGGAAATAACTAGACTTAAACCGTGAAAAAAGGGGCTGGGTGAGATGAGTGTAGGACCCGATGGTGATACGGCGCTGGGGCCACGACCAGCAACGCCGCGCCGCGACCCCCTGACGCACCTGTCGGTTCCCCGGGCGTTTGTCCTGGAGAAGCTGGGGCAATTCTCGAACCCGACCACCGTGGTCGAACTCTCCGAGGCCTGCGACCAGCATCCCAACACGGTCCGCGAGCACCTCGACGCGCTCATCCGCGCCGACCTGGTGACCCGGACGACCGCGGCGGCGCGCGGTCGTGGTCGCCCCGCGATCCTCTACCAGGCCGAGCCGCTGGACGCGCGCCGACCGCAGGTGCGCGAGTACGCCGTGCTGGCCACCGCCATGATCCTGGAGATCGAGGCCAGCCAGGACGACCCGGCGGCCTGGGGCCGCTCCGCGGGCATCCGCCGCGGTCGGGGCCTGGTGACCCCCACGGAGCCCGGCGTGACCGCCGCCGAGGCCGCGGCCCGCGAGATCCTGACACGGCACCACTTCGACCCGGTCGACGCCGCCGACGGCACGATCCGGCTGCGGCAGTGCCCGGTGCTGGACCTCGCCCGCGCCCACACCGAGGTCGTCTGCGCGCTGCACCAAGGGGTGCTGACCGGAATCTACGAGGCCCACGGAGTCGGCGAACGGGCGATGCGCATCACCCCGTTCGCCCTGCCCGGTTGCTGCCTGATCGAATTCCCGCCCGACCCCGACGCCGGCCCGCCGGTGCCGCCGGAGCCCGAACCGTCTCGTCGGCGGCGCGCCGGCCGGGCCGTCCCGCAGGACTGAATCGGCCAAGCACCGCGAGATCCCGGCTGCGCACGACGTGCGGCGCGGCCCGTCGAGCACAACCCCTGACGCCACCGCAGGCTTCCTGACAGACTGGGCCGGACCGCATCGCTTCGATCCAGGAGAGACCCCCATGCTCGTCCGCGAGATCATGACCGCGCCGGCTTACAGCGTCCACGAGGGCGACGATCTCGATGCGGCGTTGGGCCTGCTCGCCGAGCGCAGGATCACCTCGGTCCCGGTCGTCAACGATGCCCATGAGGTCATCGGGGTGCTCTCCGAGGTCGACCTGCTGCGTCGGGCCGTCGAGCCGGACACGCGGGCGCACGCCACTCCGGTGCACGACAGCCCGCCGCTGCCCAAGACCATCGGCGAGATCATGACGCGGGAACCGCGCACCACCACCGAGGGCGCCGACGTCGCGGACCTCATCGACCTGTTCATGACCACCTCGTTCAAGAGCCTGCCGGTGGTCCGCGGCGACAAGCTGGTCGGCGTGGTCAGCCGCAGCGACGTCGTCCGGGCCCTGTGGCGCACCGACGAAGAGCTGCACGACGACCTGATCGCGGCGTTCCACGACTACGGCCAGGATCATTGGCACATCTCGGTCGAGCACGGCGTGGTCGAGGTCGTGGGCGCCGGCAGCGCCATGGAACGGGACGTGGCGAACGCGATCGCCCGCTCGGTGCTCGGGGTCCGCCGCGTGCACGTCGTGGTGGTCGAGCCCGACTGACCGTGCTGGTCGAGCCCGGGGCTGCTCCGGCCGGGTCCCGCTCCTGGACAGACTGCGGCGCCGGGTGTACCCCCCGAGTGGACACCCGACGCCGCGGTCGATGGTGGGATCAGGCGACCAGCGACTCCGCCGCCAGCCCCGCGGCGTCCTGCCGGGCGAGGTCCTTGCCCACGAGGTAGGCCAACGCCAGATCCAGCAGATCGCCCGAGAACGGGTTGCCCTCGGGGCAGTGGTCCTCGTACGCCGTGTAGACGTCTTCCAGGTATTCGATGCTCGCGTCGCCACCCTCGCGCAGCGCGCCGGCGATCCGGTCCAGGGCCAGCTGAAGCGTGAAGAAGCTGACCCGCACGCCCACGCCCTCGACGTGCTCGGGGAAGAGCTCGCCGGTCACGACGGCGATGAGATCGCGGTCGGAGGTGGTCAGCGCGTCGAGGTCGTGCGGCCCGGCGTACAGCCAGCGCAGGTCACCCGTGACCGGCGCACCGAGGGCGGCGGACGCCGCGCGGAGTAGGGGGGACAATCCGTACGTCGACATCGCGGTTCTCCTTCAGGGCCGGGGGGGTGACGCCCCTTCGCCCCCCACATCGGCATCCCGGCACGGACCTGTAGCCCGCCATCCGGATTACTCCGCCGGGTGGTCCGGGGCCGCTGTCGTCAGCGCGCGACCTCGCCGATCACACCCAGGTCAGGGCCCGGTCGGCCGCCGCCGGGCACGGGGCCCGGCTGCTGCCCGGGGCGTGCCGCTGGGGCGCCCGGGCCGCCAGCGCCACCCGCCGCGCCACCGGCTGTGGTCCCGGCCGCTGTACCGGCCGACGTGCCCCCCGAAGCCGCGCCGGCCCTGGCCGCCCCGTTCGCCACCGAGCCAGTCGCGGCCGACCCGCTCGCCGCCGCCGGCCCGGGTCCGGCCGGATCGGCCATCACGTCGTCGACGACGCTGCCCGCGCGGACCATCTCGGGCGCCGCCTGGTGCTCGGGTCCGGCCGCGGCCCGGCGTACGGCCGTGATCACGTTGTTGACGATGGCCACGAAGGGGACCGCCACGAACGCCCCGAACGCGCCGCCGACCAGCGCCCCGCCGGTGACCGTGGCGAGAATGGCCAGCGGGTGGATGCTGACGGCCTTGCCCAGGATGTAGGGGTTGAGCAGGTTGCCCTCGAGCTGAATGACCAGGAACAGCGCGATCCCCATCGCGAAGGCCGTCACCGGCCCCTGCATGACCAGGGCCACGAGCATCAGCACCGCGCCGGCGACGAGCATGCCGATCATCGGGATCAGCGATCCGAGGAAGAGCAGGACGCCGAGCGGGACCACCAGGTCCATCTCCGCGAACATCATGATCGGGACCATGGTCAACGCGTTGATCAGCGCCAACAGGATCGTGCTGCGCATATAGGCGACCAGGGTCTTCCAGGCGACCGCGCCGGCGACCAGGATGCGCGGCTGCTCCCGGTTGGGGAACAGCCCGACGACCCAGTTCCAGATCGTGCCGTTGTCCAGCAGCAGGAACAGCAGCGCGAACAGGCACAGGATCGAACCCGTGAGGATGCTGACGACGCTCGTCGCGGTCGCCAGCGCCCCGGAGGCAAGATCGCCGCGCGCATTGGTCAGCCGGCCGGCCAGGTCGGTGGAGAGGTTGTTCACCTGCTCCTGCGACATCTTCGCGGGACCGTTCTGCAACCAGCCCAGGATCGAGAAGCCGGCCTCGTTGAGCCGGGTCGTGATGGTGTCCATGTTGCCGGTCACCTGGGTCACCACGAACCACATCGCGATCCCGATGGAGCCGACGCCGAGGAGGAACACCACCGGCGCGGCGAGCGCCCGGGGGACGCCCGCGTGCACCGCCGAGTTGACCAGCGGCCGCAGGATCGCGCTGAGCATGACCGCCACGGTGATCGTGATGGTGACCAGACTGATCTGGTTCAGCAGCCAGAGCAGGACATAACAGAACGCGATGACGATCAGCAATCGGCCGGCGATCGCCGCGGCGACGCGCAGGGCGTCCTCCGGGGCGGTGGCCGGGCCGTCGTGCGGCGGCGGGGTGTGCTCCTCACGGGGGCGCAGGAACCTGGGCAGCCGCAGGCCTCGGCTCTTGTCGCTCGGTTCCGGCGCATCCACGGGGCTACCGTACGTCGTACCCCCGACGACACACACCCCCTGGGCGACGCGGAGGCTGTGCCGGGAGCGCTACCGGGCCGTCTGGCAGTAGCCCCACAGGTCGTTCTCGGCCTTGGTCAGAGCCGAACCGTCGACGTCCCGCCCGGCGCCGTAGTCGGCCACGACGGCCTTGAGCTGCGCGGCGGTGGCGTCGGTGAGCTGCCCGAGCCGGGCATCGCCGCTGTCCTTGGCGATCGGGACGATGTCGGTGGCGGCCTTGGACATCGCCGCGGTCGCCGTGCCCAGCGCGGCATCGCTGGCGCCCGCCGCGTTCCAGGCCGTGATCGCGTCGGTGACGACCGGGTACATCTTTCGACAGGCGACATTCGTCTTGGTGGCTCCGGACGGCACGATCGGCGGCAACGTCGTGGCCGTGATGCCGGGCACGGTCGCTCCGGACCCCTCCGGTGGGACGCTCGTGGTGGCCTTCCCGGCGGTGGTCCCCGTGCCGGTGGCCCCGGTGGTCGCGGTTGCCCCGGTCGTCGCGGTCGCTGCGGTGCTGGCGCCGGTGCGGGAGCCGTCCTCCGAGGAACAGGCGGCCACCGCGGCGAACAGGGCCACGCAGGTCCCCACCACGAGGCCACGGCGGGCCAGAACGGTCGGCGGCGCGATGCTCACCCGGACTACTCCTCAGCCATCGACGAACGAACGGTGCCGAGCACGCCTCGGCCCCACCAGACTCTCACGAGGTCGGCAGGCGCAGGTCCACCCGGGTCAGCGTCACCGTCGCCGGTGCGCCGGGTGCGGCGACGAAACCCTCCTCGCGCAACGACGCGGTGAACTCGGCCAGGCGCGGATCGGCATCGTCGTCGACGCGCCGGCCCGCCGCGACGTACTGGTCCAGATCGTGCGGGCTCTTCGGCAGCGATCCGTCGAAGGCGACGGTGACCCGGCGCTCGGCGTTCGGGTTCGGCCGTCCGTCGAGCCCGGGCACGAAGTCATTGCGGTTCTCCAGGGAAAGGGTCCGTACGTCGCGAGCGGGCGCCGCCATCGCCCCGATTGGCGATCCGGCCGTGATCACGTGGGTGACCCGGTAGCGGTCCGCGATCCCCGCGGTCGACGCGGCGGCGTAGGCGGTCATCCCGCCCTGGCTGTGCCCGACGAACGCCACCCTGGCCCCGGGCGGCACCCCCGCCGCCGCGAGGGCGGCGGGCAGGGCAGCCAGTTCGGCGGTGCGGTTGCCGGAGATCAGCTCGGCATTGCCGCGGACGTTGCGGATGTCGGGTTTGGGCGACTCGTTGGGCCGGGACCAATCGCTGGTGCCGGGCAGCGCCACGACGTACGACGTTCGGGGCCTCCCCTCGGCGTCGGGCGAGGTGACCGCGGCGACGTCGACGCGCCCTGGGGGCGGATCGCCGTCGGGTCGGCCGCCGGCCCCGGGAGCCCGGGCGGCGCCACCCGAACGGCCGGCGACCAGGGTGAGCAGGCCGGCGACCCCGGCCGGCGGCGTCCCCGGTCCCAGGTCGGTCGGCTCCCCCACGATGGCTTCGCGGCGCGGGTAGAGCGCGGCGACGGGGCCGCCGAGGACATCGGTCAGCGAGTCGGGATCGACGGCGGTCGGCTGGCCGCTGACCGGGTCGGTGGCGGTGGTCTTGCGGTTGGCGAGCCGGTCCAGGTAGCCCGCGACGGTGCCGGCCCGGCGCACGTCTGACTCGGTCAGCAGGTGCGTCGGGGCCCAGAACCGAAGTGCGATCTGGTCCCGTGCCAGCGTCGCCACGCGCGTGGTGATGGAGTTCTCGGTGCCGGCGTATTCGTCCGCGGCCAGCGCCATCCGCAGCCCCAGCCCAGCGAGACCGACCGTGGCGGCCGGCAGCCGCCGACCGGCCCCGGCGACCAGACCCGCGGCGACGACGCCCTGCGGCCGGGGCGGCCCGCTGCAGCCGGCGAGCACCGCCAGGGCCGCCTCGGCGCGCACGCCGGCCGCCAGCACCGAGGCGGCGATTCGGTCCGTCGCCTGGGCGGCGCAGCGGCATGTCGTGGCCAGGGCATGAATGTCATCGACATCGACCCCGATACCCCCGCTCACCTGCCAGGTCCCCCCGACCTCGGCGTCCGAGGGCCGGGCCTGCAGCGATGCCGCACTCACCGCGCACCCGTCCCGGCCGCCATGTCGCGCAGCGCGGCGGCGGCCGTCCGGCAGTCGGCGACCGCCCCGGCCAGCGCCGCGACCAGTTCGGCGCCCTCGCGACGGCCGGCCTCGGCCGCCGCCGAGTGCCACCGCACCGCGGCCAGGGCGGCCGCGACGCGACTGCGGACGGCGTCGAGATCCGTCGCCGCGGCCGCCAGACCAGCGGCGGCCGCGACGGCCTCTGCGGCGGCACCGCGGCGCAGTTCGGCCAGGGGATCGAGCAGCCCGGCGGTGAGGTTCTGCAGGACTTCGGGGGCCGACGCGGGGGTGGGCAGAATCGACATGACGCCAGCGTGCCCCGGCGTACGAGGTCCTCGGGGAGTGTCCACAGCCGGGCCCTGCCGGCCCCCAGCGGAGGCCGGGGTGTGGATAAATCGGGGAGTCTCGGTGGACCCGGGAGCGGGGAACGGTTTGAATGTGGGAGGCGTCCGCAATGACGTGCGGGCTGGCTCGGGGTCCCGCCAGGACGCCTGACGAGGACGGAGACCTTGATGACCCAACCGCTGCAGCCGCCGCCTGGCATGGCCGCCGCCGCACCGCTGCTCACCCTGGAGGCGCCCGCACCGACGCAGCCCGTCGCCGCGACCGCCGCGCCGAAGATGGCGCCCGCGGTGGACCCCGCGGTGGCCCCGCAGCTGGACCAGAAGGTCGAGGCGTTCCTGACCGGGCTGAATGGGGCCGCGACCAAGTCGCCGGAGTTCGAGGCGCGGGCCGCCGACATCCGCACGATGGGCGACGGTGACATCCGCCAGGCCGCGGAGAGTTCGAACCGGCTGCTGAAGTCGCCGGTCAAGGCCCTGCAGGAGGGCGGCGTCAGCAAGGAGAGCAAGGTCGGCAAGACGCTGGTCGACCTACGGCGTACGGTCGAGAACCTCGACCCGGGCAAGGCCAAGGGCGCTCGCAAGATCCTGGGCATGATCCCGATGGGCGACAAGCTGACGGACTACTTCCGCAAGTACGAATCGGCCCAGTCCCACCTCGACGGGATCCTGCACGCACTGCGCAGCGGCCAGGACGAGCTGGCCAAGGACAATGCCGCGCTGAACATGGAGAAGCAGCAGCTCTGGACGACGATGGGGCGGCTGAACCAATACGTCTACATCGCCGAGCGACTCGACGCGCGGCTCGCGGCGCAGGCCGCCGAGCTGGACCTCACCGATCCGGACAAGGCCAAGGCGCTGCGCGAGGACGTGCTCTTCTACGTGCGACAGAAGCACCAGGACCTGCTCACCCAGCTGGCCGTGTCGATCCAGAACTACCTGGCCATCGACATCGTTATCAAGAACAATCTGGAGCTCATCAAGGGCGTGGATCGGGCCACCACGACCACCGTTTCGGCCCTGCGCACCGCGATCATCGTGGCCCAGGCGCTGAACAACCAGCAGCTCGTGCTGGAGCAGATCACCGCGCTCAACGTCACGACCAGCAACCTGATCGAGTCGACCTCGGTGATGCTGCGGGACAACTCGGTGAAGATCCAGGAGCAGGCGGCCTCGGCGACGATCGGGTTGCCGCAGCTGCAGGCGGCCTTCGCGAACATCTACCAGACGATGGACGCCATCGACACCTTCCGGGTGCAGGCGCTGGACTCGATGGCCCAGACGATCGGGGTGCTCGAGACCGAGGTGGCCAAGTCCCAGACCTATCTGGAGCGGGCCCAGAAGCACGACATGCGGGTCGGCAGCGGGGCCCTCGACCTGGGTGGCCGCGCCCCGCGTTGAGACGAGCGGCAGGGCCGGCAGCGCGACCACGGCCGGCATGGAAGCCAGCGCTGGTTCGGGCCACGGGGCGAACGGGAGAGGGTAGGTAGCGATGGCACTCGGGGACTTCCTGGCCAGGCTGGGCGGCGGCGGAAACGCCGCGCCGGAGCCCCCGCCGACGCCGACCCCGGCCGCGCCGAACCGCGACGACCTGGGCGCCGCCCTGGACCGGGTGGAGGCGATGGTGACCGACGGCGCCGTACCCAGCTGCGTCACCGCCCGCGTCGAGCGGGTCACCCACGTGGTGCGCGACATGATCCCCCGGCTGGGCGCGATCAAGGGCAGCGCCAACGCCTATTCGGTGATGGCCACGGCGACCGACTACCTGCCCGAGGCGCTGGGCGGATATCTGCGGTTGCCGCGGCGGTTCGCGGACAGCCGGCCGGTCGACGCGGGGCGCACCTCGCTGATGGTGCTCGTCGACCAGCTGGACCTGCTCGGCGCGACGATGGACCAGGTCTTCGACGCCGTGTGCCGCGACGACGCCACCGCTTTGGTCGCGCACGGGCGGTTCCTGGAGGAGAAGTTCGGCCACTCCTCAACGGGTGGTCAACTCGACGTCGGGACGTCCTACGCCGTGCCACCCCCGCCCGTGATGTCTACCGCGCCAGCGCCAGCACCCGCCCCAGAGGCGGACGTCCCAGCGCCCGAGACGGACGTCCCAGCGCCCGAGACGGCGAACCAGGACCCCCACGCCACGTCGAACCCTCAGCCCGCGGGAGAGCCACCCACCCCGTCGAGCCCCGACTCCGCACCCCCACCGCCGCCCCCACCCCTACCCCCACCGACGCGGTCGATGCTGGACCTCGACGCCGCGCCCCCGGGCACCGACGAGCCGGCGCGACTTACGCCGCCGTCGTGGCCATGACCGTCTGGAAGGACCCCCGATGACCGGCGCAATTCCCGCCAACCGGCTCGCCGAAGCCCTGGCCGAGCTGGTGGTCGCGGGCGAGCGCGCGGGCCTCGACGGCCCCGCGGCCCGGGCGGAGGGGCTCGCGCTGTCGGCCGCGGTCCTGGAGTCCGGCGGCCCGAGCGGCGCGCCGGCCGGCTGGGCCAAGGCGGTGGGGCGCACGGTCACCGACTTCTTCGACAACGCGCCACGTGGTCGGCGGTTCGCGTCCGGGGCGTCCCCGCTGCTGGCGGGCCTGGTCGGCGAGTCCAGTGCGGGCGCCAAGGCGTACGCGTCGGCCCTGGCGGAGGTGGCCGTGGCCGCCTGCACCGTCGACGGCGCGCCCGTCACTGCCGTGGGCAAGGCCACCGTCTGCGGGCAGGCCCAGCTGGCCGCCGCCGGGGTCGCCGCGGGGCCGGCGACCGCGCTGCCGCCACCGGCCCCCGATGCTGTGTCGAGTTCCCCACCGAGTTCGGTGGGGAACTCGACACAGCAGCGCCCCGGCGGGGCCGGGGGCGCCGCGCACTTCCCCGGGGGCGACCCGTTCGACCTGTCGGGCCTGCCCAACGCCGGAGCGGTCCCGGGCCTGGACCGGGCCCAGCTGGATGCACGATCGGTGATCGGCCAGCTCAGCGCCCTGCAGGAAGCCACCCGCGAGGTGCTGCGCCGCGGCTTCCCCAGCCCGTTCGGCGGTGACCCCAGCGGCGAGGCGACCGGTCCCGCCGCCCCTCATACCGTGGTATTCGACGAGCGGGCGAACGGTCCCGCCGCCCCTCATACCGTGGTATTCGACGAGCGGGCGAACGGTCCCGATCCTCAGGCGGGCACGGCACCCGGCGTACCGGCCCCGACCGCGACGCAGCCCGCGGACGGGGACGCGACCTCGGCCGTCGCGGAGCCGCCCGCGCCGGAGAAGTCCCTGGACGAGCTGATGGCCGAGCTGGACGAGCTCATCGGCCTGGCCGCGGTGAAGAAGGAGATCCACCGGCAGGTCGCGCTGCTCAAGGTCGAGGCCAAGCGCGAGCAGGCCGGACTGAAGTCGGCGGCGTTGACGCGGCACCTGGTGTTCGTCGGCAACCCCGGCACCGGCAAGACCACGGTCGCGCGGCTGGTGGGCGGCATCTACCGGGCGCTCGGGTTGTTGGCCAAGGGGCAGCTCGTCGAGGTCGACCGGTCCGAGCTGGTCGCCGGTTACCTCGGCCAGACCGCCCAGAAGACCGTGGAGATCACGAAGTCGGCGCTCGGGGGGGTGCTGTTCATCGACGAGGCGTACACCCTGAAGGGCGACCAGTACGCCCAGGAGGCCGTCGACACCATCGTCAAGGAGATGGAGGACCACCGGGACGACCTGGTCGTCATCGTGGCCGGCTATCCCGAACCGATGGCCGAGTTCATCGCCCAGAACCCGGGCCTGGCCAGCAGGTTCCGCACGACGATCACGTTCGAGGACTACTCCGACGAGGAGATCACCGACATCCTGAAGTCCCTGGCGGCCAAGAACGATTACGACCTGTCGGACGGTGCCGTGCTGCGGTTCCGGGAGATCCTGGCCGCGACGCCGCGTGGCGACGGCTTCGGCAATGGCCGGTTCGCGCGGAACACCCTCGAGGAGGCCATCGGCCGGCACGCCTGGCGGCTGCGGGACGAGGACGACCCGAGCCTGGACCAGCTGCGCACCATCGAACGAGTCGACCTGGAGGACCGCCCCGACGGCGACCTGCCGCCGATCGCGCCCGCCGTACCCGAGCGGGCCGAGGCCGAGCGGGCCGAGGCCGAGCGGGACGAACCACTCGGCGCACCCCCTCCATACCGTGGTATCGAGGGAGACGTGCCGGACGGTCGCGACGAGGAGGGCCGCTCGTGACCGCCATGGCGCCGCCGCCCCCCCAATCCCAGCCACAGGCCCAACCCGGCGCGGCAGGCGCAGCCGGCGCGGAGCAAGCCCAGCGGCAGGGGCAGGCCCAGGCCCAGGCGGCCCAGCGGCAGGGCCAGGTCGCCCAGGCCAGCGCCTCGGGCCGACCGCCCGCCCTGACGCGCCGCGCGCTCGCCTCAGGCACCCCGCGGCAGCTGCGGATCGCCCGCGGCCTGGCCGCCACCGCCTGCCTGCTCCCGGGTCTGGTCGGGATGGTCGAGATCGCCAGCGCCGCCACGGCGCCGGTGAGTTCGCCCACGCAGACGTACGCCGAGCTGCGCGCCGGCGCCGCGGCGTACGAGGCGAAGGCCGTCGTCGCGGCCGTGCGAAGGCAAAGTACGGCGGAGGCGGACCAGGCCTTGACCAGGGTGAGCACCCAACTCGGGGCGGCGGCGCTGCTCTACCCGGACCGCTCCCCGGAGATCTATCGGGTCGGCGATCAGCTCGCCGCCCGCCAGAGTCAGTTGTCGGCCGCCGTGGCCAGTCGCGCGATCGGCTCGACGGCGGCCGTCCCCGCCGCCGGGGCCGACCTCACGAGCGCGCTGACGAAGCTGGAGAATCCCCCGGCCGCCCGCTCGGTGGTCAACGCGCAGCACCTGCTCATCGCCGGCGGCGTCGGACTTGCGGGCCTGCTCGGGGCCAGCCTCTGGCTCGCCCGGAAGACGCGCCGGGTGGTCAATCCCGGGCTGGTCGCCGGACTGCTCCTGACGGCGGGGGTGTCGGCACTGGGCTGGCAGGTCCTCGCGGCGACCGGTACCGGCGCGGCCGTCGACGACCTGGCCCAGGTGCGTGCCGATGCCGCCCAATCGGTCGCGGTCGAGGCGGAGTCGCTCGCGACGGTGACGCCGGACGGCACAGCGCTGCAGAGCAAGGCGAAGGGCTACGTCGATGCCGCGGACACGCTGATCCGGGCGAATTCGGGTTCGTGGACGGCGCGTGCGGCCGACCCCTGGCGGGCCTTCGCGACGAAGGAACTGACCGCCGCCCAGCTCGGCGGGGCCGACCTGACCACCCGGCAGGGCCTGGTGTCCGGGCGCGTCGCGGATCTGAAGACCCTCGACACGACCCTGGCCACCCTCGCCCGCGAGCAGGGCGCGGGGTCGGACCAGCGGCCGAACGCCTGGGCGGGCTACGGCATCTTCGCGCTCTCCCTCGTCGCCGGCGCACTGGCCTGGACGGGTGTGGGCCGGCGAGTGGCGGAGTACCGATGAACACCCAGTTCGCGGTCGCCCCGCAGGCCCCGGGCGCACTCGGCGAGGACGTCGCCCCGCAGGCCCTGCTCGCCTACCTCACCGACCTCGGCCAGTGGCGCGACCGGCGCCGCACCGAACTGGACGAGCTCGACGAGGCGTCCCTGCACTCGCCGGAACGCACCGCCCTGACCGCGGACGTGCTGCTGTCGATGACGCTGTGGAAGGCCGTCAGCGACCGGCACGACCTGCTCGTCGCCACCTGGGACTCCGGTCGGGTCCTGGAGACCGAACGGCGCCGGATGAGCACGCTGATCTGGGGCCGGCTCGACACGGGGGCCCAGTCCGGGTCGGCCCTGGCGGTGTCCCTGCCCGAGGCGTGTCGGCTCTCGGATTCGCTGGCCGCGGCGCTGCGCGGCCGGCTGCGCCTGGAGGGCTCCGAGCCGGATGTCGACAACCGGGTCCGCGACCTGCGCGCGACGGTGCAGCGGATCCGCGACCAGGCCGAGCTGGTGCCGCGCGCGGCGCGGGCGAATGTTCAGGCGGTGTACGACGCGCTGCTGGCCCGCACCGAGGACGTCGCCGAACGGGCGAAGCGGGGCGCCGACGTCGGCGGGCTGCTGCCGGCACTGGAGCAGGACGCGGCCACCGCCGAACGGGATCTGATCGTGGGTGCCGCCCGGCGCACGGAGGCCAAGGCGGACGCCGTACGGGCTCGACAGCTGCGCGACGAACTGGAGGCCCGCAGCCATGCCGTGGCCCAGCTCGCGGCCCGGGCCGTGGCGGAGGTGACGCCCGCCCCCCGACTCGGCGTACCCGACCCCGACGCCCTCGGCGACCCCCCGGCGGACCCCGCGGGCGTCAAGGCCTACCTGGAGCGTCTTGACCTGGTCGGTAGGGCGTTGGACCAGTGTCAGGCGGCGTACGCGGGGGCCCTGGAACGCCGCGACGAGTTGGTCGCGGAGGCGAGCGCGTACGCCGAGCGGGCCGCCGCCATCACCGATCCGACGTTGCGCGCCGATCTCGACGAGCTGGCCGCCCGCAGCACGGCGACCCGCGCCGCCACCCCGCTGGACCTGCGCCGGCTCGGCGCCCTGGTCGCTGCCCAGCAGGCCTATCTCGGCGCCGCCGGGCAGCACCCGAATCGTCCGTCGAGTCCGAGGGGGACCCGCCCGTGAGGTGCACCGAACCGGGCTGCAGCGGCAGCTATGTGGACGGCTACTGCGACATCTGCGGGTCCCCGGAGACGGCCGCGCGTACGGCGCCCCCGGCAGGCACGACGGCTCCGGCAGGCGCTGCGCCCCGGGCAGGCACGACCGCCCCGGCGGGGGCGGCAACTCCAGCAAGCACGGCGACCACCGCCGGGCAGGCCACCCCCCTGAGCCCGTCCCCGGACGGATCGGCCATGGTCGGTGGGGCGGCCAGCGCCCTCGGCCCGCAGCAGGCCAGCGTCACCCCGGCCCCCGCGGCGCGACCCGGCGGCAGCCGATTCGGCGCCGGCGGGGCCACCCTGCTGGGCTCGGCGCGCGGCACGACGGCGACCCGCCGGTTCGGCACCGGCCAGCGCACCCGGGCCTCCTCCCTCGGCGCCGGCCTGACCACGGTGCCGGCGGTCCCGGTCGGCGACCCGGCGGCCGCCGTCCTGGCGAATCCCCAGGTGCCCGAGGAGAAGCGCAACTGCCCCAATTGTGGTGCCGCCGTAGGACGTTCCCACGACGGGCAGCCCGGCCGGGAGGAAGGCTTCTGCCCGCAGTGCCGCAGCCCGTTCAGCTTCCGCCCGAAGCTGGCCCAGGGGGATCTGGTGGCGGGCCAGTACGAGGTCGCCGGCTGCCTGGCCCACGGCGGCCTCGGTTGGATCTACCTGGCGCGCGACAAGAACGTCTCCGACCGATGGGTCGTGCTCAAGGGACTGCTCAACGCGGGCGACCCCGACGCGCTGGCCGCGGCGATCGCCGAGCAGGAGTTCCTCGCGCAGGTCTCCCACCAGCTCATCGTCGAGATCTACAACTTCGTCACCCATGACGGGGCCGGCTACATCGTGATGGAGTACGTCGGCGGCACCTCGCTGAAGGAGCTGTTGAAGCAGCGGCTGGCCCGGGCCGGACGGTACGACCCCCTGCCGGTCGAGCAGGCGCTGGCCTACATTCTCGAGATCCTGCCCGCCTTCCAATATCTGCACGACCAGGGCCTGCTCTACTGCGACTTCAAGCCCGACAACCTCATCCAGACCGGCGACGAGGTGCGGCTCATCGACCTCGGCGGGGTGCGCCGCATCGACGACCTGGAGTCCCCGATCTACGGCACGGTCGGCTACCAGGCCCCCGAGATCGCGGAGGTCGGCCCGACCATCGCCAGCGACATCTACACGATCGGGCGCACCCTGGTCGTGCTGACGAGCGAGTTCCGGGGGTACCAGTCGACGTACGCCACCTCGCTGCCGCCCCTGCAGCAGGTGCCGGCGTTCGTCGCGCACCCGGAGTTCTACCAGCTGGTCGCGCGCGCCTGCGCGCTGGCCCCCGCGGACCGGTTCACCTCGATCGAGGAGCTGCGGGTTCAGCTGTACGGCGTGCTCCGGCGGGTCGTCAAGGACCGGCGCGGGGCCCCCGCCGCCCAGCAGACCCGGTCGTCGCTCTTCTTCGACGTTCCGGCCGCCAGCGGCGAGGATCTGGGCTGGTGGGAGCTGCCGGCGCTGCGACCCGACGAGGCCGATCCGATGATGGGCTGGCTGCAGACGGTGCAGTCGCAGGAGCCGGGGGCCCGCTACGCGCAGCTGGCCAAGGCGCCGGTCGTCACCGCCGAGGTGCTGCTGGAGCAGGCCCGCACGGGCATCCGCGGCAAGCGCCACGATCTGGTCACCGCCGCCACGGAGGCGCTGCTCGGTCAGGACCCCTGGGACTGGCGAGCGGTCTGGCTGGTCGGACTCGAGGCGTTGGCCCGCGACGAACTTCCGCAGGCCCGGGCCGCGTTCACGTCCGTGGCCGCGCAGGTGCCGGGCGAACTGGCGCCGGTGCTGGCGATCGGGCTGACGGCGGAGCTGGCCGGGCAGGGGTCCACGGCGGAAATGGCGTACCAGACCTGTCTGCGCGTGGACTCGGCGTACGTTCCGGTCGCCGCGTTCGGGCTGGCCCGGCTGCGGGCGTCCGCCGGGGACCTGCGGGGGGCGATCACGGCGCTGGAGTACGTGCCCTCCTCCAACCGCGCCCACCCCCGCGCGCAATGGCTGCGCGCGCAGATGCTGACCCGCATCGGCGACGGCGGTCTGGCCACGCTGGGGCAGGCCATCGAGACCGTGCGGGCCGCCGACCTGGACCGGGCCGAACGAACCCGGTTCCGCGCCGACGTGCTGGAACGAGCGCTGGCGACCGTACGCCGGTCCGGGGCGCAGCCCAATGTCGTCATCGACGGCGTGCCGTCGCGGGCGGCTGACCTGCAGCGGGCGCTGGAGCGCAGCCTGCGGGACCTGGCCCACCTCACCCCCGACGAGCAGGCCCGGATTCAGCTCGTCGACCGCGCGAATGCCATCCGACCGTGGAGCCTGACATGACGACACCGCCCCGCCCGCCGGATCAGCCGGACACCCCGCGGCCGGACCCTGACCCGGACCGTACCTGGAACCCGTTCCGCCGGCTCAAGGAGGCCTTCCAGCACGACGATGCGCCGCCCGCCGGCCCACCCGAGCCCGCCGAGCCCGCCGAGCCCGCCGGCCTGCCCGAGCCCGCCGATGGGGCCGGCACTCCGCGTCCGGACGGCGCCGAGGAGCCCCGTCTGGGCCCGGCCGCGCCGACGGGGTTCGACTGGCTCGGTACGTCGTCGCCGGACACGACAACTCCGCCACCCCCCGCCGACGTACCACCCCCCGCCGACGGACCACTCACCCCGCCCGCCGGGCGCGATTCCGGCGGCATGCTCGTCCTGGGCGGTGCCCCGTCGGCGACGCTGCCCGGCGCACCCGTCGTACCGCTGCCGAACGGCGGCCTGTGCGCCGAATGCGGGGGCACGGTCGACCCGGACGGCTACTGCGAGAACTGCGGTGCCAAGGCCGCCGACCCGCGGCATCACGTCGAGATCGTGGTCGAGCCCTGGCTGGCCGGCGTGTGCGACCGGGGCCGCAAGCACCCGGGCAACGAGGACGCCCTGGCCATCCGCGGCGGCGACGGACCCGCCGGACAGCGCGCCGCGATCGTGGTCTGCGACGGCGTCTCCTCCGCGCCGAACTCCGCCGCGGCCAGCGCGGCGGCCGCCCTGGCCGCGGTCGAGGTGCTGACGACCCCGCCGCCGTCGGACTCGGCCGAGGAACCGGAAGACCTCGCCGCCACGCTGGGCCGGCGATTGGAACACGCCGCGCAGGCCGCGTCGCAGGCCGTTGCGGCCGTGGCCGCGCAGGTCGCGGCGGACGGACCGCCCGGCGGTGGTCCGTCCTGCACGTTTGTGGCGGCGATCGTTCAGGACGGCGCCGCGGTGGTGGGCAGCATCGGGGACTCGCGGGCGTACTGGTTCGGCGACGACGGCACCGCCCTGCGCCTCACCGAGGACGACTCGTGGGCCGCCGAGCAGATCCGCGCCGGGGCCTCCCGGGCGGAGGCCGAGGCCGGTCCGCATGCGCACACGATCACGCGCTGGCTCGGCGAGGACTGCCCGGACCACCGCCCGACCCTGACCACGTTGCAGGTCACCCGGCCCGGCTGGCTCCTGCTGTGCTCGGACGGCCTGTGGAACTACGCATCGGAGCCGGAAGCGCTGGTCGAGGTGTTCCGGGCGCAATCCGCGGCCGTACCCCCCGCGCGTGGCGCGGCTCAACCCGCCGCCGAGCTCGCCGCGGCGCTGGTGGACTGGGCCAACGCGCAGGGCGGCCACGACAACATCACGGTGGGCCTGGTCTATCTGCTGCCGACCCCGACCGCGGCCGTGTCCCCGACCCACGCCAGCGGCGCGGCGGCCGGCGACGTACCCTCGCAGACGAGCACCGAGGAGGACTAGTGGCCGACTTCACGGCGTCCGTCTATCAGAACGAGTTCCTGCCCGAGGGCGGCACCGACGCGCACGCGATCGTCACGCTGGCCTGCACCGGCGCGGGCGGCGCGGGGCAGAGCGGTGCCGGCGACGCGGGCGAGATCATCGTCGTCGACACCTCCCGGTCGATGGAGGCGGCGGGGGTGGCGGCGGCGCAGTACGCCGCAGCGGCCGCGCTCGACCAGATCCTGGACGGGGTGTGGTTCGCCATCGTGGCCGGCAATCACCAGGCCCGGCTGTGCTATCCGGACGGGTACTCCGCCGCGATGGTGCGGATGAACGGCCAGACCCGACAGGCCGCGAAGGACAGCCTGCGGCAGCTGCGTGCTGACGGCGGTACGGCGATGGGCACCTGGCTGTTGGCGGCGTCCCAACTCTTCGACACGGTCCCCTCGCTGGTGCAAAAGCACGTCATCCTGCTCACCGACGGCGAGAACCAGCACGAGTCGCCCGAGCAGCTGACCCGCTCCATCAACACCGTCCGGGGGCGGTTCCAGTGCGATTGCCGCGGGCTCGGGGCGGCGTGGCAGGTGGAGGAGGTACGGCGGATCGCGCAGGCTCTGCTGGGTACCGTCGACCTGATCCCCCGACGCGAGGACATGGCCACGGAGTTCGAGTCGCTGATGCGCACGTCCATGGGCCGCGGCGTGGCCGAGGCGACGCTCAACGTGTGGGCGCCGCAGGGGGCGCAGGTGCTGTTCGTGCGGCAGGTCTCGCCGACACTGGAGGATCTGACCGCCCGGCGGCGGGAGGTCAACCCGTTGACCGGGGCGTACCCGACCGGCTCCTGGGGCGACGAGACCCGCGACTACCACGTGGCGGTTCGCCTGGCGCCTAAGGGGATCGGCCAGGAACAGCTGGCCGCGCGGGTGCAGTTGATGGTCGGCGGCCAGATGGTGACGCAGGGGCTGGTCAAGGCGAAGTGGTCCGGTGACTCGGGCCTGACCACGCAGATCAGCCCCGAGGTGGCGCACTTCACCGGGCAGACCGAGCTGGCGTCGTCCATCCAGGAAGGGCTGGCGGCCAAGGCGGTCGGGGACGACGCGACGGCGACGGCGAAGCTGGGTCGGGCGGTGCAGCTGGCGGCGCAGACCGGCGACGAGGCGGCCACCGACCGACTGCGGCGGGTCGTCGAAATCGACGACGCGGCGACCGGCACGATCCGCCTTCGCCGGGACGTGGCCAAGCTGGACGAGATGGCGCTGGACACGGCCTCGACCAAGACGACCCGGGTGAAGAAGTGAACCTGCCGTGAGCCGCTGCCCCGCCGGACACGAGTCCGCCTCCGCCGATTACTGCGACACCTGCGGGTCGCCGATGGTGGCGACGGTGACGCCTCCCGCGTGGGCGGGATCGGCTGCCGCCGGGGCGGATGCCGCTACCCCGGCGGGATTGGGTGAGTCGTCGGCGGCGGCGCGCAGCGCGAGCGAGGTCGAGACCCGGACCTGCCCCCATTGCGGGGCGGTTACCAGCCCGGCGCACTTGTTCTGCGAGGACTGCGGTTACGACTTCACCACCGGTGCCCTGCCCCGACCCCTGACCGAGGGTCTGGCGGCGATCGATACCCGGGTCCCGATCGCGACCCCGGACCCCGCCGTACCGCTCACCGCAGCACCCCCTATACCACGGTATGAAGAGGGCAGCGACGAACGGTCAGCCCAGGCAGCCGAGGAGGCGCCGCCAGCCGAGGTGGCGCCTGCAGTCGAGGAGGCGCCGCCAGCCGAGGAGGCGCCGGAAGCCGAGGAGGCGCCGCCAGCCGAGGAGGCGCCGGAAGTGCCGGCAGTACCCGAGCCCGCCGTACCGCTCACCGCACCAACCCCCATACCACGGTATGAAGAGGGCAGCGACGAACGGTCAGCGTCGCTCGACCCGCCCTCCGCGCCGGCCACGGGCGCGCGCCCGACCAACCAGGCGCCCTCCCGTCGCGCGGTCGGCAACTTCGTCGTCGAGGTGTGGATCGACCCGGCGTGGTTCGAGGTCCAGAGCAGCGATGAGGCCTGCCCGTCTCCCGCCGTACCGGACATCGTGCGGATCAGCGGCAAGGCGCTGATCGGCCGGTACTCCGCCAGCCGCCGCATCGTCCCCGACGTCGACTGCGGCGCGGACTCCGGAGTCAGCCGGCGGCACGCGGAGTTCAGCACCGACGGGCGCCGGTGGTGGGTGGAGGATCTGGGGTCGAGCAACGGCACGTACGTCGGGCCGGCCAGCGGGCCGCTCCCCAGCGTCCCCATCCCCGCCGGTCAGCGGGTTGAGGTCGATGACGACGACCGCATCTATGTCGGCGCGTGGACCCGGCTCGTGGTGCGGCCCGCGACGGCGAGCGAGATCGCCGGCACCGGCTGACCCGAGAGCCGGAGCGGTCGGGTCGTCTCGCGCGGGTCGTCTCGCGCCTGTGGTCTCGCGCCTGTGGTCTCGCGAGTGTGGGCACGCCAGTGGGCGCACAAGACGCTGTCAGAGCAGCAACTTCTGCGCCCACATCGGTGCCCACTCCAGCGGATCGGGGCAGCGCTCAGCAGCCGGCCTAACCGAAGTTGAAGCCGCCCTTGCCGGTTTCGCGGCGCCGCGCCCGGAACAGCACGTCCCAGGCCACCCGAGGCCCCTGGTCGGTGTCCACCTCGCGAGCCACTCGGTCGGCCCGCTCCACGTCGAGCACCCCGGAGGAGATCATGTCCTGCAGATCGGCGCTGATGTCCTTGGCGGAATACAGCAGCTCACGGTCCTGCGGCCCGCCGTACCCCTCCGTCAGGTTCGTCGCGTCGTGGCCGATGATGAGCAGCACCCCGCCCGGCGCCAGCGTGCGCGCGGCCGCCCGCATCAGGGGGGTCCGCTCGTACGACTCCAGGTGCACATACGACACCAGCGCCAGGTCGTACTGGGCGCTGACCGTGCCCTCCTGCGTGATGTCGGCGACCACCCACTCGATGTCCAGCGGGCCGAACTCGGCCTCGGCCGCCGCCGCCGATTCCCGGGCCCGCTGCAGCGCGACCTCGGCGAAGTCGACCGCCACGACCGACCACCCCTGCTCCGCGAGCCAGATGGCGTTGCGACCCTCGCCGCAGGCGACGTCGATGGCGCGACCGGTCGCGGCACCGGAGAGCTCGTGGACCACCCAGCGGTTCGGTTCCGTCGACCAGACTCGTCCGGAGCTGTAGCGCGCATCCCAGGCCTTGGCATCCATGTTCCGTCCTCCGATCCTCACGGTGTCACCCCGAACACCTCGGCACGCAGTCTTCCCGACGCGGAGCGGGTCGGCGCCGCGGGGGGTACCCCACGTGCGTCACACCCGTCACCCGTCACCCGTCACACCGCATCGCGCTCGGTCACCCGTCATCGCGCTCCGTCACACCGCATCGCGCTCGATCGGGCAGGTCATGCAGCGGGGGCCGCCACGGCCCCGGCCCAGCTCGGACCCGGCGATGGTGAGCACCTCGACGCCGCACGAGCGCAGAAAGTCGTTCGTGACCGTGTTCCGCTCGTACGCGACCACCACCCCCGGCTCGAGCGCCAGCACGTTGTTGGCGTCGTCCCACTGCTCGCGCTCGGCGGCCCGCGGGTCCTGCGTGGCGGTGAGCACCCGGACCGAGTCGCGGCCCATCGCGTGCGCGATCACCGTCATCATCTGCTCTGGCTCGTACGCCGTGACGGTGAGGCTCCCGGCTTCTGAGCCCGCCCTCAGCACGAAGGTGCGCAGGTCGGCCAGCCCGCCATAGCGCGTGAACGTCTCCGCGTCGACCATCGTCATCACGGTGTCCAGGTGCATCAGGGCCCGGGTACGGGGCATGTCGACCGCCACGACGGTGTGCACCTGCCCGGCGGCGATGACCCGCGCGGCGAGCCGCTCGACACCCTGCGGGGTGGTCCGTTCGCTGACCCCGACGAGCACGACGCCGGGGCTGATCACCAGGATGTCGCCGCCCTCCGTGGTGGCCGGGCCGCCGGCGCTGCCGGGCCCCCACCAGGAGAACTCCTCACGGGCGAACATCGGGTGGAACCGATAGATGGCCTCGAAGTGCACGCTCTCGCGCATCCGGGCGGGTTTGCTCATCGCGTTGACGCTGACGCCGCCTGCCACCCAGGCGGAGGTGTCCCTGGTGAACAGGTGGTTGGGCAGCGGCGGGAGCACCAGCCCGTGCGGGTCCAGCTCGGCGTACCGCAGCGATGGCGGCGGCGCGATGTGTTCGTCGAGCTCGGTCTTGGTCAGGCCGGCGATCAGGGTGTCCGCGAGGGCGGCGGCGTCGAGGTCGGCCAGGGCCGTCCGCAGCGCGTCCGCCAGCGGGACCCCGAAGATCTCCTCGTCGAGCACCTCGGCGCAGACGTGGGCGCGGGCGGCCGGGTCGGCCAGGGCCTGGCGCAGCAGGTCGCGCAGCGGCAGCACCTCGACCCCGCGATCGACCATCACCTGAACGAACCCGTCGTGCTCGCGCTGGGCCTGCTCCAACCAGAGCACGTCGTCGTAGAGATAGGAGTCCATGTTGCCGGGGGTCAGCCGGCTCATCTCCCGGCCCGGACGATGCACGATCACTCGGCGTAGCCGCCCGACCTCTGAGTCCACGCGAAGGGTCACGGCACCCAGGGTGTCACGATGTCAAGGGGGGTGTGTGCAAGTTCACTCGAGAGTGTCCGGTTACTTTTCAGTACCCCAGACTGCGGCCGATAAGGGGATCGGCGGTCTGCTCATCACGCCGAGCAGCCGCGTTGAATTGTTGAAAGGACCTTGGTCCCGAGACACACCGGACCGCCAGCTGACCATAATGTGGTCAGAGACGGCGCACGCCGCCTTTGCCGCCACGTCCCAACGACAGGGCGACCCGGTGGGCTCGCGAACAGCTCCCGCGGCAGCCCACCCGATCGACAGGAGAGCCATGGACGCGCTCGACCTCGCGCGATGGCAGTTCGCCATCACGACGGTCTATCACTTTCTCTTCGTGCCGATCACCATCGGCATGTCGGCCATCGTGGCAGGATTCCACACCGCCTGGGTGCGCACGCACAACCCCCAGATGTACAGGTTGACGAAATTCTTCGGCAAACTTTTCGTCATCAACTTCGCGCTCGGCCTGGTGACCGGCATCGTCCAGGAGTTCCAGTTCGGCATGAACTGGTCGGACTACTCCCGCTTCGTCGGTGACATCTTCGGGGCGCCGCTGGCCTTCGAGGCGCTGCTCACGTTCTTCCTGGAGTCCACCTTCCTGGGTCTGTGGATCTTCGGCTGGGGCCGGATCCCGGAGAAGCTGCACGCCGCCACGATGTGGCTGGTCCACATCGGCACCGTGATGAGCGCCTACTTCATCCTGGCGGCCAACTCGTTCATGCAGAACCCCGTCGGGTTCACGTTCAACGAGAAGACCAACCGCGCCGAACTCACCGACTTCGTGGCCGTGCTGACCAACAAGGTGCAGCTGGTCACGTTCCCGCACGTGATCACCGCCGCCTACATGACCGGTGGGGCCGTCGTCATGGCCGTCGCCCTGTGGCACCTGCGTCGCCCGATGGTCGGCGCCAACGCCCCGATGTATCGCTCGGCCGCCCGCGTCGGCGCCGTGATCACGCTGGTCGCCTCGCTGGGCGTCATCGTCACGGGCGACCTGCAGGGCAAGGTGATGACCGAGGTGCAGCCCATGAAGATGGCCGCGGCCGAGGGGCTCTACGAGAACCAGACGCGCGCGCCGTTCTCGATCCTGTCCATCGGACCGCTCGACGGCAGCAAGGCCACCCGGATCATCGAGGTCCCCGGCCTGCTGTCCTTCCTGGGCCACGGCTCCTTCGACGCCGAGGTCAAGGGCATCAACCCGGTCCGCGACGAATACCAGGCCCAATTCAGCCAGGGGAAGTTCACTCAGGACGCCACCACGGCGTACACCCCGAACATCCCCACGACGTACTGGACCTTCCGGCTGATGATGGGCCTCGGCTTCGTGGGCCTCGCGATCGCCCTGCTCGTCCTGTGGGGCACCCGCAAGGGCGCCGCCGAGAACCAACTCGCCCCGAAGTGGTGGCACTGGGCGGCGATCGCCGCGCCGTTCATGCCGTTGTTCGCCAACTCCTTCGGCTGGATCTTCACCGAGGTGGGCCGGCAGCCGTGGATCGTGCACAACCTGATGACCGTGCAGAACGCCGTCTCGCCGCGCGTATCGGCCGCCGAGGTGGCCGTCTCGATGGTGATCTACACGCTGCTCTACGCCGCGCTGGCGGTCGTCGAGGTGAAGCTCTTCCTGAAGTACGTCCGACTGGGCGCCGAGGCGATCCCGGACCCCGACCACGACGCCGATGCGGCACGCGACGACGCGGACGCGCCGCTCGCGTACGCCTACTGAAGTCCCGGCCCGGGTGAAGGAGATCTGACATGAGTTATGAGCTGCTGCAGAACCTGTGGTTCCTGCTCATCGCCGTCCTGTGGATCGGCTACTTCTGCCTCGAGGGCTTCGACATGGGTGTCGGCATGCTCATCGGGCTGATCGGCAAGGACAAGAACGGCGACCCCCAGGAGACCGAGCGGCGCAAGCGCCTGATGCTGACCACGATCGGTCCGCACTGGGACGGCAACGAGGTGTGGCTGCTCACCGCGGGCGGCGCGACCTTCGCGGCGTTCCCGCACTGGTACGCCACCCTGTTCGCCGGCTTCTACCTGCCGTTGCTGCTGATCCTGGTCGCGCTGATCCTGCGCGCGATGGGCCTGGAGTACCGCGGCAAGGGCGACTCCGACACCTGGCGGCGCAACTGGGACATCGCGATCATGGTCGGCTCGTTCCTGCCCGCGCTGCTGTGGGGCGTCGCGTTCGCGAACATCGTCAACGGCGTGCCGATGACCGGCAGCGCGCCGGCGCTGGAGTACGCCGGGACGCCGGTGCTCTCGCTGCTCAACCCGCTGGGCCTGATCGGCGGGCTGACCACCCTGTTCCTGTTCCTCACCCACGGCGCCCTGTTCGTCGCCCTGAAGACCGACGGCCAGATCCGCCACGACGCCCGCGCGTTCGCCCTCAAGGCCGGCCTGGTCACGGCCGTGTGCGCGGTGATCTTCCTGGGCTGGACCAATGTCAACACCGGCACGGCCCTGTCCTGGGCGCTGACCGTGCTCGCCGCGGTCTGCCTGCTGGCCGCGCTCGCGGCCGTGAAGGTCGCGCGGGACGGGTGGGCCTTCACCGGCACCTTCGTCTGTACGGCACTCGCGGTGGCCAGCCTGTTCGTGGCGCTGTTCCCGGACGTCATGCCCAACTCGATCGCCGGCGGTCAGCCGCTGACGATCGCGAACGCGTCGAGCTCGCAATACACCCTGCAGATCATGACCGGCGCGGCGGTGGTCTTCGTGCCGATCGTGCTCGGCTACCAGATCTGGACGTACTGGGTCTTCCGGCGCCGCCTGACCACCCGGCACATTCCCGCAGCCGCGCACTACTGACGGGCGCTCCTGACGGGCAGCACCGCCAGGAGTACGTCGTGCCGGGTCGCCCCGTCGAAGGGGCGACCCGGCGCGTTATGTCGCCCTTTCGACGCACGAGCCGTGTCCGATGCGGGAATTCCGCTGGTGGTGAGTGAGACTCGGAGGTGGGCGGACGAACAGGTGGCTCGATCCGCCCGCGTCGCTGACGGCCCCGCCACCGCCGATCGTCGAGGACGCCACCGTGAGACCCTTCGACCCGCGCCTGCTGCGGATCGCGCCCCAGGCGCGCGCCGGCGTGATCGGACTCTTCCTCCTTGGCGCCGTTCAGGGGCTGGCCGCCATCGCGTCGGCCTTCGCCATCGCCGCCCTGGTCGTGGCCGTCGCCCAGGCGCAACCGTGGCAGCCTGCGGCGCTGGCGACGCTGGTCGCCTTCGCGGTGCGCGGCCTGGCCGCCGGGGCCGCGGAGCGCTGGGCCGCCCGCACCGGCGCCCTGGTGTCCACCACGATTCGCCGCCGGATCCTGGCGGCGGCGCTGACCCACGACGCCGCGGAGTCGCGGTCCGGCTCCCCGGGTTCGGCGGCGGGCGCGGGTGAGGCTGCGGGCGCGGGTGAGGCTGCGGGTGATGCTTCGGGTTCGGGTTCAGATGGCCCCCCGCCCAGCGACCGGTCGGGTCGCCTCGTGACCCTCGCCGGCCAGGGCGCGACGAGCATCGAACCGTACGTCGCGCGCTACCTGCCGACCCTGGCGACGGCGGCGATCCTGCCGCCCGCCGCGATCCTCGCCATGCTGATCCTGGACTGGCGGACCGGCCTGATCCCCGTGCTCACGGTCCCGCTGCTGCCCGTCTTCGCCGCGCTCATCGGCTCGGCGACGGCCCGCGCCACGGATCGGCGCTGGCGCACCCTGGCGGCGTTGTCCGGGCACTTCCTCGACGTCATGCGGGGCCTGCCGACGCTGGTCTCCTACGGCCGGGCCGAACGCCAGGTCGCGGTGATCCGGGAGGTCAGCCACGAACACCGGCTCGCCTCGATCGCCACCCTGAAGTTGGCGTTCCTCAGCTCGGCCGCGTTGGAACTGCTGGCGACCATCTCGGTGGCGATCGTCGCGGTCTGGGTGGGCATCCAGCTGGCCCAGGGCGACATGGCCCTCTCCCTCGCGATGCCGCTGATCCTGCTGGCCCCCGAGGCCTATTGGCCGATTCGCCGGGTCGGCGCCGAGTTCCACAACGCCGCGGACGGAGCCGCCGCCCTCGCCGATGTCGCGGCGGCCCTCGACGTACCCTCGACCGCAGCCGCAGCCGCACCGGCGTCGCCCGCCCACGCCGCGCCGCAGTCCGTTTCCACGCCGGCGGCGGGACCGGATCCCGAGGGCGCCGGGGAGCCGGTGCGGATCGAGAACCTGTCCTACACGTACGACGGGGCGAGCGCTCCCACCCTGGCGGGGCTGTCCACCGACCTGCCCCATCCGGGTCTGACCGTCGTGACCGGCCCGTCCGGGGTCGGCAAGACCACGCTGCTGGAGATCGTCGCCGGGCTCCGCCGCCCCCGCAGCGGGGTGGTCCGGGGGCCCCGGGGCTACCTGGTCACGCAGCGCCCGTTCCTGGCGGCGGGGACGCTGCGCGACAACCTGCTGCTCGGCGTGCCCGATCGGGACGTTGGCCCGCCCACCGACGGACACCTCAACAAGGCGCTGGCCGACGTCGGCCTGGCGGAGTTCTCCCGGAGCCTGCCGAACGGCCTGAACACCCCGATCGGGGACGACGGCTTCGGCCTCTCGGCGGGCCAGCGGGCCCGCGTCGCGCTCGCCCGTGCGCTGCTCGCGGACCCCGCGCTGCTGCTCCTCGACGAGCCCACGGCCCACCTCGACGGCGAGTCCGAGCAGATCGTGCACGAGGTCCTGACCGAGCTGGCGCGCACGCGAACCGTCGTCGCCGTCACCCACCGGGCGGGCCTGGTGAGCCGCGCGGCCTATCGACTCGAGCTGGCGGCGGTGTCATGACCCCACCGACCGGCACCCCACCCACCGGCACCCCAGCCACGAAGACGGGCACGGGCTCGCGGGTGGCGGGCACCCCGACGGTCCCGCTCGACGCCACGGCCACTGCGGTCGGGCCCGCAGCCACCATCCGGCCGTTCGGGCGGCCCCGCGTCGTGACCGGCATCCTGCCCGCCGCGCTGGTCGGCGGCCTGGCCCTGACCTGCGGGGTGGCCCTGACCACGACGGCCGGGTGGCTGATCGTGGCCGCGTCGTACCGGCCGCAGATCCTCACGCTGCTCGCCGCCATCGTCCTGGTCCGGGCGTTCGGCATCGCGCGGCCCGCGTTGCGCTATGCCGAACGGATCCGCAGCCACGACGCGGCGCTGCGCTTCCTGGCGGACGAGCGCGCGACGACGTACTCCCGCCTGATTCCGCTCACGCCGGCCCGGCTCGGCCGACGCAGCCGCGGCGACGTCCTCGCGGGGGTGGTCGACGACCTCGACGACATCGCCTACGCGCAGGTACGAGTCGTCGTACCGGTCGTGGCGCTGCTCTTCGCGGGCCTGCTGGCCGCGGTCGCGAACGCCCTGTTCTGCTATCCGGCCGCCGTCGTGACGCTGGTTCAGATCGGGATGACGCTGCTCGTGGGGTGGGTCGGCCTGCGCGCCGAGCGGTGGGCGCAGCGCGACCTCGTCGCGGCTCGGGCGCAGGTGTCCCGCGTCACCGCGCTGGTGGCCGGAAATGCGCCGGAGCTGGCCGCGATCGGCGCCGGCGACCAGGCCCTGACCTGGCTCGACGACGGGCAGCGGCGGTTGGCGGCGGCGCTGGCTCGGCAGGGCCGCGCCCGAGCCCTGGGCGTGACTGCGATGCCCCTGCTCACCGCCGCCCACGCGTGCGCCATGGCCGCCGTCGTCGTGGCCAACAGCGATCGGCTCACCGCGCCCGTCGCGGCCTTCCTGCTGCTCACCCCCATCGCGCTGGGCGAGGTGGTCGCGGCGATCCCGGACGCGATGGGGGCGCTGGCTCGCGCTCGCGGCGCCGGCTCTCGCCTCGACGTGCTGCTCGGCGCGATCCCGGCCGTTCGCGACCCGGCGCCGCCGGAGGCCGGGACGAACACCGGAGCGAGCGGCGCGAGCGAGGCCTGGCGCGACGTGGGCCAGACCCGGTCGCGGGCGGCGGAGAGCCGGCGCACCGAGGCCGACCGGACCTCGGAGCGGGGCGTGGAACTGGCCCTGCACGGCGTGACCGCCACCTGGGACGGCGAGCGCGCCGCCCTGGCCGGGTTCACCGACCGCATCGAGCCGGGCAGCCGCGTCGCCGTCGTCGGCGCGAACGGCAGCGGCAAGTCGACGCTGCTGGCCGTCCTGGCCCGGCACCTCGACCCGGCCACCGGCAGCTACCGCATCGGCGGCCAGGACGTCACCCGCATGCCCCTGGCCGCCTCCCGCGCGCCCCTGGCCCTGGTCGACGACGAACCCCACGTGTTCGCGTCGACCTTGCGCGAGAACCTGCGGTTCGCGCGCCCCGAGAGCAGCGACGACGACCTCGTCCGGGCGCTGCGCCTGGTCGGACTCCGGGACTGGTGGGAGGCCCTGCCCGGCGGGCTGGACACCCCCCTAGGAGCCACCGGCCGGGGCGTCTCGGGCGGCGAACGCGCCCGGTTGGCACTGGCTCGGGCGGTCCTGTCCGAGCGCGCCGTGCTGCTCCTCGACGAACCCGTCGCGCACCTGGATCAGCCGACCGCGTCGGCGGTGCTGCGGGACCTGTGGGAGGCCACCACGGGGCGCACCGTGGTGCTGGTCGCGCACCGTCCCGAGGGGCTCGACGAGGTCGATCGGGTGATTCGGCTCGGCGACCCGCAGGACGGTCCCGGTACGCCGTGGGCCGGGCCGCGCTGATCCCCGCCGGATCCCGCCTGACCCCCGGCCCGATCCCCGCCTGATCCCCGGCCCGATCCCGGCCCGATCCCCGCGAAGGTGCGCACTGCGCGCGGCAGCGTCATGATCGGAGCATGACCGCGTGGACCGACGACCTGCCCCAGCTGGCGGAGCTGGCCGAGATCGCCCGGCGCGTCGACGACGACGAGAACGTGCATTCGGTGTTGCTCACCGGCTCGTACGCCCACGGCATGGCCACCTCCGACTGCGACATCGACCTGCACGTGGTTCTGGACCGCGCCGACGACACGTGGCGCACCGGAAGCGCGGGGCGGGTGGACCTGCGCGTCGCCGACCGGCGGATGTTCCGGCGGATCCCCGCCCATCCCTCGAACTGGTGGGACCGCTACCGCATCGCCCGGGGCCGGATCCTGATGGACCGCACCGACGGCGACTTCGAACACGACCTGCGGTGTTGGGGCCAACTGACCGGGGACGAGCAGCTGGACGCCCTCGACTACTACCTCGACCCCTATGTGACCTACAGCCTGCGCTCGCTGCACGAGTTCCAGGCCGGCGAGACGCGGGTCGCGCATCTCGACGCGCTGGAGGCGCTGCCCTGGGCGTTGCGGCTGATCTTCGCGCTGCACGGGCGCGTGCGGCCGACCAATCGCTATCTCGAGTGGGAGCTGACCCATCACCCGCTGGACGGGCCGGAGTGGGCCGCGGACTGGCTGCTCGGCGCGTGCGACGACCTGCGCCGGACCGGCTCGCCGCAGGCGCAACGGGAGTTGTTCGCGCGGATCGAACCCTGCCTGCGCCGCCGTGGCTTCGGCGGCGCCCTGGACGGCTATCCGAAGGCCATGAGCTACTTGCACGGCTGAGGTCACGGCTGAGGTCGCGGTCCCGCGGGGAGGCGACCCGGCGGACGGGTTGGTCTGTGCCAGAGTGGGACCCGAAGCAGCCGCCACGGGAGGAGCGGGCGATGGCCCACGAGGAGCAGGACGGTCGGCGCAGGGACGACGAGGAGGCGCCGCAGGTGCATCCGGGGTGGGATCAGCAGCCGCAGGCCAGCTACGACGCGGCCGTCTCCGGCGGCTGGGGTGGTCCCGGTGTCGCCGAGACCGGCCCGATCACCCTGACGGGCGAACCGGGGTATGCCCAGCCCGCCGACCCGGACTATGCCCAGCCCGCCGACCCCGGGTACGCGCAGGCCGCCGACCCCAGCGAGGACGGGTACCAGCCGCCGTACGACGCCGGTGCCAGCGGGGACGACGGCACCGGGACCGTCTACTCGGGCGGCCCCAGCCACGACCGGTCGCTGGCGCAGTCCTTCGACCGGCCTACCGAGGCCGTCACGGACACCTCGATCTACCAGTCCAGCTACGTTGAGCAGGCGACCGTTTCGGAGCAGTCGCCCTACTCGGGACCCTATGACCAGTTGGCTCCAGAGGGTGGCGACGACCTCGCCGTGACCGAGCCGAGCGGCGCCGGCCAGCTGCGGGGTGCGCCGAGCCCCGGCCCGAACGGCTCCGCCGACGACGCCGACGGCTCGTTCGCCGTGGAGCCACCGTCGTACGGCCCGCAGCCCGGCCACCAGAGCGGCTACCAGAGCGACTACGGCACCGAATCCGACCCCCCCGGCGCCGACTCGGCCGGCCTCGACACCACGCAGTATGTCGCCGCGCCGGGCGAACCGCAGTCCTCCTTCGCCGCGCCGGGTCCGCAGCAGCAGTTCTCCGCCGGGGCCCCCGCGGCACCGTACGGCGCAGGCCCGCAGCAGCCGTCCTATGGTGCCGGCCAGCAGTCCTACGGCGGAGGCCAGCAGTCCTACGGCGCCGGCCAGCAGTACGGCGTGGCCGCGCACCAGGCGCCGTACGCGGGCCCTGGCCCCCAGCCGCCCACCGGCTACCCCGCCGCGCCCGGGCCCACCTCGTGGGCGCCCCCGAGCGGCGCTCCCGGTGGTCCGGGCGGCGGGCCCTGGTCGCCGCACCAGCCCCCGCACCAACCGCAGCAGCACCATCACCAGCCGCAACAGCACCAGCAGCAGACCCGGTCCCGGCCGAGTGCGTCCGGCCTGGCCGCGGTGTTCGACTTCTCGTTCGTGGCCAGCGCCACCCGGGCCCTGGCTCGGCCGCTGTTCTGGCTGGTCGTGGCCTGGGCCGTCATCGACCTCATCGCGGTCATCGTCACGATGGCGACGGTGCGCACGGGCCTCAACGCGGGCTACGTGCTGGTCGGATTCCTGCAGGTGCTGCTCGCCGGGGCGGTGAAGATCGCCGTGGCCCGGCTGCTCCTGGAGTTGTGCGTCAACGTCGCCGACCTCGCCCAGCGGCGCTCGTCGCAGCGGTGAGCCCGCGCACGCCGTACCGCATCTGCGTCGTCTGCTCCGGCAACATCTGCCGCTCGCCCATCGGTGAGGTGGTGTTGACGGAGCAGCTGAAGCGGGCCGGACTCGCCGACCGGGTGGTGGTGGACTCCGCGGGCACCGGGGCGTGGCACGTCGGGGACCGCGCCGACCGGCGGGCGGTGGCGGCGCTGCGGGCGGCCGGGTACGACGGGAGCGCGCACCGCGCGCGGGAGTACGACGTGGCCTGGCTGGCCGACCACGATCTCGTGCTGGCGGCCGACCGGGGGCATCTGCGCACGTTGACGCGCTGGGCCGCGCAGGAGGGCTACCAGGTGGGGCCCGACGGCGATGTGGACATTCGGCTGCTGCGGGAGTTCGATCCGGCCGCCGTGGCCGCGGGTGAGCTGGAGGTGGACGACCCCTACTACGGGTCGCAGCGCGATTTCGACAGGGTGCTGGCCGAGGTGGAATCCGCCGCGGCGGGCTTGGTCGACTGGCTGAGCGACCACCTGGATTCTTAGCCTCCGTCGGACGTGGGTCTCTCTCGGCGGCGCCCCGACTGTCTCGCGACGCCTGGTCGCCGGTTCGCTGCCCCAGGGGGTGACGGCCTGCCACAATGGTGCCGCCCGTCAGGATCATGTCTGTCGGATCTCAGCCGAAGAGGCTGGTGTCAGACTCTGACCTGGACCACATGATGAGCTGGCCGCGACATCGTCAGATCGGGTGAACTTACCCTGGTAGCTCACTCCAGCGGGTGCCCGTCCATGCTGAGTAGGGGAGGCAAGCCATGACTCAAATGCCAGCGTTTGGGCACCAGCGGTCGTCGTACCCTGCATTCGGCACCCCGTTCGCCGGTCAACGGCGGACTCCCACGTACTCCCAGGTCGTGGATCTATCGCTCGATCGCTTGCGGAGCGGCAATGCCTCCTCGCGGTTTGTCGAGGACACCCCCCGCTTCACGGTGTCGCGCTGACTGTCGGCGGGCTCTTATAGCTTGATCGGGTGACGTCGCCGAGCCCACCTTGTGTCGACTGGCGTGCCGCCCAGCGCGAGGATCGAGAGATCATTCGAACGTTCCCATGCGCGCTGCCTTGGCCCAAGCGCGGCCTGCGCAAGCATCCGATTCACCCCCAGCACTGGGAATGGCAGGCGCAAGCACGCATTCGTGAGGCCAAGCCGCCTCGCCCGGCTACGGAGATCCTCTCACTTGGGTTTGCGGGGACCAGCCTGGTTGCGGTCGTCTGGACGTTGGTGGACGTGCGCCTCGTGAGCGAGCTGTTCCGCGGCGCCCCTCGCGTCGACCGCGACCGGTTCCGGCGGGACCTCGATGAAGCGGTCGACCAGAGGCTGGAGCCCCGTGGCTGAGCGTCTGGCCGCCGGGTTGCTGGACACATCCGTGGTCATCGACCTCGACGTCATCGAGCCGGACGCGCTTCCGCTGACCGTCGCCGTCAGCGCGATCACCATGGCCGAGCTGGCGGCCGGCCCGGCGGCCGCCCAGGAAAGCACCGAACGGGCCCGTCGGCAGGATCGGCTGCAACGCGCCGAGGCGGCGTTCGAGGCGATCCCCTTCGGCGGCGACGCAGCCCGTGCCTGACGCAGCCCGTGCCTACGGGGGAGTCCACGCGGCCGTGATGGCCACGGGGCCTCAGCCGCGCAGGAGATTTGCGGAGCTGCTGATCGCGGCAGTCGCGGTCGCCGAGGGGCTACCGTTGCTGACTCGAAACCCGCAAGACTTCGCAGGGCTGGAGGATCTGGTGGTCGTCGTCTCCGTGTGACGTCCTGCGATTCCCTGGCGCCCGGTTGGTCAGCTGGGATCTGACCCGAGCCACACCCCACGCACCTGTTGGCCATTGGAAGGAAGCCCATGAGCATCGTCGATCGGCTGCTGAGCAACAACGAGGTCTACGCGCAGGGCTTCTCGGGTCCGCTGCCCCTGCCGCCGTCGGGGCACCTCGCCGTCGTCGCGTGCATGGATGCCCGCCTGGACGTCTCCCGGGTGCTCGGGATCGCCGAAGGCGAGGCGCACGTGATTCGGAACGCGGGCGGCGTCGTCACCGACGACGTACTTCGCTCGCTGGCCATCAGCCAGCACCTGCTTGGCACTCGCGAAATCGTCCTGATCCACCACACGGACTGCGGGATGCTCACGTTCACCGACCAGGGCTTCCGCGACGACCTGGAGCAGCAGGCGGGCACCCGGCCGAGCTGGGCGTCGGCCGCCTTCACCGATCTGGACGCCGACGTGCGGTCCTCGATCGCCCGCATCATCGCCGATGTCCATGTCCCGCATAAGGACTCGATTCGCGGTTTAATCTTCGACGTCGCCACCGGTCGGCTGCGCGAGGTCTCTGCCTGACCCAGGGCCGCGGCCGAGGTCCGCAGCGCACGACGTACCGGCGCGTCTCGCCGTACCGGCGGTGGAAGGATGAACCCATGGGTACCCTCGCCGACGCCACCCCCCCGATCGCCCTAGGCGCGCTGGACGGCCGCTACCGCGCCGTCGTCGCGCCCCTCGTGGATCACCTCTCCGAGGCGGCGCTGAACCGGGAACGGGTCGCGGTCGAGATCGAGTGGCTGATCCACCTCACCGACGCGGGCGTGGTGCCCGGTGTGCGGGCCCTGACGGCCGACGAGCAGGCCCAGCTGCGCGACGTCGTCACCCACTTCGGCCCCGCCGACGTCGCGGAGCTGGCGGCCATCGAACGCGAGACGGTCCACGACGTGAAGGCGGTCGAATACTTCCTCAAGGACCGCCTCACCCGCATCGCCCCCGACGAGTCGGACAGCGGGCTCGCCGAGCTCATCCACTTCTGCTGCACCAGCGAGGACATCAACAACCTGGCCTACGCGCTGATGATCCGCGGCGCCATCACCGCCGTATGGCTGCCGAAGGCGACCGCCGTCGCCGACCAGATCGCGCAGCTCGCGCACGCCCTCGCCGACGTACCCCTCCTCGCCCATACCCACGGCCAGCCCGCGACCCCCACCACGATGGGCAAGGAGCTGGCGGTCCTCGCCCACCGGCTGCGCCGCCAGCTGGCCAGGATCGGCCGCCAGGAATACCTGGGCAAGCTCAACGGCGCGACCGGCACCTACGGCGCGCACCTGGCCGCCGTCCCCGACGCCGACTGGCCGGCCATCTCCCGCGCGTTCGTCGCCGACCGGCTCGGGCTGACCTGGAACCCGCTCACCACCCAGATCGAGAGCCACGACTGGCAGGCCGAGCTGTACGCCGACGTCGCGCGCTTCAACCGGATCCTGCACAACCTGGCCACCGACGTGTGGACCTATATCTCGATGGGCTACTTCGCCCAGGTCCGCGGCCAGGGCACCGTCGGGTCCTCCACGATGCCGCACAAGGTCAACCCCATCCGCTTCGAAAACGCCGAGGCCAACCTAGAGGTCAGCAACGCCCTCCTCGACGTGCTCGCCGCCACCCTCGTCACGTCCCGCCTGCAGCGCGACCTGACCGACTCCTCGATGCAGCGCAACGTCGGCACCGCCCTGGGCCACAGCCTGCTGGCCCTCGACAACATCGCGCGCGGGCTGGCCGGGCTCGACGCGGTCCCCGCGGCGATGGCGCGCGACCTCGACGCCAACTGGGAGGTCCTCGGCGAACCCATCCAGTCGGCGATGCGCGCGCTCGGGGCGCGGGGGGTCGCCGGGATGGAAAACCCCTACGAGCGCCTCAAGGAGCTCACCCGCGGCCGCCGGATCGGCCAGGCCGAGCTGGTCGAGTTCGTGCGCGGGCTCGGGCTGCCCGCGGCCGTCGAGGAGCGGCTGGCGGGGATGACCCCGCAGTCGTACGTCGGGCTGGCCCCCCACCTCGTGCGCGACTACCTGCGCGCGGAGGTGGGGGGCCAAGACCCTGCCGATCAGACCTTGTAGGAACCCGCCAGGTCCTTCAGCGTGGCGGCCTGAGCGCTGAGTTCGTGAGCCGCAGCGGCCGTGCTGGCCGCGGCCCCGGTGGACTCCCGCGCCTGCGCCGCGGCCTGGGTCACCGTCGTGGTGATGGCCTGCGAGCCCTCGATGATGTTGCGCACATTGCGGCTCATCTCGTTGGTGGTCGCGGTCTGCTCCTCGACCGCCGAGGCGATGGTGGCCTGGGTGTCGTTGATCTGCGCGATGATGCTGGAGATCTCGCTGATCGCGGCCACCGCGGCCTCGGTGTCGATCTGGATCTGCTCGACCCGGTGACTGATGTCCTCGGTCGCCTTGGCGGTCTCCTGGGCCAGATCCTTGACCTCGTTGGCCACCACCGCGAAGCCCTTGCCGGCCTCCCCGGCCCGAGCCGCTTCGATCGTGGCGTTGAGCGCCAACAGGTTGGTCTGTTCCGCAATCGAAGTGATGCTCTTGATGACATCGCCGATCTGCGCGCTGGACTCGCCGAGCTTGGCCACCGTCTGGTTGGTCCGCTCGGCGACCTGCACGGCGCCCGCAGCAACGCTCGCGGCGTCGTTGGCGTTCTTGGCGATCTCCCGGATGCTCGACGTCATCTCCTCGGTGCCCGCGGAGACGGTCTGCACGTCGTGGACGACCTCTTCGGAGCGACCGATCACGCCGTCCAGGGTGCTCGCGGTGGAGTCCGAGGTGCGGTTGACGTCCTCGGAGACCCGGGACAGGTCTTCGGAGGCGCCGCTGAGGTTGCCCGCCGAGTCGCTGATTCCCGCGATCAGGATGCGCACCCGGTCGACGGCCACGCGCAGCGAGCTTCCCATCGCGCCCAGCTCGTCGCCGTCGGCGACCTTCGGGCCCCGGGTCAAGTCACCGGCGGCCACGGCATCCAGCGAGCCGCGCATCTCGGTGAGGTCGTGGTGGAAGGCCCGCACCGTCAGCGCGGTCACCACGGAAGCGGCGATGCTGGTCAGGATCAGGATGACGATCTGGGCCAACCGGGCCCGGTCGGCGTCGGCGCGGGCTTCGGTGCCGATGCCGGCGACGCGAGTGTTGATGGCGCCGTTCAACGCGGCGGAGTCGGCGACCGTCTTCTGATAGGTCGCGGCGGCCTGCTTGAGCAGGATGGTGTCACCCGCGCTGAGCGCCTGCGCACCGCCGCTCGAATAGGCCTGCACCGCGGCGGCGTCCTGCTCCTGGAAGGTCTTCCAGGAATCCGAGAGGCTGGTGAACTTGGCCTTCTCGGCGTCGGTGAGCACGGCGACCGGCATCTTCTTCAGGTTCGCCTGCAACCCCTCGACGGCCTTGAGATAAGCGGCGCGCTCCGGAGCGTTCGGCGCCAGCGCCTTGTCCACGCCATCGCGATGGATCGCCCACGCGTAGCCCTCCTGCGCACCGATCACCTCGGCGCCGCCACGCTGCAGACCCGAGGAGACGATCGCACCCTGGCGGATCGTGTTGATGGAGTCCAGCCGGTCGTTGTATTGATCCTGGGATCGCACCGACAGAAATCCGATGAGCAAGGCTCCCACAGCGCCGATGGCGGCGACGACGACGACCTTCTGCACGATGCTGAGCCTCTTGCGGCCCTGGGCGCGGCCAACTGCATTGCGTTTCTTCACGCTGACCCATCCTTCCGAGGAGACTGGCGACCACTGGGGTCCTCCAGGGCGCAGGTCGTTAATCGGCGGATTCGCCTGCGAGACAAGGTTGTTAACGGCATTAATCTCACATCGCACCAGGCCGCGGCCGGTGAATCGCTGCGGCGCAGCCGCCGCCTGGCTACAGTGACCCCCATGTCCGCCCCCGCGCCGCCGTACCTTGCGGACGTCATTCCGGGGCTGCGCGGGCGCGGCGTGGTGCTGGCCGATCCGGCCGATTTCGCCGACATCGCGCTGACCCTGCTCGGCGCCGGATACACGGTGTGCGAGATCGACGGCGGCGAGCTGACCACCCGACGCCTCGTCCTGCCGGCGCTTGCGGACGCGCTGCACCTGCCCGGCGCCGCGGACCGCAACCTCGACGCCCTGATGGACACCCTGCGCGACCTGCCGGACCGGTGGCCGCGGGCCGACCGCCTCGTGCTGCTGTGGCGCGCGGCGGAGCAGTTCATCGAGGGCGAGCCGCAGGTCTGGGAGGAGGTCGCCGACATTCTGCGGCAGGCCTCCCGGGAGCTGCGCGGCGCCGCGTTCGCGTTCGAGACCGTGGCGTTCGTGGACGGGTACGACGTGCCGCCGCTGCTCCTCGGCGTACCGCACCATCCGGGATCGGTGCCGTGAAGCCCGGCGCGAAGGGGGCGTTGGCCAAGACGTTCGGCTCCCCCTCGTTGTGGCCGCTGTGGGCGATCCTGCTGATCGGGGCCGTGCTGCTGCTCGGCCGGGGCTGCGCCCCGGGAGCGGCCCAGCGGCCCTCGGCCGCGGCGACGACCACCGTGACCAAGACCGTGACCGTGCCGGCGACCGCCCGCGGCGGCAGCTCGGCGGCCACGGCGCTGTCCGGCGAGCCCGCCCGCGGCCCGGCCGGCGCGCCGGTCACGGCCACCGAACGCAGCGTGGCCCGGTGCGACATCGACCGACTGCCCACCGAGGCCCGGCGTACGGTCGACCTCGTCACCGCGGGTGGCCCCTTCCCCTACCCGCGCAACGACGGCGTCGTCTTCCGCAACGCCGAGCGACTGCTGCCGGCGAAGCCGGCCAACTACTACCGGGAATACACGGTGGACACGCCTCAGGAGGACAGCCGCGGGGCCCGGCGGATCGTCACCGGTGGGGGTTCGGCGCGGGCCCCCGAGCAGTGGTATTACACCAACGACCACTACCAGTCGTTCTGCCAGATCACCGGCCTGCCCTGACCCGGGCCCACCGATCGCTGAGCCCCGATCGCCCGGCCCCGATCGCCCGGCGCTCAGATCGTGATCTGGCCCGTCGGCGTGTCGAAGGTGACTGACAGCAACCCGGCGTGCCCCTTGGGGGCCAGGAACGTGAAGTCGATGACCGAGGAGGTCGCGTCGGCGGGGAGCCCGAGCCAATCGCAGACCCGCTGCGGATCGCCGGCGATCGTCAGCCCCGAGATCGTCACCTTGGGCTCGATGTCGAGCGCTCCCGAGGGGTGCAGCTCGGGGTTGGTGAACTCCACGAAGAACGGCAGTTGTGGGTCGTTGAGCAGACCGTTCACGCCGACCTGGCGCCAGTCCAGGCGGCGACCGTCGGGGAAGACCCGGTGTCCCTCCGCGCACTCTCGGCCGAGCCGGCGCTCCACGGCGGCGATGTCGTCGACCCGGACCACCCACCCCAGCCAGCCGCCGCCCTCCCCGCAGGCCGCCTTGACGGCCTGGCCGAAGAGGGCCTTGTCGGTGGCGGGGTGTTCGAGCGGCTCGACCACTTCGACGTATCGCTCGTGCGCCATCGGCAGGATCATGTTGCGGGTGCCGAAGGGCGGATGCACCCCGCCGTTGACGGCCCGAACGCCGAGCTGCTCGGCCAGTCGGTCCGCGGTCGCGCGCACCCCGTCCGGTTCCGCGGCGTAGGACACATGGTCGACTCGCATGCGGCCATCGTGGCACATCACGGGGGTGACTCCAGAATCACCCCGGGCTCGTGGCGGCGCGTGCCGCCAGCCGCTGGCGGACCGCCTCGTAGAGCACGATCGCGGCGGCGGTGGCCACGTTGAGGGAGTCGGCGCGGCCGGCCATCGGGATGCGGACCCGGTGCGTCGCCGCGTCGAGCGCGACGGCGTCGAGGCCGGTCTGCTCGGTGCCGACGGCCACGGCCACCGGGCCGGTCAGATCGACGTCGGTGTGCCGCAGATCGGTGTCGGGCGTGGTGGCGACCAGGGCGATGCCACGGTCGGCGAGCCACCCGAGCGTCTCGGCGGTGGTCGCGGCGGCGACCGGTACGGCGTAGACGGTGCCCTTGCTGGCCCGGATGACGTTCGGGTTGCCCCAGTCCGTGACCGGGTCGGCCGCGATCACGGCCGCGACCCCGGCCGCGTCGGCGGTGCGCAGCATCGCGCCGAGGTTGCCGGGCTTCTCCACCCCTTGACTGAGCAGCAGGAGCGGAGCGGCCGGCAGCGTCAGGTCGGCGAGGGCCCGCCCGGGCTGGGCCGCGACCGCCAGCACCCCGTCCGGCCCCTCCCGGTAGGCGACCTTGTCGAAGACCGCCCGGGAGAGCCGCACCACCTCGCCGCCGGCGGCCCGGACGGCGGCGGCCAGCGGTACGGCGTCCTGCGGCGCCGCCATCAGTTCCTCGCACAGGTAGAGGGCGTGCGGCCGCACCCCGGCGGCGACGGCCAGGCTCGTTTCGGCCAGCCCCTCGATCAGCGTGTGGCCGGCCGCGTCGCGGGCACGTCGCCGCCGCAGCGCGACCAGCGCCTTGACCCGGGGGTTGGCCAGGCTGGTGATCTGCAGATCCGTCATGGTGCCCCCAGCATTCCATCTCCCCGGAGCGCCCGAACGCCCCCGACGCTGGGGCGTCGGGGGCGTTCGGGGCGTCTGGGGTCTGCAGGCCGCCGGAGTCGTCAGCGGGTGGGCGCTGCTCGGGCCGCTGGCCGTCGGGTGGGGTGCCGGTGGCCGTCGGGTGGGGTGCCGGTGGTGGCCGTCGGGTGGGGTGCCGGTGGGGTGCGGGTGGGGCGTTCGAGCGGCGCTTTCGTGGGGCGGTGCGCCAGCGCTTGCTGGAGTTCGCGGCTGGTGGGATCAGCGCTCGTGCGGGAAGAACATCCCGCCCGGGCACAGATCTCCGGCCACCAGCGCCTCGGACAGGTCGGACATGGCCCGTGCGTAGCCGCGCAGGTATTCGTCGTCCGGCCCGGTGCCGTCGGTGTGCGTCTCGGCCAGGAGGCGCTGCGACAAGCTCGCGGCGAAATCGGCGATGCGCAGATGGTTGGCGAAGAGGGGATCGGCGGCGCTAGCCCCGTCCCAGCCCACGCCTCGGGTGTCGGCGGAAATCAGCAAAGCTCCTCCTTTCGAGAAACTCGTCGTGACGAAGTGGTGTAGCACTGGATCAATCGACCCATATTCCCCGCCGTCAAGGATTCCGCGGCCACGAATTCACAACTGGCATCTATCGCAGAAGTCGCAGGTCGGAGCAGGTGTCGCAGTCAGACGAGTGACCTTTCTAGGCGACATTGAGGGGCCCAAAGAATGCGGGTGCGTCCAATACGGACGGCCGTTCTGGACGCTGGTGAATTGCGGAGAATAGCGGCGGTCAGAGCCAATCGAGCTCAGGCGCAACAGCTTCCGGAACACGCCGGCGGCAGCGCCCGGAGCACGTCCGCGACACCGTCGGCCAGGACGTGTCCGGTGACCAGCTTCGCGACCGCCTTCACTTCGTCGGGTGCGTTGCCCATGGCCACCCCGCAGGCGGCCCAGGCGAGCATCTCGCAGTCGTTGCGCTGGTCCCCGACGGCGACCGTACGCCGCCGCGGGATCCGCTCCCACCGACGCACCCGCTCCAGCCCGGACGCCTTACTGACGCCCTCCCCGGCGATGTCGAGCCAGGCCGTGAAGCCGACCGCGTAGTTCACGCCGGTCAGGCCGACCCGCTCGACCAGGTCCAGGAAGTCCTGCGCGGTGCCACTCGGGCTGCGGAAGGTCACCCGGGTCGCGGGCCCGGCGACCAGCTCCGCCCAGTCGACGACCCGGACCGTGCCGTCGAGTTCGCCGGGGTCGAATTCGGCGCTCACCTTGAACCCCAGACCGACCTCTTCGACCGCGACCCGCGCATCGGGCCAGGAGTCGCGCAGCACGGCGAGGGCCGGCGCGGGATCGAACGTGTGGGTGCGCAGCACCCGGGCGCCGTCGGGGGCGGCCGGGTCGAGCTCGGCCAGCACCGCGCCGTTGCTGGCCACGACGTACCCCTCGGTCATCCCGAGCGATTCCGCCACGGGCCGGGCGGCCACCAACGAGCGCCCGGTGGCGATGACGATCTCGTGCCCGGCAGCGCGGGCCGCGGTCACCGCGTCGGCCACGACCGGGGACAGGGTGCCGTCGTGGTGCAGCAGGGTGCCGTCGATGTCCAGGGCGACGAGGTGCCGGCCGTGGGCCGTGGGCAGCGTGACGCCGGCGGCGGGCCACGACGGCGCCCCGCGCCGCGCGCCGGCCGCCTGAGGCAGCGTCTCCACGCGCATCGGCCCCCCTTGCTGAACCTCGTGGTGTGCGGACCGAACGGCAGGTCGCCGATCAGCCCTCCCCGATCGACGGGTCGCCGATCAGTGCTCCTCCTATCGGCGGGTGACGACCGGTCGTGCACGGGATGTGCCGGCCACGCCACGCAGCCCGACGCCCCCGCCAGCACAGGACCGCCGGACCCGCCACGCAGCCCGACGCCCCCGCCGGGGCGGGGGCGCCAGTTTTCCGGTGGCTCGCCGTGTCGTCAAGAGCCTTAGTCGGCGCTGCGCATCGCCTGCCGCCAGGACACCCGGCCGCCGCCGGCGAGGATGCTGCGCCGGTAGACCTTTTCGCCGAGCAGGATGGCCAGCGCCGCGAAGACGAGGGTGATCGCCAGCGCCGCGAGCGTCTGCCACAGCGGCACGCCCCCGCCCAGCATCCGCATCGGCATCGCGACCCCCGAGACGACCGGCACGAACGACAGCACCTGCTGCACGCTGCCCTGGGCGAACGTGCCGCCCATGAACGCCACGAGCAGCAGCAGCTGCATCGGCTGGGTCGTCGTGGACAGGTCCTCCTGCCGGCTGGACAGCGACCCGGCCACGGCCCACAGGCAGGCCAGCGCGATGAACCCGACGACGAAGAACGCGACGAACCAGCCGACGGGTCCGCTGACCGCGGTGACGAACTCCTTGTACGGCGTGAACTGGAGCCCGATCAGCCCGGCCGCGACGAAGAGGACCATCTGGCCGAACGCCAGCACCGTGTTGCCGAGCACCTTGCCGGTGAGCAACTGCCGCAGCGGGATGGCGCTGGCGATGATCTCCACGATCCGGGACTGCTTCTCCTCGACCACGCTCTGCGCGATCGCTAGCCCGAACATCAAGCTGACCATGTAGAACATGACGCCGAGCACCAGACCGGTGATCATGCGCACGATCATCTCGGTGCCGCTGCCCTCCAACTGGTCGGTGCGCAGGGCGGTGCCCTGGTTCAGCGCCTCGAGCGTCGTCCCGGCGGCCTGGGCGTTGCTGGCCAGCGCCTCGGCCCGGACCGTCTGCGCCGCGACGGCCTGCAGCGCGCTGGGCGGGGTGTCGTTCTTGGTGGTCAGCGTCCACGCTCCGTCGCGCTGATGCAGGTAGACATCCGCGGATCCGTCGCGCAGCTGGGCCCGGGCGGCCTCGTCACCGGCGGCACGACGGACCTGCACCGAGTTCTTGTCGTCCGCGGCGTGCGCGGCGGTGCCGATGCGCCCGGCCAGGTCCTGCGCCGACTGGGTGGTCGTCACGACGTTCCATTGCGCGCCCTTGCCGAGGATGAAGCCCTGCACGGCGAAGATCGCCAGCATGATGACCATCGTCATCAGCGTGGAGACCAGGAAGTTCTTGTCGGTGATGCGGACCTGGATCTCGCGGACGGCCACCACCGGCCAGGCGCGGATGCCCCGCGTCGGCGACTCGACCGCGCCGGCGTCGGGCCGGGATGCGCGCTCGGCCGCGGCGACCGTCGGGTCGCCCGTCGAGCCGGCCGAGTGGTCGGTGTGGCGGTGTTCGGTCGTGCTGCTCATGCCGTCACCTCGCGGTAGATCTCGGACAGGGTGGGGATCAGCGGCCCGAACTCGACCACGTCGCCCCTGCGCAGGGCCTCGGTCAGCAGGGCCCGGTCGGCACCGGCGGCGACCAGCTCGAGCACCGCCGTCCGACCGTCCACGTCGATCACGCTCACCCCGGCGATGTCGCGGGTCCAGCCGGCATCCCCGGAGAGCACCAGCCGGTGCCGGCTGCTCCCGGCGCCGCGCAGCTCCGCGACGGTGCCGCGCGCCGCGACCCGCCCGTGCGCGAGCACCACCAGCCGGTCGCAGAGCCGCTCGACGAGGTCGAGCTGGTGGCTGGAGAAGAGCACCGGCACCCCCTCCCTGGTGCGTTCCCGCAGCAGGCCGACCATCGCGTCGACGGCCATCGGGTCGAGCCCGGAGAACGGCTCGTCGAGGACGAGCGCCTGGGGGCTGCCGAGCAGCGCCGCGATGATCTGCACGCGCTGCTGGTTGCCCAGCGAGAGCTTCTCGACCTTGTCCTTGGCTCGGTCGGCGAGGCCGAACCGCTCCAGCGCGTCGGTGGCCTCGCGCCGCGCCGCCTGCGCCTCCACGCCGTGCAACCGGCCCAGATAGACGAGCTGGTCCAGCACGGGCTGCTTCGGATAGAGGCCGCGCTCCTCGGGCATGTAGCCGAACCGGCGCCGGTCCAGCGCCGTGATCGGTCGCCCGTCCCAGCGGACCTCGCCGTGGTGGATGCCGAGCACCCCCATGATCATCCGCATCGTGGTGGTCTTGCCCGCGCCGTTGCCTCCGACGAAGCCCACCAGTTCCCCGGCGGGAACCGTGAAGCTCACCTGGTCGACGGCCGTCAGGTCGCCGTACCGTCGGGTCAGTTCGTGCACGTCCAGCATGTCTGGCGCCCCTTTCCGTCCGGTGCTGGGTTCACCGTACGGCGGGTGCTGCGGGCACCGGATCCCCGTCAGGGCGGAACCGGCAGGCGGAGGGCGGGTGGTTTGCGCGCAAACCCTCCGCCGAAAGGATGAGTCAGGCGCTCCCCGACGTCAGGCGCCAAGCCGACGTCAGGCGCCAAGCCGACGTCAGGCGCCAAGCCGACGTCAGGCGCTCCCCGAGCCGTCGCCCTCCGCGGACTCCCCGCCCTCGGCGTCGGCGCGCCGCTTGCTGCTGCTCCCGCGACTGCCGCGCGCAGTCCGGGCCGCCGCGCTGGCCCCCTGCGTGAACGCCCCGAACAGCGCCTGCTGCGCGGCCCCCATCGGCGTGAGCCATTCCTTCATGATCGCGGTCGGCGACATGAGATCCATCGCGCTGATCATGCGGCGCTGCATCTCGGTGAGCACCGCCTGCTGCATCGGTTCGAGGTCCGGCAACCCCATGAACGTGCGCAGTTCCTTCGGCGTGCAGTCGATGTCGAGCGAGATCTTCATGGGGCCTCCTTGCCGTCGCGGCCCACAGTAGCCGGGTCTGCGGCCTCAGTCGCCCGGGGCGACCAGGCCCCCCTCGTACGCCGTGACGACGGCCTGCACCCGGTCCCGCACCCGCAGCTTGGACAGGCAGCTGCTGACATGCGTCTTGACGGTGGCCTCGCCCAGGAACAGGGTCTTGGCGATCTCCGCATTGCTCAGGCCCTTGGCCACGAGCACCAGGACCTCCCGCTCGCGCTCGGTGAGCAGGCCCAGGCGTGCGGCGGCGGAGGGGTCGGTGGGGTCGCCACCGACACTCGACGTACCGGCACCCGAGGCACCCGCACCCGACGTACCCGCGGCCGACCCGGCGCCGCGCGCCGCCGAGCTGCCGGCCGGGCCGCCCGCCACCAGCTGCGCGATCACGCGCCGGGTGACCTCCGGGGCCAGCAGGGCGTGGCCGTGCCCGACGGCCCGGACGGCCTCGACCAGATGCTCGGGGTCGGCGTTCTTCAGCAGGAAGCCGCTGGCGCCGGCCCGCAGCGCGTCGAACAGGTAGTCGTCCCGGTCGAACGTGGTCAGCACGATGACCTTGGCGAGGTTCTCGGCGACGACCTGGGCGGTGGCGGCGATGCCGTCGAGCACCGGCATCTGCACGTCCATGAGGATGACGTCGGGGCGCAGCTCGCGGGCCAGGACCAGCGCGGCCGCCCCGTCCGCGGCCTGCCCCACGACGGTGATGTCCTCCTCCACCGACAGGATCAGCGAGAAGCCCGACCGGACCAGCTGCTGGTCGTCGACGAGCAGGACCCGCAGCGGGGCCTCCCGGCCGTCCGGCGGGGGCGTCTCCCCGATCGTCACGGTCATCCTCTCGATCCGCTCGGGGCCGTCCCCGAGGTCTGCATCGCGGCGTCGGCCGCCCGGCTGGTCGACGCCACCACGGCCGGCCGGCCGTCGGGCGCGGCGACGGTCCTGTCCAGCGGGAACCGCACCCGCACCCGGTAGCCGCCGGTCAGGCGCGGGCCCACGTCCAGTTGCCCGCCGTGCGAGGCGATCCGCTCGCGCATCCCCAGCATCCCCAGCCCGGTGCCCGACGTGGCCCCCAACGGCCGGCCGTCGTCGACGACCTCAGCCTCGACATACCGGTCGCGCTGCGTCTCCACCCGCACCACCACGCTGACCCGGGTGGCGCTGGAGTGCTTGCGCACGTTGGACAGGGCCTCCTGGACGATGCGGTAGGTGGACAGCGCGAGTGGCGCCGGGACGCGCGCGGCGGCGTCGGGAACGTCCTCGACCAGCTCGTACGTCGGGAGGAAGCCCACCCCGGCCGCGGCGGCGACCAGGGCGGCCAGGTCGCCGAGGCCGGGGTCTGGGGCGCGATGCACCGGCCCCTCGCCCGCGGGATCCGACGCCGTCGCGGGCTCGCGCAGGGTGCCGAGCAGGGCCCGCTTCTCCCCCACGGCCGATCGGGACGACTCCTCGACCGAGGCCAACGCTTCGGCCGCCGCAGCCGGATCCCGCGTCAGCACGCGTCGGGCGGCGGCCGCCTGGACACCCATGACGGAGACGTGATGGGCGACCACGTCGTGCAGCTCGCGGGCGATCCGCAGCCGTTCCTGCACCACCGCCTGGTCGCGCAGCCCGGCCGCCTGCGCCGCGATGGTGCCGGCCTGATCCTGCAGCTCGGCCATCTGATGGGCGGACCGCCACGAGCTGCGGCCCCACAGCAGGGCGCCCCCGAAGTAGGCGGCGTTGATCAGGAAGGCGTAGCTCACGCTGGCGGCGAAGCGCCCGATCAGGCCCTGACCGTCCGGATAGTCCTGCGCCATGATCGAGTCGTAGGCGTTGCCCAGGGCGTAGGACCAGACGAACCAGCCGAACATCAGCACCAGCACCCCGCCCACGGCGTACACCGCCGCGCGGCGATCCCGCGCCCAGGCGACCCCGGAGTACAGCGCGAAGAAATACACGACCTGCATCGTGAACTGGTAGGCGACGGCGTCGAGCCAGATGCCGGCGGCGAACAGGTGCGCCTGCAGCAGCAGCATCACGCTGATCGGATAGCGCCGCCGCCAGATCAGCGGGGCGGTGCCCAGCGCGAGCACGAGATATTGCGCCAGGATCGGGGATTGCGCCTCGTGCAGCAGGCCCATGCTGCGGGTGAGCTCCAGACCGATGGCGCCGAAGACGAAGAACGCCAGGGCGATCCCGGCGTCGGCGCGCATCCCGGCCGGCCCGGGGTCGGGGCGGGTCCAGTCGGCGTCGACGTCGAAGATCGACCACACCAGGTCCCCGATGCGGCGCCGCAGCGTCCCCGATTCCGCCATGGGACCAGCCTAAGGGAGGCGCCGCGGGCTCCCCCGGCCCCCAACGTCGTGGCCGGCCGGCGGCCGCCGCCCCCGACGGGCGGGCCGGCGGCACGTTGTAGCCCGTGGTCTTGTGCGTGCCCGAGTAGAGCTCCGGGTGATTGCGCCATGCCCAGCACGGAAGCAGGGTCCCGTCGAGGATGTGGACCGCTTGGGGGTGCAGCTCTTCGGGCAGGGGGAATCGCGGCTGACAGCACGGTTTGCAGGCTGGTGGTCACCGCGTTGATGACCCGGCCGCCCTTTATCGTCGCGACACGAGCAGGGAAAGCCCCGCATTTCCCCTGTTCGGTTATTCCGGATCACGCCGCTGAATGAGCCTCTATGTACATCGCACCGCTGAACACCTTCGCCCCTACCTGGCCCTTCTTGACCGTTACCACCGGCTGACAGGCAGGATCGCGCGACCCCGTGGGTGAGGCTCAACGACCTTTTGCGCCCCAACGCGGAGCAGACGGTCCAGCGGGGTTTCTGCCCCTCGCCGGATCGGTTATTTTCGTGCTCAAAGCCACCGTCAGGCAACCTGAACGACGTCTCAGGACTCTTACTAGTGGGCGCAGGCTACATCTGCGTCCCCACTCCAACGCCCCAAGGAAACCGTCGACCCTGGAGGAGATCGTATGCGTAACGCCGAATCCGAACAGCCGTTCAATATTGACCCCAAAACGCCATCCGTCGGCCATGTATGCGGGGCCGACGGTTGGCCCTCGTTGCCGTTTTGGGGGGCTCGCTGATTCCGGCCGCCGCGCCGACCGCCTCGGCCTATGGCCTGCTGGAAGACACTTCTTCCGTTCCCATGGCGTGGATGCACGTGCAGACGGCTACCTCCGCGGCGGCCACGATCACGCTGCCACCCGACGCCAACGGCACGACCAAGCCCCCGCCATGCCCTACCCCCGCCTACCCGGGCGGCCCCGTCGCCGACATCGGGCGGCTGCCTGCCTGCCCCGGCGAACACCCCTACAGCGGCCACGATCACGCTGCCACCCGACGCCAACGGCACGACCAAACCCCCGCCATGCCCTACCCCCGCCTACCCGGGCGGCCCCGTCGCCGACATCGGCGGCTGCCTGCCTGCCCCCAGGACCACGCGCGTAGCGACCAGCCCCGCAGCGACCACACCTGCCGCCCAGTTGCCCTATACGGGGCATCCAGGAAGTGTGCTTCTCCTTTCTGGCGGAGCGCTCATCGCGGGGGGGACCGCACTCCTAGCGGCTGGACGGAGGATGCGCAGCAGGCAGTCCTGCAAAGCCGATAAATAGGCGGTTTGGATTTGAGTGGGCGATCCGGCGCTGCCTGCTCGATGCTCTGCACGCGTCGTGATGAACCGGCCCGGCTGCCGCCTTAGCAGGACGGTCAGAGCCCGGTCAGAGCCGGGGCATCCGGCCCTGCGGCAGCAGCAGCTTGGCCTGGGCGGTGACGACCCCTTGCGCCTCGGCGATCGGGCTCTCGGGCAGCCGCACGGTGTAGATCGCCACGGCGTACCGCCCGCGATCGACGTAGCCCACACTCGGCGTACCGACCACGTCGGACGGATCGGAATCGCCGCCCCACCCCTGCTTGACGACCGCCATCGAGTCGGCGGCGCGCAGCCCGAACATCTGAGAGGTGCCGTCGAGCGCGTTCGGCTCCATCTGGATCATCGTGTCGATCAGCCACGTGCCCACCCGGGGCTCGTGGTAGGCGGCAGCCAGGAAGGTCACCATCGCCAGCGGGGTGACCTGCGTGCTGCCCCACTGGCCGGCGCCGCGCACCGGCGGCGTCCCGGGATCGGAGAGGCGGTAGTGGGCACCGATCCAGGCGATCAGTCCGTCGCCGCCGACCGAGGCGTAGAGGGAGCTGGCCGCCGCGTCGTCGGAGAGGGTGAGCATCCGGCGCGCGACGGGCTCGGTCGCCCCGGTCAGCCTCCCCTCGGCGAGCAGGCGGGCCGCGATGAACAGCTTGACCGTGGACTCGGTGCGGAAATAGCCCTCGGCGTCCCCGGCCACCGTGACCTCACCGGTGACCAGGTCCTTGATGGCGATCCCGGAGCGCCACCCCTGGGCCTGGGCGTAGTAGACGGCCCGGTCCGCGGCGCGCTGCCGGGCCCCCGGGGAGGCATCGATGGCGGTCGTGGTGGCCGGCGACGTGGGCGCCGCCCCAGTGCCGCCCTTGGTGGGGACCCCGGCGCCGCCGGTCGTCGCGCGTGTCGCGCCCGTCGCGGCCGGCTGGGTCAGCGGCGCGGCGAAGGAACCCACCTCGGGCAGGCGGTCGGGGGCATAGACAGCCAGGCCCATTCCGGCGACGGCAGCCAAGCCCCACGTCACCAGGGCCGAACACCACATGCGTGCGGTCCTGCTCAGGTTGCCTCCCCCTCTCCCTACCCCTCTCGTCCGGGCGGACCGAACTCTGAGAGGTTGGCCGGGGCAGCCCGTTCAGAAGTAGTCGCGCACGGCGAAGCCCCGCCCGGCCGTCGCCGTGGCGATCGCGTCGAGCGCGTCGGGAGCGGGCTCCGCGCTCAGCTGCCCGGCGAGGCGGAGCAGCCGCGGTGGGCAACCGGCGTACAGCATCCCGAGACCCGCCGCGGTCAGCCGCGGCGTCCCCTCGGCGGCACCCGCTGTCCCCTCAGCCACGTCGCCGAGCCGCTCGACGTGGGCCCGGCCGTCGGCGATCTCGAGGCGGTAGCGGCCGTCCTGGCCGGGCACGACCAGCCCCTCGACCGCGACGGTGGCGGCGGCGCGCACGGTCGGCGCCCAGCCGCGGGCCGCCAGGGCGCCGGCCACGTCGAGGATCGCGAGCTGATAGGGCCGCTGGTCGATCGGGGTGACGTCCTTGGTGGGCAGGAACCACGGCAGCAGATCCTCGCCCGCGCCGAGCAGGTGGGTCTGCGGGGCGGCGCTTGCCTGCGAGCCCAGACTGCGCAGCAGGGCGCGCGCAGCATCGGCCGTCGTGGCGACGAGATCGCGCACCTCCAGGAGTCCCTGCTCGCCGAGCCCGCCGGTTCGGGTCCACGCCGCATAACCGACCGCGCTCCCGGAGGCGTCGCGGGCCAGCGTGATGCGGTGCGACGCGATGTCGACCGACGGGGTCGGGTAGCCGTCGTCGTCGCGGGACAACGGGCCGTCGTGGTCGCGCGCCCACGCCGTATAACAGGCCAGCAGCTCCGGCCAGGCGTGCTCGTCGACCCGCTCCAGCAGTACGTCGTGGGCCGGCGGCCGCACCGCCGCCAGCGCCGCGGTGGGCACCCGGACCCAGGTGTAGGTCCCGACGACACCGAAGCCGAGACCCCGGTAGATGGCCGGCGCCGTCGGATAGAGCGTCGAGATCACGGCGCCACGCGCGTGGGCCTGCTGCAGGGTGTGCCGCAGCAGGGACTTCGCCACCCCGCGACCGCGCACCTCCGGCTGGACGGCCACGCTGGCGATGCCGCTGGTGGGCACGCGCCGCCCGCCGTACCAGCTCTCGTACGGCCGGTCGCACGCCTTGCCCACCACTCGCCCGCCCAGCTCGGCGAACCAGGTCGGCTTGTGGGCGGCCGTGGGGTCGGGGGGCTGCTCGGGAAGCACCTGCGGCGCCCCGAACGCCTCCTGGCTGAGCAGCGCCGACACCCGGGCCTCGTCGGGGCGGGCCGGCCGGATCGTGAGCTGGTCGGGCATGCCCCCGACCCTAGAGCGTGCACTCAGCCGCGGCGCTCAGCTCTCGGCCGACCACGGCGGGTCCGCGGGCCGACCTGGCTCGATGACGAACGGCGTACCGTCTCGCTGCCCCACGATCAGCACCCGAGCCCCGGCCGTGACGGGCGTGGCCCAGACCCGGTCGCCGGGGGCGGGCATCGCCGCGTGGGCCATCGCGGTGAGCGTGCTCGTCGACCTCGCCGGCCAGCTGTAGAGCAGGCCGTCGGGACCGCGGACGCGCAGACCGTACGGGGTGGCCGGCCCGATCTCGACGACGGCGAGCGGCCCCTGCGCGGCGTCGTCGTACAGCCCGATCCGCCGCCGCAGCGACCACCAGGCCAACCCGAGCGTCCCCAGCAGGAGGCCCACGCGGCGCCGCCGCAGCCCGGCCGCCCGCTGCCGCAGGATCAGCCGCACCTCGTCCTCGGTCAGCCCGGTCCCCGCCGTCACATCGACGGGAGCGATGACCGCGGCGTCCAGGATCGGGCGACGCCCGCCGGGGTGCGCGCCGCGGACCAGCTCCACGCTGCCCTCCTTGGCCCAGATCACCTCGATCCCGCCCGGCTCGACGTGCTGGCGGGCGATCGCGCAACCGACCTGTCGGTCCGAGGCGGGGTCGGTGCACCAGATGACCGACCCCTTGGGCACCCAGACCGGGCCCTGCCAGTCCCACGAGTAGACCGAGCCGTCCGGGAGCGTGAACTCGTGGTGGTCGACCCACCGGTCGTAGACCGCCTCCCCACTGGGGTGCCGGATCGTGCGCACCTCGAATGCCGTGGTCACCGGCAGGATCGGCTCGGTGGGGTCGATGGCCCGACCGGCCGCGAACGGGCCCCGCGGGCGGTAGCCGCGCAGCAGCCGCTCGGCGTCCTCGCGGGGCGGCGCGGGTCGGTGGGTCGGCGGCTCGCTCACGCGGGCGGCTCGTTGGACGCCGCCCGCGATGTCGGCGCCTGCGAGGTCGGCGCCTGCGACGCCGGCGCGAGAGGGTCGATCACCACGACGTCGCCGGCCGAGGTGGGGGCGACCAGGCGGATCGACTCGCCCGCTTCGCCGCGGGTGGCCCAGGCCGTGCTGCCGCGGTCCGGCCAGCGTTCCATCGTGACCGGCCAGGTCAGCCGGGTGCCGTCGGCGCGCCGGATCGTGATGTCCGCGCGGCGCGGCGCGTACGCCGACGGCGGCGGGGAGTCGATCGTGACGATCTCCAACGGTACGTCGGGTGGGGTGACCGCCCGGCGCCCGTCGGCGGATCGCAGCGCGGCCCGGGCTTGGGACTCGTCGATGCCGTCGGGGCAGGGCATGGGCGGTGGCCCGAGCGGTCGGATGGCCAGGGGCCGGGGCGGTTGGCCGGGTCGCGCCCCCGCGACTGACCCGGGCGGTGACCCGGCACCCGACCCGGCGACAGACCCAGGCCGTGACCCGGCACCGGACCCCAACGCGTCCTGCACGACATCCGGACCGAACACGCTGGGCACGGCGCCCGCCGGCACCACCAGCCGGGCGGGGGTCACGCTCACCACCGGTTCGCCGCGCTGCTGGAACCGATCCCACGCGACCCCGATCAGCCGCTGGCCCGGCCGGGGGTTCGCGAACCAGACCTGGTCGCCCGCGTTGAGCACGGCACCCTTGTCGTCCGCGAGGGACGCGTCGAGCAGGGCCCCGTCGGGCAGCCGGATGCGCAGGCCGCGCCCGCCCACGCCGTACGGGTGCACGACCCGGCAGACGACCAAGGCGCCCGAGGCATCCATGCGTCGGGTGATCCGCCACATCAGCAGAAACATCGCGCCGTAGATGAGCGGCAGCAGCTGTTCGCCGCGGAAGGCGCCCTCCTGGGCGTAGCTCACGCCGGCGGCGATCATGCTGCCGAGGAACACGACGCCGAGCAGCCCCAGGGCGAACCGTTGCTGCAGCCGGCGGCGCTTCAGCGCGGCGCGCAACTCCCGCCTGGCCTGCTGCTCGTCCATCCCACCAGCCTAGATCGGACCGGCCGGGCCCGCGCCGCTCGGAGCGCGAATCGCCCGGCCCGGCGCCGATGCTCCGACCGGTCTGTTGAGGTGGCTGGGACCCCAACAACGCACCGATCGGAGCGCTGGCGAGCCGCCACCGTGTATGGGCGGGTGGTGCGGGTCGCAGGTGGGGCGGCGGGCAGGTGGGGCGGCCGGCAGGTGGGGCGGTTGGGCGGGCCGCGGGGCGGTGCACCGTGCGCGATCAGTCCTCCGGGGCCGCGCCGGGAGTGTTGCCGACCGCGGGGCCGGCGGGCCAGATCAGCTCGGCCCGCCGACCCTCGTCCAGGGTCGCCACGAGGACGACGTACAGCCCCTCCTCCACCCGCGTCGCCCACACCCGGCGGCCCTGCCCCAGCAGCACCGCGTCCTTGGCGACCGGCCAGGAGAAGCGACGACCATCGGTACGGCGGATGACGGCGCGGCGCCGGACGTACTCGGCCACCTCGACGACGTCCAGCACCGGCTCGGTCCCGATGTCGGCGAGCGCGGCCCGCCGCCGCGGGGACAGTTTGCGCGGCCCGGAGAGCAGTCCGACCTCGTGGGCGAGAAAGGCCTGCGCCTGGCCCAGGGACAGCTCGGTCGTTTCGGGGGCAGCCACGGCGGCGAGAGGCGCCACGAACGAGGTCGGCGCCGGCCGGTAAAGGCGGCAGTCGGACCCGGCCAGCGGCTCCCAGGCCTCGGTCACGGGGTTGCGTCGGGCCGCCACGACCGACCCGGGGGCGGGCATCGGCAGCGTCAGCTCCTCCCCCCGGCGCAGCCGTCCCACGGCTTGCAGGGCGGCCACGAAGCCCCACAGCGCTCCGTCGTCCAGCCGGATGATCACCTCCCCGGCGACCACCCGCTCGACGGTGGCGACGCGCAGGGGGCCGCGCAGGTCCTGCGGCATGCGGCGGCGTTGCGTCACGATCAGCAGGGCGAGGAAGCAGCAGGCCAGCAGCAGGGTCACCGGGCGGGGCCACGGCAGGCCGGCCACGAGGATCGCCGGCAGGACATAGACCAACACCCAGGTCCGGCCCTCCGCGCGAGCGGACCTGCGGGCCTGGCGCAGCGCGCGGCGTACCTGCGCTTCCTCCCCCGGGTCCAGCACGTGCGCCCCCTCATCCGCCGGGATGGCCGGCGGTCAGCGGCCCCCCGCCACCAGCTTCTCCACGCCGAGATAGGGCTGCAGCGCCGCGGGCACCGTCACCGACCCGTCGGCGTTCTGGTGATTCTCCACCAGCGCGACCAGCCAGCGCGGCGAGGTCGCCAGGGTCCCGTTCAGGGTCGCGACGATCTCGGTGCGCCCGTCGCGCTTCTCCCGGGTGCCCAGCCGGCGTGCCTGGAACGTCGTGCAGTTCGACGTCGAGGTGACCTCCCGGTACTTCTCCTGCGTCGGCACCCACGCCTCGCAGTCGAATTTGCGCGCCGCCGGCCCGCCGAGGTCGCCGGCCGCGACGTCGATGACCCGATAGGGCACCTCCATCAGATCCAGCATCGCCTTCTCGAAGCCGAGCAGCCGGGCGTGTTCGGCCTCCGCATCCTCGGGGCGGCAGTAGACGAACATCTCCACCTTCTGGAACTGGTGGACCCGGATGATGCCGCGGGTGTCCTTGCCGTAGCTGCCCGCCTCGCGCCGGTAGCAGGTCGACTGCGCGCAATACCGCTTCGGCCCGCCGCTCAGGTCGAGGATCTCGTCCGCGTGGAAACCGGCCAGCGCCACCTCCGACGTACCGGTCAGGAACAGGTCGTCCGCGTCGAGGTGGTAGACCTCCTCCTCGTGGGCGTCGATGAAGCCCGCGCCGGCCATCGTGGGGCGGTTGACGAGCGTGGGTACGGCGAGTTGGGTGAACCCGTTGTCGTACGCCGTGGCCAGCGCCAGGTTCATCAGGGCCGACTCCAGGCGCGCGCCCTGTCCGACCAGGTAATAGAACCGCGACTCGGCGACCTTAACGCCGCGGGCCATGTCGACCGCGCCGAGGCCCTCCAGGATCTCCAGGTGGTCCCTCGGGGCGAAGCCGTCGGCTGCGAAGTCCCGGGGCGTCCCGCGCGTCTCCAGCACGACGAAGTCGTCCTCGCCCCCGGCGGGCACCCCGTCGATGATGACATTCCCGACCCGACGCATCAGCGCGCCCAGCTGCGTGTCCGCCTCTGCCGCCTGCGCCTCCAGCGACTTCACCCGGTCCGACAGCTCCCCCGCGAACCGGCGGGCGGCGTTGGCCGTGCCCTCCAGCCGGGCCAGCACGTCGGCCGGCTCGCCGGCCTTCTTGGCCGCCTGGAATTGGCCCATCGCCGCGCCGACGTCCCGGCTGGTGGCCTTCTGTTCGGCGCGCCGCTGTTCGAACTCGGCCAACGATTCCCGGCGCCGCTTGTCGGCATCAAGGATCGCATCGACGAGTCCGGCGTCCTCCCCCCGCGCCACCTGCGAGGCGCGCACCGCGTCCGGATGGTCCCGCAACCACTTGATGTCGATCACGCCCGCCAGCGTATCGGCGCCGCCCCACCTGACACGAATAGGTATGCCGGCCAACGCCGCCCGGGAGGCACGATTGAAACGCCCCTGTTCAGGGTAGTTTCGGAGAGTGAATGACCCCAGCGGCCTGATCGCCATCGCCGTGCTCGTCATCGTGGTGATCGTCGTGGCCCTCGTGAGCACCCGCTCCGGAAGGCAGGTACCGGTGCCCATCAACACCCCGCCCCAAGAGCAGGCGCCCGGCGACGGCAAACTCGTCGCCGTCGTCGTCAACCCGACGAAGTTCGAGGACATGGACCAGGTCCGCCGGACCCTGGAGCGCGTCTGCGAGGAGCGCGGCTGGCAGCCGCCGCTGCTCATCGAGACCACCGAGGAGGACAACGGCACCGGCCAGGCGAAGGAGGCCATGGACAAGGGCGCCGACCTGGTCTGCGCCCTTGGTGGCGATGGCACGGTGCGGGCGGTGGCGGCCTCGCTGGTGAACTCCGGCACCCCGCTGGGGCTGTTGCCCGGCGGCACCGGCAACCTGCTGGCCCGCAACCTGGACCTGCCCATCGACGACATCGCCGAGGCGTTCCGGGTGGCCCTCGACGGCGATGATCGGGCCGTGGACGTGGGGCTCATCAACGTCGTCGTGCCGGGCAGCACCCAGGACCAGCCGAAGGACTACATTTTCCTGGTCATGGCGGGGGTCGGATTCGACGCCGACGTGATGGCGGAGGCGCCCGAGGACCTCAAGGCCCAGGTGGGCTGGGCGGCCTATCTGGTGTCCGGGGCCAAGAACCTCAGCGGGAAGCGGTTCGGGGCGCAGTTGTCCTTCGACGGCAAGCCGGCCACCCACCGCCGGATCCGTTCGATCATCGTCGGCAACTGCGGCCGGTTGCAGGGCGGGGTCGAGCTGCTGCCCGACGCGGAGATCGACGACGGCTCGCTGGACACGGTCGTGCTCTCCCCCAAGGGCGTCGTGGGGTGGGCGGGCGTGAGCGCCAGCATCCTGACAAAGCAGCGGCGCGGTCACCGGCAGGTCGAACACCACCGCTGCGAGAAGCTGACGGTGCGGTTGGGCGAGGGGCAGGAGGTCCAGCTGGACGGCGACCACATCGGTCCCGGCCTGGTCCTCACGTTCGCCGTGGCCCGGCACGCCCTCGTCGTCCGGGTCCTGCCCGCGGCGCCGGAGGCGACCAAGGCCGAGGCGCCGGAGGCGGCCGACGCGACCCAGGCCGCGGCAGAGGCGGCGGAGACCGACCGGTGACGGCGGAGGGTTTCGACGCCGGCGCCCGCGGTCCCGAGGAGATCCGGCGGGCCGCGGCCGAGCCGACCGAGACCGCCCATTCCGTCGCCGCCCCGACCCGCGGGGCGCGCTGGCGCTCGCTGGTGGTGGCGGCCGCACCTCGGCTCGGCCGGGGCCTGGTCACCGCGGCGATCACCTGCCTGCCGGTGGGGGTGCTCGCGGCGATCGTCACGCGCCAATGGGATCCGCTGATCGCCCTGGACAACGACTTGATCCGGCAGGCCACCGATGTCACCCGCACCAGCGACGGCTTCCGGTCGGCGCTGATCGCGTGGCAGGAGGCCTTCGTGCCGCAGCATGTCTACCTGCTGGCGGTGCCCGCCGTGATCTGGACCTGGCGCAGCGGTCTGCGCGCCCGGGCGCTGTGGGGCCTGGTCACGATGCTCATCGGGTGGAACCTCGGCCTGCAGGTCAAGCTGATCGTGGAGCGGGCGCGGCCCGTGTATGACGACCCGGTCAGCTCCGCGCCCGGGTTCAGCTTCCCCTCCGGGCATGCGTTCAACGCGGCCATGGCGACCTGCACGGTTCTGGTGATGCTGTGGCCCCTGCTCGCGCGGCAGCCGAGCGTGGTGCGCGCCGTGGCCATCGGCAGTGGCGCCACGTTCGTGGTGCTCACCGCCCTGGACCGGGTCTTCCTCGGCGTCCACTTCCCCTCCGACGTGACCGCCGGGATCCTGCTCGCGGCCGGCCTGGTCACGGCGTCGTACGCCGGGTTCGCCCACCGTCCCTCGCCCGCACCCGCGCCGGAGCCCTCCCCCCGGCCCGCACCCACCGCCTGACGGCATCGCCGGGCCCGTCGAGGGACCGGGAGAAGGAGACCCCATGCAGTCGAGCCCATCGCACGATCCGCACGGCGCCACCGAGCCGCATCCCACGATCGGGGACGTGGCTCGGTCCCTGCTCCGGCGGGCGGTCCTGCCCGGCCTGATCGCGGCGGTGGTGCTGTTCGTGATCGGCCTGCTCATCGTTCAGGTGCTGGACGGGTTGCCCGCCGAGGACGAGTTCAGCCGTCAGGTGGCGGCAGGGCGTACGCCCCTGATGGACCAGGTCACGCACGTCTGGTCCACCTCGACGGACACCTTCGTCGCGATCGGCTTGGGCATCACCTACTCCCTGCTCGTCTGGGTGCTGACGAAGAAGTGGTGGATCGCGCTCGCGCCGATCTCCGCACTGACGCTGGAGTCCTCGATCTTCGTGCCGGTCACCAACCTCACCGGTCGGCCGCGCCCGCCGAAGGAGCTGCACATGGACGCGGCACCGCCCACGTCCAGCTACCCGAGCGGGCACACCGCCGCGGCGTTCGCCCTCTATTGGACCCTGGCGCTGCTGGCCCAACGGATCCCCCATCGGGGGCTGCGGATCGGCGTGCAGACGGTGTGCCTGATCTGGCCGTTCCTGGTGGCGTATGCGCGGGAGTACCGCGCGATGCACCACGTCTCCGACATCGTCATCGGCGCGCTGCTGGGCATCTGGTGCGCCTGGACGATCGCGCATGCGATCCCCGGTGCGTGGCCGTTCGGCCGCACCAAGGCCGACGAGCAGATCCTGACCGGGTCGACCGCGAGCCGCTGACGGTTGCTGGACACGGCGTTGATCACCGGCCGGTAGACCGGCCCAAACCGATATCGCAATGACTCGCCAGCAGAAGGCGACCAGGCCGAATACCGAGAGCAACGGTCATTGCGATATCGGTTCGGGCGTCCCTCTCGGCAGCCCGAGGCACGGGGGAGCTCAGCCCGCGGCGATCGTGGCCAGGTCGGCCTCCGGGGTGGAGATCGGCCGGATCCCGAACTGCTGCACCAGCACATCGAGCACGTCCGGGGAGACGAACGCCGGCAGCGACGGGCCGAGGTAGATGTTCTTCACCCCCAGCGACAACAGGGACAGCAGGACGCAGACGGCCTTCTGCTCATACCAGCTCAGCACCAGCGTGAGCGGCAGGTCGTTGATGCCACAGCCGAAGACGTCTGCGAGGGCGCCAGCCACCTTCACGGCGGAATAGGCGTCGTTGCACTGGCCCATGTCCATGATCCGCGGGAACGGACCGATCTGGCCGAGGTCGAGGTCGTTGAACCGGTACTTGCCGCAGGCCAGCGTCAGCACCAGGGAATCGGCCGGGGTCTGCTCGACGAGGTTGGTGTAGTAGTCGCGCCCGTGCTCGCGGCCGTCGCAGCCGCCCACCAGGTAGAGGTGCTTGACCAGACCGTCCTTGATGGCGGCGACGACCTGGTCGGCGACGCTGAGCACGGCCGCGTGGCCGAACCCGGTCATCAGCTGCGAGCCGCCGTTGAGGCCGGTGAAGGACGTCGTCTCGGCGTAGCCGCCCAGCTCCTTGGCCCGCGCGATCACCGGTCCGAAGTCCTTGTGCCCGGAGGCGTCGGCGGGGATGTGCGCCAGGCCCGGGTATTCGACGACCGAGGTGGTGAAGACGTTGCTGGCGTAACTGTGCTTCGGCGGCATGAGGCAGTTCGTCGTGAACAGGAACGCGCCGGGGACGCCCTTGAACTCCTTCTGCTGGTTCTGCCAGGCCGTGCCGAAGTTGCCCTTGAGCATCGAGTACTTCTTCAGCTCCGGGTAGGCGTGCCCCGGCAGCATCTCGCCGTGGGTGTAGATGGCGACACCCTCCGGCTCGCACTGCTCCAGCAGCATCTTCAGATCGTGCAGGTCGTGGCCGGTGACGACGATGAACGGGCCGGGCTCGACGGCCATGCCGACGGCGGTGGGCACCGGGTGGCCGTAGCTGCCCGTGTTGGCCCGGTCGAGCAGTTCCATGCAGGCGAAGTTGTCCATGCCGAAGTCGTGCACGAGGCCGAGCCACTCTTCGACCGAGTGGTGCTTGCCGGCCTCGGCGAGGTGCCGCACCAGCGCCTTCTCGACGAGCGCGTCGCGGTAGCCGAGCACGTAGGCGTGGTGCGCGTACGCCGCCATCCCGCGCAGGCCCAGCACGATCAGGCTGCGGCAGGAGCCCTCGACGTCGGCCTTGCCGAAGATGTCGCCGGGGCCGGGGACGGCCTCCAGGGTCAGCGCGGCGGCGGCCGCCGATCCACCGATCGCGAGCCGGGCCGCCTCGACGCGGGCCGCGAGCTCGGCCGAGTTCTCGGCGCCGAAGCTGACGTTGGTGACGGTGGTGAACAGGCCCTCCATGATGAGCACGACCTGATCGGTGGTGGGCTCGGCGCCGGTGGCGGCAATGGCCGTGGCCAGGCGCATCACTTCGTAGGTCAGCTCGTCCTGGGCCGCCGCGGTGGCGGGCAGCTTGCCGCAGGTGCCCTTGGTCACGCAGCCGGTCCCGTGGGCGGTCTGCTCGCACTGATAACAGAACATGCGCGTGCGCTCCTTCATGGCGTTGATCCCGTGTTCACCCCACACCCTAGCCCGTATTCGGACTATTTAGAGGACGTCTGGATGCGACCTGCGGCACAGCCTGGCGCGCGTCGCCGCGGGGGCACCTCCGCCGCATCACCGCAGCATGGAGGCGCTATTACCAGGACACGGGCGGCATCGCCAGGCCCAAGGTCCTGTCCTGGCCGGCGAATAAAAAGGAACTACCGCAACGTGAGCTGGCGACTCAGCAGACCGTTCTTCGCGCGGCGCTCCTGCGAGGTCAGCGGCGCGTCGGTGAGTGCGGCGGTCAGGGCCGCGGCGAGGGTGGCCAGCGGGTCCTCGTAGTCTCCCGCCGTCCGCGCCGGGTCCAGATCCCAGACCGGGCACAGCAGGCCGCCGGCACGGAACGCGCCCAGGAGCCGGGTGTGCTCGCCGAGGGAGTCGGTGCCCGCGGCGTGCAGCCGGGCCAGCGCGTCGATGGCGGCGTCCTCGTCGTGCGGCAGGATCCACCGCAGGTGGGTGCGCTCACCGACGCGACACCAGTACGCCGAGTCGGCTGCGGCCATCTTCGTCGTCGGGATGATCGCCGCGTTGGCCTCCTCCAGCGAAGCCTTCGCCTCGCCCTCCAGGGTGGTGTCCGGGGCGATCCAGAAGCCGAAGTCGTCGTGCACGGTGACGGCGAGGTCGCCGTCCGGGGCGATGAGGTCCTGCAGCCGCGGGGTCTGCGCGGTCGCGGGAGGCAGTCCGGCGACGGGGGTTCCGGGCTCGGCAGCCAGCACCGCGAGCAGGGCCTGCGCGACGTCGCGGGACGGGTCGCCTCCCGACTGCACGGTCTGCAGGGCGACGAGGGCGGCCCCGTCGGCTCGCCGCATCCCCGGCCAGGCCATCGGCAGCACGGTGGCGACGGTCACCTCGGCGGGCGCGTCGGCGGGCACGCCGGGCGCGTCCGGTCGGATCGCCAGGGTCGCGGTCGCGGCGGGGACGATCTCGCGCATCGCGACCCAGTCGCTCTCCGCGGGCAGACCGTGGAACGGGCGCGCGACGTACGGCGCCGGGATCGCCTTGGTGCCGCGCGTGCCGCGCGTGCCCTGCGCGCCCTGCGCGCCAAGCGCAACCTGCGTGTCTTGCGCGACCTGCGCCTGGCGTTTCCTGCGGGATGCCTTGCCCATGCGCGCCACCCTAACGGGCGCAGTCCTGGTCAGACTCGTCTGGAGTGGTAGGCCCACATCGCGATCTCGACTCGGTTGCGGACCCCGAGCTTGGCCATCAGCGAGGCGACATGGCTCTTGACGGTGCTCAGCCCGATGAAGAGCTCCGCAGCGATCTCGGCATTGGTACGGCCTCGGGCGAGCAGAGCAAGCACCTCCTCCTCACGCTCGGTCAGGGGATCGACGGGCTGAGCAGGGGTCTCGGGCGCGTGGTCGACCAAGGTCGCCAGCAGCCGTCGCGTCACATTGGGCGCGATCAGCGCGTCCCCGTTCGCGGCGGCGTGCACGGCCTGGACCAGCAGGTCCGGTCCTGCGTCCTTGAGCAGGAATCCGCGAGCGCCGGCGCGCAGGGCACCGAGGACGTACTCATCCAGGTCGAAGGTGGTGATGACCACGACCGCCATCGGGTCCGCCACGTCCGGACCCGCGAGTCGGCGCGTCACTTCGATCCCGTCGAGCCCGGGCATGCGGATGTCGACGAGCACGACGTCCGGACGCAGCCGGGTGACCACGTCGATGGCCTGTCGGCCGTCCACGGCCTCCCCGATGACGTCGATATCGGGTTGGGCGCTGAGGATCATCACGAGCCCGATTCGCACCAGGTCCTGGTCGTCAGCGACGACGACACGGATGCTCATCGCGAAACCCGAACGGGGAGAACAGCCTCCACGACCCAACCACCGTGCAGCGCCGGGCCGGCGTGGAAGGAACCGCCCAGCAGGTGGACGCGCTCGGCCATGCCGGTCAATCCGAATCCAGCGGGTGCCCCCGGCCCCGCTGGGGTGAGGCCATCGTCGGTCACGCGCAGCCTGACGTCGTCGGCCACGCGGCAGACGTCGATTCCGACATGAGTCGCACGGCGCGCGTGGCGGACCGCATTGGTCAGTGCCTCCTGCGCGATCCGGTAGACCGCAGCGTCCACGGGTCCGGGCAGCCCCGTGACGGCCTCGTCGACCGAGACGTCCACCACCGGGGTGGCGTCCGCGCGCGCCAGCGTGCGGAGGTCGGCGACCCCTGGCCGCGGCGCGTAGGCGTCCCAACCCTCCTCCCGGAGCACGCGCACCATGGCTCGCATCTCCGCGAGGGTGCGCACCGCCTCGGCCTCGATCGTGGCAAGCACCACCGCCGCCTGCGCGGGCTGGGCGCGGACGACCACGCCGCCGGCCTGGGCCTGAACGGCGATGGCGGAGATGTGGTGAGCGACCGTGTCGTGCAACTCGCGCGCGAGAGCGAGCCGCTCCGCATTGCGGATCTCGCGCCGCTGACGCTGCCAGAGGTCGGCGCGGGCGCGGAATATCGCTGCGAGAGAGACGACGAGCAGCAGCAAGAGGCTGCCGCCGATGATCTCCGCCAGGTCCGCTGCCGCCGCATCCATGCCGAGCGCCACCACGGCGGCAACGCACGGCAGGCCCACGGCGATCTCTCGGCCCGAGCCCCAGCGGGCCAAGGAGTACAGCAGGATCAGGACGACCATCATTGAGGAGGGACCGAGGTCCGCGGCGTCGGTGACCAGCTGGATCACGGAGAGCAGCCCCGCGACGCCGAAGCCGAGCAGACAGGTCGTGAGCGGGTGCTGCCGGCGCCACAGGAGGACCGGCATCACGATCATGGCCAGCAGGGTGACGTAGGGCTGTCCGGCGAAACCCGGGCGGGCGATACCCTCCAGCACTGCGGCAGCCTCGAACCCGCCGACGAGAACCCAGTCCGCACGGCCCACCGGCGGGACGCCGACGGGCCGTGGCTCGCGCCAGATGGCGCGCCAGAGGGCTCTCACATCTTCAGGCTAGGGATCGCCCGTGTGCGGGGCCAGGTCCAGGCCGAGCGAAGGATCCACGCCAGGATCACCAGCTCGAGCGCGAGTCCCAGACCGTAGTAGAACGGCCACTCGCCGCCGGCCAGGTTGAACGACATCCAGGGAATGAGCAGGGCCGCTACCGCGAGGTTGGTGGTGCGGTTGGCGCCCGCGGGCAGCGTCGCCGAGAGCAGGATCATCATGGTCGGGACTGCCGACGCTGCCAGCGCGATGACGAAGAAGACCTGGCTGATGTCGAACGTGTGGACCTTCCCCGCGAGGATGCCCTCGACGGCGCCCGGCTTGTAGAAGCCGAGCACGTCGACATAGATGTAGAGGCACATGAAGCTGATCCAGGCCGCGGAGAGCTTCAACGGGAGCGGGACCTTCTGGTCCGGGTGGGTCGTCGGGACAGCTGCTGTCTGCGTGGTCATCAGGCGAATCCTTCGTGAGGCGAGGAACGGGTGTTCCACCACGATGACCGACATCAGCTGCGGGCTCATCAGCCCGCAGCCTCCACCTGAACCCGCCGAAAGGACGTCCGCAGGGTCATCCTTTCGGCTCTGCCCGAACGGGTCAGAGGCGGCGGCGGCGCGACGGGCCGCCGAGGGCCGCCCAGACGGTGCGGCCGTTCTTGTCGTCCTGCGCGCCCCATTCGTGGGCCAGGCTGCGCACGATCCGCAGGCCCCGGCCGCTGTTGGCCCAGGGCGTGGGCGGGACCGGCCGGACGGTGGTGGGTCCGCCGCCGTCGCTGACTTCGACCTCGACCGTGCCGGACTTGACCTTCCAGCGAACCCGGACGCAGCCGTCGCCGAGCGCCTTGGCGTGCTTGACCGCGTTCGCGACCAGCTCGGAAGCCACCGTCTCGGCCTCGCCGATGATGACGGGGTCGATGCCGCGGGCGATCAGATCCTCATGCAGGATCTGCCGGACCAACGGCACGGACTCCACCGCGTGCGGGATCCGCACGCTGCGCTGCCCCTCGGACTCCAGCTGGCGCCTCGCGCCCGGCGCCGCAATGGTCGCATCCACGTCCGTCTCCTCCCGCCGAGTGCACTGCGTTCACGCTAGCGAAACCTCGCGGCTTGCGCACACCCCGTTCGTCACACCCCTACGCTGGCGACATGGAGCTTGCCGCGGGGCGCCCGGATATCGGGCCATTGCCGGGCAGCCGGTCGCGCCATCGGGCGGCGTTGGACTTCGAGGGCATCTACCGCGCGGATCCGGATCCGTGGGAGGTGGGCACGAGCTGGTACGAGCGCCGCAAGATCGCCTTGGTCCTGGGTTGCCTGCGGCGGGAGCGGTACGCCGTGTGCTGGGACGCCGGCTGCGGCACGGGACACCTCACGGCCGCCCTGGCGCCGCGCTGTGACGCGGTGCTGGCCACCGACGTGGCTCCGGAGGCGGTCCGGTTGACGCAGGCCCGCACGGCCGAATGGCCGGGCGTTCGCTGTGCGGTGAGTGCGCTGCCGGCGGCGCCGGCACTCGACGTACGGCCCGATCTCGTGCTGCTGTCCGAAGTCCTGTATTACCTGGAGGCGGCCGACCGCCAGGCAACTTATGACCTGGTCACGGATCTGACCTGCCCCGATGCCGACGTGGTGGGGGTGCACTGGCGGGCGCAGGCCGAGGGTTATCGCCAACCTGGTGCGCGCACCCAGCGCGAGCTCGGCGATGCCTTGGCCGAGCGCGGCTGGACCCGGGTCGTCACGCTGACCGACGAGGAGTTCCTGGTCGGGGTCTGGTCGCGGGACCTGCCGGACTGCGTGGGGCGTCGATGACCCACGCTGCCGCACGCTTCCTCGACCTGTGGCTGGACGCCCACGACGTACCGTCCGTGGCGCGGTTCTGGGCGGCGGCCCTGGACATGCGGATGGCGTCGCCGATCGAGGGAGCGGTCCGCCTGGCGGGCCAGCACCCGTGGGACTCCCTGTGGATCCGCCAGGCGCCGGAGCACGCGCTGGGCTGCGCGATCCATGTCGATGTGTCCGCGGAGCACATCACGCGATTCCTGGAGCTGGGCGCGCAGGTGGTGGACGCGTCGTCGTACCCCTGGGTGGTCCTGGCCGGGCCCGAGGACAGTGAGATCTGCGCGTTCCCGACCGAGGCGGGCACGCGGAGCGCCGGTCGGCGCATCCTCGACCTCGTCATCGACACCCCGGACCCGGCGGACGCGGCGGCCTGGTGGGCCGACGTGCTCGGGACGGGTTATCACGCCTCCGCCGACGACGCGTACGCCTGGGTCGAGCCCGTGCCGGGAGCGGTGATCGACTCGATCGTGTTCGCCGGGCAGGAGGTGCCGCTGACGTCGGCGACCTGCCGGCTACGGCCGCGGGTGGCCACCCACGATCTGGGCGCGCTGTTCGCGCGTGGGGCCACGCGGGCTCCCGACGCCGGGCCCGGCGAGACGATGCTGGTCGACCCCTCCGGCAACGAGTTCCTGGTGCAGGTCGCCGACCTCGTGGTGCGCGCCGACGACGAGTGAGCCGGGTCGGCGCTGGGACGCCGCGACCGACGGCGGAGAGCACCGTACGGCGAGCGGCCCAGCCCATCCGCTCGGCGAGCCGCCCAGCCCATCCGCTCGGCGAGCCGCCCAGCCCATCCGCTCGGCAGGGATGACCCTGGCGCGGCAGGGCTCGAGACAGGGTTGCTGCTTCGTCCGCAACAGCGATCCTGTCTCGAGACCTGCCACGCGCGAGGGCGCGGCGGGCCGGGTGGGACCTGAGCGGACATCGCCTCCGGTGGCCTCGCCGCCCTCCCCGCAGACGTGAAGCGCCTGGCCCGGGGCGCGTGCGAAGATCGCGTCATGTCGTGGCTGACCGGGGTGACCGAGCTACGCCGCCGTGGGGTGCCGGGCGTGCTGGTCACAGTCGTGCAGGCGCGCGGCCACGCACCGCGTACGGCGGGCGCCAAGATGGTCGTCTCCGCCGACGCGACCTGGGGCACGATCGGCGGCGGGAATCTGGAGTCCGTGGCGATCGAGCGGGCCCGGGCCCTGCTCACGACGGACGCCGCGCACGTGCCCACCGTGACCACCGAATCGTTCGAGCTGTCCGACAAGGCGCCCCTGCAGCACGGCGTCCAATGCTGCGGAGGTGCCGTGACCGTGCTCCTGGAGACCCTGCCCCCATCCCCGACCGTGGCGATCTTCGGCGTGGGCCACGTGGGGCTCGAACTGGCCCGGATCCTGGCCCGGCACGACCTCGACCTGCACCTGGTCGACTCCCGACCGGAGCGGCTCACTCCCGCCATGCTTGCGCCGCTGGCCGACGCCGAGGCACAGGTGCACGTGCACGCCCTGCCGATCCTGCCCGAGGCCGCGCTGGCCGAGCTGCCGCGCGGCGCGCACATCCTCGTGATGACGCACGATCACGCCGAGGACGCGGCGATCGTCGACGCCGCGCTGCGCACCGACGGCATCGGCTCGATCGGGCTGATCGGGTCGGCGGGCAAGTGGGCCCGGTTCCGGGCTCGGCTGCTGGCCGAGGGCGGATTCGGCGAAGCCGACGTCGACCGCGTCACCACCCCGATCGGACTCGCCGACCTGGTCGGCAAAGAACCCGCCGTCATCGCGGTCAGCGTGGCCGCCGACCTGCTGCTGAGACTGCAGACCACCCACGCCGAGGGCTGACCCCGATCACTGGCGACATCGTTGCCACGACTCGGAGTGTCAGGTATAGTCGACATATGGTCGAGGTGATCAGCACCGTGATCTTCGACCTGTGGCTACGCAAACTCAAGGACCGACAAGCCAGGCTGCGGATCGTTGACCGCATTGAACGGCTGGCACAGGGGAACCCGGGCGATGTCAAGTCTGTGGGGCACGGGGTTTCCGAGCTGCGATTGACCTACGGGCCTGGCTACCGGGTCTACTTCCTCCTGGCGAGAAGCCAACTGGTGCTATTGCTGTGCGGCGGCGACAAGTCCTCACAGCGGAAGGATGTTGCCCAAGCGCATCAACTCGCCGACGAGTGGCGATCAGAGGAGGGCCACGATGACGCTGAACCCTGAGAAGTACCGACGGTTTGATCCTGCCGACTATCTGAAGGACATCGACGACGTCGCTGCCTACCTGCAGATCGCCCTCGATGACTCACACGAGGATCCGAGCGCGGTACCTCGCGCCCTGGGTGTCATCGCTCGCTCACGGAATATGAGCGAGCTCGCTCGTCGTGTCGGCATGAGCCGCGACGGCCTCTACAAGGCGCTCTCGGACACCGGGAACCCGACGTGGTCGACGATCCTGAAGGTCACCAGCGCGCTCGGCCTGAGATTCTCGCTGCATACCGTCGCTTGACGCCGTCCTCGAAGCCGCAACGGGTTCTCGGACGCTGGCCTTCGCCGAATCTGACTGACCGCCACCACGGTCTCGCCGGATCACGCGACGCCCATGGTCAGCACGGCCGGCCCCACCCCCGGGGTTGACCCAGCTCACGGTGTCGGGTGGCTGCCCGCCTTCGTGCCCGGCACGTGCCCAAACCGGTGCCTCGTGCGGCTCACCGCCTGCTCGCGCAGCATGATGAGCAGCTCCCGCCGGCCGGTGGCCAGCACCGGCCCGGCGAACACTGTCACACCATCGCCGGCGCCGCCGAGTTCGCGCAGCAGCTCGGGATCCTCGCCGATCAGCCGGATCCGACCGGCCACCTCGTCGCGGTCGACCCGAGCCACGAACTGCTCGGCCGTCTCGGCCCGGTCGACGTACGGTCCCAGCACCCGCAGGGCCGCGCTCGTGTCGTCGTCCCGGCCGTCGAGCCCCTTGAGCCAGGCCGACGTCTGCGGGTCCAGGCTGACCCGCACCGGCGTACCGGTCGCCACGCCGGCCAGCACCATCCGCAGCAGCTCGACCACCCGCGCCCCGGGCGCGGTCCGCAGCCAGACCCGCGGGAAGTTCCGGTACCGGAACACATTGGACTCCACGACCAGCCCCGACTCGTCGACCGACCGGCCGAACTCGGTCTCGATCGCGTGCGCGTCCGAGCCGACGGCCGCCCGCAGCCACGTGCGGTCGGCGCGCTCGGCCAACAGCGGCAGCATCCCCTTGAGGGCCTGGCGGGTCGGCACGTCGGCGTCGCCGAGACGCTGGGGCATCCCCGTCGGCCGCCACGCGCCGAACTGGGCGACATAATTCGGGCCGCCCGCCTTCGCCCCCGGCCCCATGACCGAGGCCTTCCAGCCGCCGAAGCTCTGCCGCCGGACGATCGCGCCGGTGGTGTGCCGGTTGACATAGGCGTTGCCGACCTCAACCTGCTCCAGCCAGCTCTCGATCTCGCGCTCGTCCAGGCTGTGCAGGCCGCCGGTGAGGCCGTACGCCGTGGCGTTCTGCAGCTCGATGGCCTCGCCCAGGGTGCGGGCCGTCATCAGGCCGAGAACCGGCCCGAACACCTCGGTGAGGTGGAAGAACGACCCCGGCTGCACGCCCTCCTTCAGACCCGGCGACCAGAGCCGGCCGGAGTCGTCGAGGCGACGCGGCTCGACGAGCCACCGTTCGCCGGGCTCCAAGGTCGTCAGCGCCCGGAGCAGCTTGCCCTCCGGCGGCTCGATCACCGGCCCCATCGTCACGCCGAGATCCTGCGGCCAGCCGACCCGCAGCGAGCTGACCGCGTCGATCAGCTGCCGACGGAACCGCTCCGAGGTGCCCACCGAGCCGACCAGAATCCCCAGCGACGCGGCCGAGCACTTCTGCCCGGCATGCCCGAACGCCGACCGGACCAGGTCGGCCACGGCCAGATCCAGATCCGCCGCGGGGGTGATGACCAGGGCGTTCTTGCCGGAGGTCTCGCCATACACGCGAGGCCCCCGCGGCAGCTGAGCACGCCATGAGGTGAACATCGCCCCGGTCTCGCTCGACCCGGTGAGGATCACGGTCTCGACGTCGGGGTGGGCGATCAGCTCGCGGCCCACGTCCCGGCTGCCGACCCGCACGACCTGCAGCGCCTCGCGCGGCACCCCCGCGGCGTACAGCGCCTCCGCCCCGACCTCGACGCACCCGACGGTGGGGTGCGCGGGCTTGATGACCACCGCGGAACCGGCGGCCAGCGCCGCCAGCACCCCGCCCAACGGGATCGCCACCGGGAAGTTCCACGGCGGCGTGACCAGCACGACCATGTCGGGAGTGAACGCCGCCCCGTCGCAGGACGGACCCTGCGCCAGCTCCAGGGCGCGGTCGGCGTAATAGGTGGCGAAGTCGATCGCCTCCGAGACCTCGGGGTCGCCCTCGGCGACGGTCTTGCCGCCCTCGTGGGCCATGATCGTCAGCAGCTCCGCGCGCCGAGCCTCCAGCTGTCGGCCGGCCTCGCGCAGGATCTCGGCCCGCTCGGTCGCCGGGCGGGCGGCCCAGCCGGCGTGCGCCTCGACGGCCGTCGCGATCGTCCGCTGCACCTCCTCGCTGGTGGCGAGCACCGGGCTGGCCAGCTGGTGCGGCGCCGCGTCGAGCGCGGCGCGGGCCCAGGCCCGGGTGGCCGGCAACGCCGGGTCGGAGTCGGGGGTGTTCGCGAACGTGTTGGTGATCGGTGGGCGCTGCGGGCTGCGACGGGCGCCGATCGGTACGTCGAGCGCCCGCGCCACACTGTCCCGGAAGCGGCGCTCCTGATCCGCCATGGCCGACCCTGACGCGCCACCGGCCTGCTCCGACGCGCCACCGGCCGACGACGGGTCCCCGCCCGGCCCGGCGAACAGCGCGTGCAGGAAGTTCTCCGGCGTGGCGTTTTCCTCCAACCGACGGATCAGATAGGCGACGGCCACGTCGAAATCCTCGGGCGCGACGACGGGGGTGTAGAGCAGGACCGTCCCGACATCGGCCATCACGGCCCGGGACTGCGAGGGCGCCATGCCCTGCAACATCTCGACGTCCAGGGCGTGCGCCACGCCGCGCTGCGTGCTCAGCAGGTGCGCCATGGCGATGTCGAACAGGTTGTGGCTGGCTACGCCGAGCCGGACCGCGTCAACGACGTCGGGGCGCAGGCATCGTTCGACACAGTTCAGGTAGTTCGCATCGACGTCGTTCTTGGTCGGATAGGGCGCCTGCCGCCAGCCGTGGACCACCGCCTCGACCTGCTCCATCGCGAGGTTGGCGCCCTTGACCAGGCGAATCTTGATGCCCGCCCCGCCCCGAGCCCGACGCTGCTGCGCCCACGCGATCAGCCGCTCCATGGCCGGCAGCGCGTCGGGCAAATAGGCCTGCAGGACGATCCCCGCCTCCAGGCCCAGGAATTCTTCCTCGTCCAGGAGCCGCATGAACAGCTCCATCGTCAGGTCGAGATCCCGGTATTCCTCCATGTCGAGGTTGACGAAGGACTTCGGCGACTTGCTGTTGGCCACCCGATAGAGCGGCCGCAGCCGCTCGATGCACCGCTGCACGGTGCCCTCGGTGTCCCACGTGGAGATCTGGCTGACGAGGGAGCTGACCTTGATCGAGACGTAATCGATGTCGGCGCGTTCCAACAAGGCCGTGGTACGTCGGGTGCGGCGGGCCGCCTCGGCCTCGCCGAGCACCGCCTCCCCGAGCAGGTTGACGTTCTGCCGGAAACCCTGCGCGCGCGCCGCGGCGAGATGCTCGCCCAACGCCGGGTCGCGGGCGTCCACCACGAGGTGTCCGATGATCTGGCGCAGCCGCCACCGGGCGAGGGGCACCACCAGCGGGGGGGCCAGCGGCGCCACGACCGAGCCCACCGCGAGCAGGCCCAGGTCGAGCTTGGGCAGGAACGATTTGGCGTTCTTCGCCGAGATGCGGGACAGGTCGCGGGCGGCCACCCGACGGTCTTCGGGGCGGGCCACCCGGTCGACGAAGGTGACGGCGAGGTCCAATCCGGTCTCGTCGCGCACCAGGGCGGCCAGCTGGCTGCTGGTGGCCCGCTCGGCCGGGGTCTGGCCGGACTCGGTCGCGGAGTACCAGCGGTGCGCCAGCGCCACCGACTCCTCGACGAGGGGGGCCAGGGACTGCGGACCGGTCGGGAGGGCGGCGACAGACGCGTCGATCATGGGCCCCAGTATCGTGCGGTCCCGGCGTCCGTGCGCGGCCAGGGCCACAGATCGGGCCGAAGGTCACAGCCTTCGTCAGAGCGACGCCCGGACCAGTCCGACCATCGCCTCGATGCCGGCCGCGTTGGGGTGCACCCCGTCGGAGAGCAGTTCGTCGACCTTGCGTCCGTCGCCGCGGAACACCGCATCCCAGCCCACGATCCGCAGCTGCGGTGTGCGGGCCGCCCTGGCCTGGAGCACCTCGTTGATCCAGGCCGTATTCCGTTCGTCCGCCGCGGACTGCACGGACGCCGGTCGGCGCGAGTCGAACGTGTTCACCCACAAGATCGTGTGCTGCGGGCCGATCCCGTCGACGATCCGGTTCATCTGCGGTTCGAACAGCGGGGGATTGAAGATGTCGTTGGTCCCGCTCATCACGATGATCCGGGGCGGCAAGCCGTGCCGCGCCTTGATGTCGAGGAGGGCGTTGGCGGTGCCCTCGGTGGCCCGCCCCGGCCAGGTGTCATAGACGCACACCTCCCCCGACGTACGGCGCAACTCCGCGACCAGCTCCGTGACCACGTACGTCGCGATGGAGTCGCCGATGATCAGGCATCCGTTGGTCGCGCTCGCCGCCGCGCGCAGCTCGTCCGCCGGGGAGGTCTCGCGCTGGTAGAGGCCGTAGTCGCCGTGGTAGCCGCTGCCATAGTCGCGCTCGGGGGCCCGGATGATGACCGCATCGGGGTCGCCGACCTGGTCGGTGCCGCTCGGCGGCGGGGGTTCGCTGGTGCGCGCCGCCCCGACGGGGCCGGCCGGCCCGACGGGACGGTCCGTGGCGTAGGTCGGGTCGCGTCCGTCGCCGGCCCGCAGCGATCCGGCCGCCGGCCCGGCGCCGGACGCGCTGGCCGTGGCGGACGCGCTGGCCGTGGCGGCCGGCGATGGCGGTGCCGCGGTGGGTACCCCGGTGGCGGCGAGCCCGCCGGCGGCAATGGCCGCGACGGCCAGACCCGATCCGAGCGCCAGGAGCAGCCCAGCACCGCCCGCGGCCCAGCGCGCGCGCCCGATCAACTGCTCCTCCGGCTCCTCGAATGTCGTTCTCTCCCAATGAAGATAGCCGGTTTTCCGGGGGCTTTGAAGAGGCCCGGGAAAGGGGTACGTCGACGCTGGCGGGCGATCGGACGGATAGCGCCGCATCAGGCGTCTCCACCTGCGACGATGGTTCTCGATGGGTCGTCTGGTCGCCATTCTCGCGGCATTTCAGGACATTCGTCTAAGACAATGGTCCGGCAGGCCGATAGGGGATTCGGACGCACCGGGAATGCGTCCTGTGAATGGGGATGCGTCGCGCGGCGGGGGTCGTGGGCGCCTGGGGTAAGGGAATCACCATGGACTCGCACAGCGCGATGATCGGGCCGCGGACCGCGGTCTCCGCCTTGCAGACACTCCGCGACGCGGAGACGCTCGCGGCCTATATCGGCGTCTGCCCGACCTGCCTCGGCTGGGACGACCCCGCCGCGGCGACGAGCGAGCGCACCGCGACCGCCGACCGCCCGGTCTGCCCGACCTGCGGGCTGTGCTCGGTCGAGTGGGACGTGGCCGTCGCCATCGACGCACAGCTGGCCCGGATGCGGGGCGTGGCGGCGCTGGACGCGGCTCTTCGCGACGACGAGAACGCCTGAGTCGCAGCGGCGCCCGGCCGCCGCCGCCGCCCCGCGGAGGGGTCAGGGGGCCCGTTTCCCCATGGGAAGTCAAGGGGGAAGCCAAGACGACGGTAAACAACGTCAAGAGTTGTTAAAGCCGCGGTTTTCCTGCTTAGCCAACCGAATTCGGGGCCGACTTGCTCGGCGTGAGGCAACCTGAAGCCTCGTCCGCCAGCAGGGGAGAAGACACCATGACCCGCACGAGTGCCACGATCAGCCGGTCGACCTCCGAGCACGGCATGCGCAACGCCGCCGTCCGGTCCGGGATCAGGTGCGAGTCCCCGGCGGTCGACACCTTGGCGGCCGCCGCCACCTGCCCGACCTGCCTGGCCGCGCCGCAGGGAATCCTCGACCCGCTGCCCGGGGCGACTCACCCTGGCGTGCGGCCCGCGGCCTGCCCGACCTGCGGCGTCACCTCGATCGAATTCGGCCTCGTCGTGGCCATCGACGACGTCCTCGGCGAGATGGTCGGTTTGGACCGGCTCGCCGCGGCCCTCGACGAGCACATCCGCCCCGGCGGGTGACTCCTCAGACGTTTTCTCGGCGCCGTCGTGCGGTCGGCACCATCACCAGAAAGACTGCGGCGGACCCATCGTGGGGGTGGGTCCGCCGCAGTGTGTGTCCGGTAGCCCTGGGTGCCTCGCGCCAACGGGAAGCGTTGCCGAAAACACGAACAGACCCGGACGATCAGGAGCGCTGCTCCTGACGCATCCGGGCCTGTTCGAGACCCGTCCCCCGTGGCGGGCGGTGACCCTTCGGTCGTGTCGAGACCCCTGTCTCCCGACCCCCTCACTATGGGCGCGGCGGCACGACGGACACCAGCCGCGCGACCGGACATCCTACGTTCGACGGCATCTAGCGGTCGTGGATCCGTCGAAAGTTGGATCGCACGTCCAAGTTGACCATCCGGTTCGCTCAGACGCGGGCGGCCGCGTCGCCGGCGGGACGGTAGGGGATGCGGGAGCGCACCACCCAGCGCCCGTCCTCGCGACCGGCGCTGAATGAGCCGTCCAGCAGCGACAACCGCTCCTCGAGCCCGGACAGGCCCAGGTGCGTCGAGGAGATCTCGCCCCGCCGTCGACGGCCGACGTCCTCGTTCGCGACGACGATCGAGAGCGCGTCGCCATCGGCGGCGACGTCGACCCAGACCCGAGCGCCCTCCGGGGCGTGCTTGACGATATTGGTCGCCGACTCGCGCAACACCCGGTCCGCGGCCAGTTCGACGCTGCGCGGCATCGACTCGGCGTGACAACTGGACTCGACGGTGTAGCCCAGCGCCTTGAGCTGGTCGGCCACCGCGTCGACCACGACGGCGACCGAGGCCTGCTGGGCCGCGCCGACCTCCGGGACTCCGTCGCTGGTGCGCAGGACCTGCAGGAGGCGCTTCAGCTCACCGAGCGCCCGGCGCGAGGTCTCCTCGATCACCCCTCGGGCGGCGGCGAGTTCCGTTTCGTCGGTGGTCAACCGCATGAGGCTGGCCTGCATCGCAATGATGGTCAGCTCGTGCGCCACGACGTCGTGCAGCTCTCGGGCGAGCAGGGACCGCTCGCGCTCGCGGGCGAGTTGCGCCTGCTCGGCGAGTTCGGTGACCCGCGCCTCCGCGGCCTGCCGGCGCAGCACCGTGTTGCCCAATAGCCACGCGGCGACCACGACGAAGGCGACCATCGGAAACTCGATCAGCAGGATGCTGCCGGTCTCATAGGGCGCGACGACCAGATACCAGGTCTTGACACTCACAAACAGCGCGAGGCAGATCATCGTGACGCGGCGGTCCCGACGGAACCCGCCCGCACCCGCGACGACGACCGCGACCAGCGTGAGCATGGGGGCCACTGACCCGAACCGCGCGCTGTCCAGGAAAGCCACGTCGAGGACGAAGAGGGCCGCAGCCACGGCCATGCCGGCCAGGCTCCACCACCGCCGGCCCAGCGCCACCGCGATGACCGCCATGGTGGGGCCGATGGACAGGGTGGCCACCACGATCCGCTCGGTGGTCGCCACATCGATCACGAGCGCCTTGCGGATGTCGGACATCGCCTGCAGCGACGCCCACACGATGAGACCCAAGGTGAGCCACCAACGCATCCCGCGCGCACCGCGCGCAGGGCTGATCTGGAGTCGTCGATTCTCGACGAGAAGGCCCGAGAGTTTCTCGTCCCTCATGGTGACAGGCTGGGACGATGCGGCGCCGTGGACACGGAACCTACCCGATCACCCCGAGCTGAGGAATGGCTCCCGACGGTCTGCGGAGCGGCACGATGCGGAGGCGGTGCCGTGCTCAACGGCAGCCGGGCCACCACGGAAAGGCGCTGCACCAGTCATCCCAGCCGTAGGGCTGGGCCACCCCGGAGCCGGCCAGCTGGGCGGCGGTGGTGACGGTGGCCGTGGCGGGCGCGGCGGTGGCCGCGGCTGCGGTGCCGGGCAGCGAGGTGCTGAAGAGCACGGCGACGACCGCTGCGGTGGTCAAGAGGCGAGTACGCATCGATGCTCCTGGTGGGGCGAAGCACTGTGGGGTGGGCGAAGCGACGACAATGTCGTCTCAACGAGGTTAACCCAGCGAAGCAGGAACGGATATACCCATGTCCCCGACCAGGGTCGTCATCGTGGACGACCAACAGCTCATGCTGCAGGCCCTCAAGGTCTTCGTCTCCCAGGCGCCCGACATGACCGTCGTCGGCACCGCGCACAACGGTGTCGCGGCCATCGAGGTGTGTGCGCAGCTCGACCCCGACGTGGTCCTCATGGACCTGCAGATGCCGGTCCTCAACGGGATCGATGCGACGCGACGCATCACCACGTTCAAACCGCACGTCAAGGTCATCGCGGTCACGACCTTCGCCGGGCCCGAGGCCGTCGTCCCCGCCCTGCGCGCCGGCGCGGCCGGCTACCTGCTCAAGGACAGCGAGCCGGAGGTGCTGGTGCAGTCGATCCGGGACGTGCTGGAGGGGCGCAACGTCCTCTCCCCCGCGGTCACCGCCGCTCTGGTCGCCTCGGTCCGGTCAACCCCCGGGCCGCCGGGCGCGGTGCCGCTGGAGGTAGCGCCCGAGTCGCTGGTCGCCAACTTGACCGACCGCGAGGTGCAGGTGCTGGAGCTGCTCGCCGAGGGCTTGTCCAACGGTGAAATGGCGGTGGAGCTGGGCCTGACGGAGTCGGCCGTGAAGTCCCGCGTCAGCCAACTCACCCAGAAGCTCGGCGTCGAGAGCCGGGTGCAGGTGCTCGTGCGCGCCTGCGAACTGGGGCTGGTCCGGCCACGGCTGCGTCGGCCCCCAGCCGACAACCCACCCACGTGACGGATGTCAGGGGTACGTCGTGACAACCGCACCGGGCGCCCCAGGTCGCTGACCGACAAGCTCGAGGCATGACGATCAGCCCGACCGACACCCCGTCGGCCACCCCCGACGCGCTCAGCCTGACCGGGCTGACCCGCAGTTTTGGGGCCGTCCGCGCGGTCGCCGGCCTCGATCTGAGCGTCCGGCCCGGCGAGGTGGTCGCCTTCCTCGGCCCCAACGGTGCCGGCAAGACCACGACCATCGACATGATCCTGGGCCTGGGGCGACCCGACGCCGGCTCCGTGCGGGTCTTCGGCATGACGCCCCGTCAGGCCGTCGACCGCGGGCTCGTCGCGGCCGTGCTGCAGACCGGCGGCCTGCTGCCGGACCTGTCCGTCCTGGAGACGGTGCAGCTGACCGCGAGCCTGTTCCCCGCCGCGATCCCCGCCACCGCGGCGTTGCAGCGGGCCGGCATCGCCGAGCTGAGCTCCCGCACGGTCAGTAGGTGTTCCGGCGGCGAACAACAGCGGCTCCGCTTCGCCATGGCGCTGGTCAGCGAGCCGGCGCTGCTGATCCTGGATGAGCCCACGACCGGACTCGACGTCGAAGGGCGGCGCCGGTTCTGGTCGGCCATCCACGCCGACGCCGAACGCGGCCGAACGGTCCTGTTCGCGACCCACTACCTGGAGGAGGCCGACGAATACGCCGACCGGATCGTCCTGATGGCGCGCGGCCGGGTCGTCGCCGACGGGACAGTCGCGCAGATCCGCGCCGCCGTGGGGGGCCGGACCGTTCGAGCCACCCTGGGCTCACCGGACCTGACGCCGGACCTGACGCCAGTGCGCACCGCGCTGAGCGGGCTGGACGTGAGCGGACTCGACGTACGCGGCCGCACCCTCACCATCACCACCGGCGACTCCGACGCCGTCGCCCACGCTCTGCTGCGCGACCGGCTCGCCCACGATCTCGAGATCACCACGCGCGGTCTCGACGACGCCTTCCTCGCCCTGACCGGAGACCCCCGATGAACGCCCTCGCCGCCGCCGACCCGGCGCACGCACGCCCCGACGTCCCGCACCTCCTCGACACCACCGCGGTGACCAGCCGCCCCGCCGGCCGGCACGGCCTCAACCCGACCCTGCTACGGATCGAGGCGCGCCGGGCCCTGCGCAACCGCAGCGGGCTGATCTTCGCCGTCATCATGCCGGTGGCGTTCTTCCTGATGTGGGGGCGCAACCCGCAGTACGCCGACATCGGCTACGGCCGCGGCACGGTCAGCGCGACGATCATGACCGGAATGGCCCTCTACGGCGCCCTGATCGCCACGATCTCGGCCGGGGCCGCCGTCTCGCTGGAGCGTTCCACCGGCTGGAGTCGCCAGCTGCGGCTGACGCCGCTGTCGCCGACGGCGTACATCGCCCTGAAAGGGGCCGCCGGGATGCTCACCGGCGCGCTCGCGGTGGCGGCCGTGTACGCCGTGGCGGCCGGCACCGGAGTGCGCCTGCCGGCGGACCTGTGGCTGGCGACGGGCCTGGTCACGTGGCTGGGATCGGCGGTCTTCGCGGCGTTCGGGCTGTTCCTGGGCTACCTCTTCACCTCCGAGAACGCGATGCGGATCGTCGGGCCCGCGATGGCGCTGCTGGCCTTCCTCGGTGGGCTGTTCATGCCGCTGGACCAGATGGCCGACATCATCCAGTCGATCGCGCCGTACACCCCGATGTACGGGATTCACCAGCTGGCGCTCGCTCCCTATGGCGCCGGGGACTTCAGTTGGGCTGCCGTCGCCAATGTCACGGCGTGGTTGGCGGTCTTCGGCAGCGGCGCCGCATGGCTGATGAGCAGGGACACCGAGCGGGTCTGACGGGCCGGACCGGCGGTGGGCGATGATCGAGGCCGAACGAGAAGCCCTACCCAGAAGCCGAACTCCAGCCCAGGACCCCAGCACAGGAGCGTGACGCCGCCGATGGCCCTTCCCGGAGCAGAGCCCGCCCCCGGCACCGCGCCGCGCGCGCGGGTGGCCCGCGGGACGACGTGGGGCCCGGTGATCGGCGTCGTCTGGATCATCTTCTGGCTGGTCATGCTGATGCAGTCGGTCACCGCGGCGGTCGCCCGCGGCGACGACCGGGGGTGGCTGGCGACGGGCGCGTACGTCGTGGGGGCTGCGGCGTACAGCGTGGCCTGCTTTCACGGCTTCGTCCGCCGCCGCCACGGCGAGACGGTCCGCTCGGCCGTGGTCGCCGCCGGGGTCGGCGCTGTCGCGACCGCGGTGGCTGTCGCGGCCATCGGGGCGCCGGGCTACGACCTGGTGCCCTATGTCGCGGTGGCCCTGGTGGCGGCGCTGCCGCTGCGCTACAGCCTGCCGTTCACCGGCACAGCGCTGATCGGCCTGTGGGTGGTGCTGCTGCGGGTGGACCAGCTGGAGGACACCAGCGGCATGTTCATCGGCGCCGTGATCGCGACGCTCGGCACCGGGATGGGCCGGTTCTCTGTGGAGCGGGGGCTGGCGGCGCAGCGGTACGCGGAGGAGGCCCACGAACTGCAACTCCAGGACGAACGCAACCGGATGGCCCGCGACCTGCACGACATCCTGGGGCACTCGTTGACCGTGATCGCCCTCAAGGCCGACCTGGCCGGCAAGCTCGTCGACCGGGATCCGGGTGGGGCGAAGCGCGAGCTCGGCGAGCTGCAGGGGCTGGCCCGTTCGGCGCTCGCCGACGTGCGGGCCACCGTGCACAACTACCGGGAGATGTCGCTGTCGGCCGAGCTGGTGCGGGCCCGGCAGGCGCTGACCGACGCCTCGATCCGGGCGGAGCTGCCGGGCACTGTCGACGACGTGAACCCGGAGCTGCGGGAGCTGTTCGCCTGGGCGGTCCGCGAGGCGACCACGAACGTCGTGCGGCATTCCGGCGCCACCCGCTGCCGGATCACCCTGGCTCGGGACCGGTTGGAGGTGACCGACGACGGGCGTGGCCCCATCGGGCCGGCCGACGGACATGGCGAGGGACACGTCGGGGGCCATGGGCTGGCCGGGCTGCGGGACCGGGCCGCTCGGGTCGGGGCCCTGGTCGAGACCGGGCCGGCGGACCCGGCGGGGCAGGCGGACCGGTCGGGGCCGGCGGGCCGGTCGGGGCCGGCGGGCCGGGTGGGGCCGGCGGGCAGCGGCGGGCCGGCCCGGCCCGGATTCCGGCTGGTCGTGCGGGAGGGACTGTGACACGAGGCAGGCTGGGCCCATGACGATCCGGGTACTCCTGGCCGACGACCAGGCGTTGGTCCGTGGGGCGCTGGCGGCGTTGCTGACGTTGGAGTCCGACCTGGAGGTGGTCGGGCAGGTGGGGCGCGGCGACGAGGTGGTCGCGGCCTGCCGGGCCTGCACCCCGCCGCCGGACGTCGTCCTGATGGACGTCGAGATGCCGGGGATGGACGGGCTCGCCGCGACCGCCGAGCTGCGCCGGGCGATGCCCGCGGTCAAGGTGCTGATCGTCACGACGTTCGGTCGGCCGGGCTTCCTGAAGCGCGCGATGAGCAGCGGGGCCGCGGGGTTCGTCGTGAAGGACACCCCGGCGGACGAGCTGGCGGCGGCGGTCCGGCGGGTGGCGGCCGGGCTGCGGGTGGTGGACCCGGCGCTGGCAGCGGACTCGCTGGTGCTCGGGGACTCGCCGCTGACTCCGCGCGAGGCCGAGGTGCTGCAGGCCGCGGCGGACGGCGCGACGGTCGCGGTGATCGCCGGCCGGGTACATCTGTCGGAAGGGACGGTGCGCAACCACCTCTCGGCGGTGATGGGCAAGACCGGCGCCGGGACGCGCGCGGAGGCCGTGCGGGTCGCGATCGCCAACGGCTGGATCGTCGCCACCTGACGAGTCCCCCGCCCGCAGCGAGCCGCCCCCGTGACCCCCGGTTGCCCCCGTGACCGCTCACGACCTGCACTTATAGCACCATGGTGCCAAAGGGGCAGGTCGTGAACGGTCGCCCTGGGGATAACTCCCCGGGACACGGCTTCGCTCACGGCTTTGCTCACGGCTTCGCTCACGGCTTCGCTCACGGCTTCGCTCACGGCGGGCGCCACCCGCGGGTTGGTTCCACACGCGGGCCGGCTCCTCGGTGCCACCCAAGAGGTCGAGCGGACCCCCCAGGCTCCGATCGGTGCCTGGTGGGGGTCCCGGCCCCACCAACGCTCCGATCGGAGCCCCGGGCGCCGCTGCGCCGCTGCGCCGCGTCGTACCGTCGGTGGACCCCGCGCTCCGACCTGGGGTGGACGCGCTCCGCCGCCACCGCGGCCTAGCCTGACGGAGTGAGGATCCGCGACGCCCCTGGTTGGTGGGCCGCCCACCCGATGGCGGGCGACGCGTTCTGGGCGCTGGTCGTCATGCCGATCGTGCTGATCTCCGCCACCGACGCCACGGTCGGCGGGCTGCGCGGCGCGCAGGGTCTGGTGCTGGGCGCGATGATCCTGGTCCCGATGCTGTGGCGGCGTACCCACCCCGACCTCTTCGCGGGATCCGTCGTGGCGGCCCACCTGGTGATCCTCGTCGCCAGCGACCGGTTCAGCCCGCTGTCCATCGCGGTGCCGATCGTGCTGTATGCGGTGGCGGCGTACAGTCCGCACCGCTGGTACCGGGCCTGGCTCCTCGTCGCGGTCCTCGGCTCGCTCGCGGCCGGTCTGCGGTGGGCGGTCCCCGAACCGGGAACCCCGCAGCGCGTCTTCGCCTTCCTGGTCGTGACGGTCTTCTGCCTCGCGGTGGTGGCGGCCTCCTGGGTCGCCGGGGAGCTGGCGCGGCAGCGGCGCGACAACCTCACGGCGCTGCGGGAGCGCGCGGAGGCCCTCGAACGCGAGCGCGACCAGCGCATCCGCCTCGCCGCCGAGGAGGAACGCTCCCGGATCGCCCGCGAGATGCACGACGTGGTCGCGCACAATCTCTCGGTGATCGTGGTGCAGGCGGACGGGGCGCGGTACGCCGCCACCCACGGCGCGGACCCGGCGGCCCGGGCCGAGATCGCCGCGCGCGCCCTGGACACGATCGGGGCGACGGCCCGCGAGGCGCTCGCCGAGACGCGGCGCCTCGTGGGGGTGCTGCGCAGCGACGCCGAGGCGGCGGACTACGCGCCCCGGGCCACCCTGGAGCAGATCGGGGAGTTGGTGGCCCGGATGGCGGCGGCGGGCGTGCCCGCGACGTACGCCGTGACCGGCGAGCCCGCCGCCCATCCCGTGCTGACAGCCGGCGCCGAGATGACCGCCTATCGGGTCGTGCAGGAGTCGTTGACCAATGTGGTCAAGCACGGTGGACCGGGCGCGTCGGTGCACGTCCAGGTCGACCACCGCCCGGAGGCCCTGGTCGTCGCGATCGCCGACACGGGCCGGGGATCGTTCGGCGGCGCCGCGGACGACGGGGCCGGGCATGGGCTGATCGGGATGCGCGAGCGGGTCACGGCGTACGGCGGGACGCTGCTGGCCCAGGACCGGATGGCCGGCGGCTTCGAGGTGATCGCGACGATGCCGACGGGTACCCGCCGTGAGGCGACCCGGGCCGACATGAATCTTCGGGACACGACTCTTCAGGACACGACTCTGCACGACACGAATCGGGAGGCTGAGGGATGATCCGGCTGCTGTTGGCCGACGACCAGGCGCTGGTGCGGGCGGGGTTTCGGATGGTGCTGGACGCCCAGCCCGACATGAGCGTGGTCGGGGAGGTCGGCGACGGTCAGGCGGCCGTCGACGCGGTGAGCGCCGCGGCCGCCGCCGTGGCGGCCGGCGCCTGCGGAGCGGCGCTGCCCGATGTCGTCCTGATGGACATCCGGATGCCGGGGCTCGACGGCGTGGCGGCCACCCAGCGCATCGTCGACTCCGGGGTCGCCACGAAGATCCTGGTGCTGACGACGTTCGACCTGGACGAATACGTGTTCGCCTCGCTGCGGGCCGGCGCCTCCGGCTTCCTGCTCAAGGACGCCGGCCCGGAAGAACTGCTCACCGCCATCCGCGCCGTACACTCCGGCGACGCCGTCGTGGCGCCGAGCGCGACCCGGCGACTGCTGGACCGATTCGTCCCCACGCTGCCCGCCACCGTCGAGGAGATGCGTTCTCCCGACGAGCGGCTCGCGGCGCTGACCGAGCGGGAGCGCGAGGTCTTGGCCGCGGTCGGGCGGGGGCTGACGAACGCCGAGATCGCCGCGGACCTGTTCCTGGCCGAGGCCACCGTGAAGACGCACATCGGGCACATCCTGGCCAAACTCCAGCTGCGCGACCGGGTGCAGATGGTGGTGCTGGCGTACGACACCGGCCTGGTCCACCCCGCCCGCTGACCGCGCCACCCGGCCCGGCGTACGACCGCAGTCGTACGCCGCGGATCCACCCGCCGCCCGATCCGCCGGTAGTCCCCGCCTTCGTAACGTCGTGAGCAGCACAGATCCGACTCCACGACACCGAGCAGGGGACATGAAACCCATCGCACCGGCGGCCACGCCGAGCAGCGCCGCGGCACCAGGCACCCAGATCCGCCCCGCGATCCGCACCCACGACCTGACCAAGACCTACGGCGTCGGCCCCACCGCCGTCACGGCCCTCGACGCGGTCAGCGTCGACATCGCCGCCGGCGCGTTCACCGCCATCATGGGCCCGTCGGGCTCGGGCAAGTCCACGCTGATGCACGTCGCGGCCGGGCTCGACGAGGCCACCGCCGGCCGGGCCTGGATCGGCGACGTCGAGATCACCGCGCTGTCGGACGACGACCTCACCAGGCTGCGCCGCGACCGGGTCGGCTTCGTCTTTCAGACGTTCAACCTCATGCCGACGCTGGACGCCCGCGCCAACATCCTGCTGCCGACCAAGCTGGCGGGTCGCCGTCCGGACATCGCCTGGTTCGAGCAGGTGGTGGGGGTCCTCGGGATCGGCGACCGGCTGACCCATCGGCCGGCGGAGCTCTCCGGCGGCCAGCAGCAGCGGGTCGCGATCGCCCGCGCCCTGGTGGCGCGCCCGGACGTCATCTTCGCCGACGAGCCCACCGGGGCACTGGACTCGGCCTCCGGCCAGGCGATCCTGGACTTCCTCGCCCGCAGCGTCGCCGAACTGGGCCAGACCGTCGTCATGGTCACCCACGACCGGACCGCCGCCTCGTACGCCGACCGCGTCATCACCCTCGCCGATGGCCGGGTGGTCGCCGATGGCCCACTGCTCGACGCCGGACCGGCGCTCCCCGCCGGCCGGATCGGGGGCTGACGCCATGCTCACCCAGCCACGCCGGCTCATCTCGGCCGCGATCGCCATCCTTCTCGGGGTCGCGTTCGTCGCGGCCGCCCTCGGCCTCGGCAGCGCCCTGCGCGGCACCGTCGAACGGGCGGCCGCCGCGAGCATCGGCGATGCCGCCGTCGTCGTCACCCCACGACAGGTTCGCGGGATGCCGTCGGAGCCGGTGACCGGGGCGTACGTGGCCGCGCTGCGCACGATCCCCGGCGTCACCGGGGTCCGCCCGCTCGTCAACACCGTGCTCACCCAGGGGATCTCGGGTCAGCCGGCGCCCGTTGCCGCGCAGACCCTGCCCCTGACAGCACCCCTGACCCCGACGCCGACAGAGCCGCCGGGCGACCGCGCCGCCCTGCAGTCCGGGCGACTCCCCAGTGCCCCCGGCGAGGTCGCCATCAACCCCGCGATGGCGCAGACGCGGCGGGTGCAGGTCGGCGACGAGATCCGGTTCGTCGCCTCCGCGAGTGCCCCGACGGACAGTCCGGGGGCCATGGCCGCCCGCGTCGTGGGGATCCTCGTGCCGGGTCCCGGGGCGGACCGCGGGGGGATGCCGGCCGTGTACGCCGCGAGCGGTGACCTGCTCACCTGGGCCGGACGCCCGGCGTCGGGCGGGTACGACGACGTCATGGTCACGGCGGCCCCGGGCGCCGATCCGGCCGCCATCGTCGCCGCCGCCCAGGCCCTGCCCGGCGCGCCGGCCGTCACGGTCCGGACCGCGCCCGACGAGGTCGCCGTCCGGGTGGCCGCGATGGACCGGGACAGCGGCGTCTTCACCGGCCTGCTGTTGGCGTTCGCGGCGATCTCGGTGCTGGTCAGCTCGATCGTCATCGCCAACACGTTCGCGATCGTCGTGGCCCAGCAGGTCCGGGCGCTGGCGCTGCTGCGCTGCGTCGGCGCGACCCGACGGCAGGTGTTCCGCCGGGTCCTGCGCGACGCGCTCGTCGTCGCCGGCGTCGCCAGCCTCGCGGGGCTGGCCCTCGGGATCGCCGTGGTGGCCGTGCTCGTCCGGCTGTCCCAGGGGTCGCCGATGGCGCTCGCCGGGATCGGGCTGACGCCCACCGGCGTCGTCGTACCGCTCCTCGTCGGCCTCGTCGTCACCCTCGCCGCCGCGATCGTCCCGGCGCTCCGGGCGACCCGCGTCGCGCCGCTCGCGGCGCTGCGCCCGGAGGTGGGCCTGGGTCAGACGCGGCGCGGCGGTCGCCTCCGGACGGCCGCGGGGCTGACGCTCGCGGTGATCGGGGCCGCGGGTCTGGTGCTGGGCGCCACCCGCCACGATGTGCTGATCGGGCTGGCGAGCGGGGCCGCCTCCGTGCTGGGCGTCGTGCTGGTCGGCCAGGTCATCACGCCGCCGTTGGCCCGCGCCCTGGGCGCGATCCCGGCCCGCCTCGCCGGGCTCCCCGGCCAGCTGGCGGTCGACAACTCCCGCCGCAATCCGGCCCGGGCTGCGGCGACCGTGAGCGCACTGTTCGTCGGGGTCACGCTCATCACGTTGATGAGCGTCGGCGCGGCCACCGCGCAGCGGTCGGTCGGTGCCGAGCTGGACCGGCATATGCCGATCGATGCCGTGGTCAGCGCCACGCCGGACCTCTCCGAGGGCGACCGGACGGCGCTGGCCCGGGTGCCTGGCGTGCTCGCGGTCGTCCGGACGCAGTCGGCGTCGGCGATGCTGCAGGTCGAGGGCGAGGAACCCCAACCGACGACCCTCCTCGGACTCGGCGCGGACGCGGCCTCCGTCGTCCGGTCCGACGCCTTCGCCGGGGTCCGCGACGCCACCGTCCTGCTCGGCACGCAGCTGGGCATCGCGGACGGCGCACCGGTACGGCTGACCATCGGGGACCACGCCGTCACCGCGCGGGCCCTCGTCCGCGGCCAACACTCCCCCACCGTGCCGCTGGCGACACTGCAGCGCCTGCTCGGGGAGGGCGCGCCGACCACGGTCCCGCCCACCGGCTCGGGCGCCGCGATGACCCAGTACTGGGTGCGCTTCGCCGGCGGCGTCGACGGGGTCGCCGGCACCGAGCGACTGCGCGAGGTCGTCGCCGGCCGGCCGGGCGTCGTGGTCGACAGCGCCGCGGCGCAGCGCGCCGAGCTGGATTCGGTGCTGGCGATGCTGCTGTACGTCGTCACCGGCATGCTCGCCGTCGCCGTCGTGATCGCGCTGGTCGGCGTCGGCAACACGCTCGGACTGTCCGTGTTGGAGCGCACCCGCGAGAACGGGCTGCTGCGCGCGCTCGGGGTCACCCGGCGCCAGGTCCGCGGGATGCTCGGCATCGAAGCGCTGGTCCTGGCCGGCGTCGGGACCGTGCTGGGGATCGTGCTGGGGATCGGGTACGGCGTCGCCGGCTCGCACGCGTTGATCGGCCGCACCGTCGATGTCGTGGTGACGGTGCCCTGGCCGCGGCTGGCGCTGATCGCCGGGATCGCCCTCGCGGCGGGCTGGCTGGCATCGGTGCTGCCCGGCCGGCGGGCCGCCCACGTCCCCCCGAGCGCCGCCCTGGCCACCGAATAAGACGGGACCGGCTCGGTCAGCCGCGCTCGGCTCGGATGTGGCCGACGAGTCGGCCGAGCACGTCCTCCAAGGTGACGATCCCCACCAGCACGCCACGGTCCGGCGGCACGAGTCCCGCGTCGCCCTGCGCCGAATCTGCCGGCCCCACCCGGCGTACCTGCGCGATGTGCACCTGGGTGGACTGCATCGCCTCCAGAAGCGTGCGCAGGCTGGCGGCGTCGCAGACCGCCGGCAGCGGCCGGACGACGTCCCGGCGCAGCTCATCGCCGAGTGCGGCCGGGTCGACGGTGATCACGTCCTTGAGGTGCACATAGCCGAGGTACGCCGCCTCCGCATCGGACGCCACGACCGGGAGTCGGGAGTAGCCGGTCTGGGCGGCCAACGCCTCGATCTCGCCGCGGGGCTGGCCGAGCCGGGCCGTGGCGACCTTGGCCAGCGGGATCAGCGCGTCGGCGACGGTGTCCTCGTCGAACGACAGCGCCCCCGCGAGCAGCGCCTTCTCCTTCGCATCGAGCAGCCCCTCGTCGGCGGCCTCCTCGACCATGGCCTGGACCTGCTCGCGCGTGAAGGCGCTGGCCACCTCGTCCTTGGGCTGCACGCGGATCAGCCGCAAGATGCCGTTGGCCAGCGCGTTCAGAGCGATGACGAACGGTCCGAGCAGCTTGGCACACAGCACCAGCGCCGGTACCAGCCACAACGCCGTGCGGTCGGGCCCCGCCAGCGCGATGTTCTTCGGGATCATCTCGCCGAGCACGACGTGCAGGTAGACCACGATGAGCAGGGCGAGGGCGAAGGCGATGGGGTGCAGCAGGTGGTCCGGGACGCCGACCGCCGCGAACGGGACCTCGAGCAGGTGCGCGAGGGCGGGCTCGCCGACGGCGCCCAGCCCGAGGGAGGCCAGCGTGATGCCGAGCTGGGCTGTGGCCAGCATCAGCGAGACTCGTTCCATCGCCGAGATGACGATCTTCGCCGGCTTGGAGCCGGCGTGGGCGAGGGGCTCGATGGCACTGCGCCGAGCCGAGATCACGGCGAACTCGGCGCCCACGAAGAAGGCGTTGAGCAGCAGCAGCACCAGCGCGATCAGGAGGAAGCCGCCGTCGTTCATCGGCCCGCCTCCGCTGCCTGGTCGGCTGCGTCTGCCGTGTGGTTGTCGGCGTCGGCCTTGCCGGCGGCGGCGTCCGAGTTCTCGGCCTCGGCCTCGGCCTCGGCCTCGGCGTCATCGTCCGCGATGGGCTCGCCCACCTCGACCCTGATCCGGTCGACCCGCAGGCCGTCCAGCGCCGTCACCGTCAACGTCACCGGATAGCGCCGCCGGGTTTCGTCGTGACCCTCGACCTCGACGACGTCCCCTTCGGCGGCGAGGCGGTTGAGCCGGTCGAGGAGCAGGCCGGCGACGGTCTCGTACTCCTCGTCCTCCGGCAGGAGGACGCCCGTGACCTCCTCGACCTCGTCGGGGCGCAGCAGGCCGGAGACCTCCCAGGAGCCGGGCTCGGTCTCGGCGACCGCGACCGGGGTGTCGTGTTCATCCTCGAGTTCGCCGATGATCTCCTCGACCAGGTCCTCCAGCGTGACGATGCCGTCCACGCCGCCGTACTCATCGATCACCACCGCCAGCTGCTGCCGACCGTCGCGCAGCACTTCCAGCAGGGCATCGAGGTCGATGGAGGCCGGGACGAGCACCGGGGGCTCCATGACGGCGGTGACGGCGGTGCTGCGACGATCCGCGGCCGGGACGGCGAGCACCTGCCGGGTCGCGACGACGCCCACCACCCGGTCGGCGTCGCCGTCGAGCACCGGGATCCGGGCGTGGCCGGTCGCGTGCACCTGGGCCACCACGTCGGCGACGGTGTCCTGGGCGTGCACGAACGCGATCCGGGTCCGCGGCGTCATCACATCGCTCGCCCGGCGCTCGCCGAACTCGATGCTGCGCTGCACCAGTTCGGCGGTGTCCTCCGCCAGGGTGCCCTCCACGGCCGACCGGGCCACCAGGAAGTGCAGCTCCTGCGGGCCGCGGGCGCCCTCGAGCTCCTCGGTCGGCTCGATGCCCATCGCCCGCAACGCCCGGTTCGCGGACCCGTTGAGCACGGAGATCATCGGGCGCATGGCCGTGGTGAAGCCGCGCATCGGGGCCTGGATCGCGCGCGCCGTACGCTCCGGCACCGCGATCGCGAGGTTCTTCGGCACGAGTTCCCCGAAGATCATCGTCAGCGCCGTGGACGCCAGCATGGCCAGCGTCAGGGATACCGCGCGGGCGCCCGTGCCCTCCAGGCCCAGACCGCCGAGCGCCGGGGCGATGAGCACGGCCAGCGCCGGCTCGGCGAGGAAGCCGATGGCGAGGTTCGTGATCGTGATGCCGAGCTGCGCGCCGGACAGCTGGGTGGACAGGCTCTTCAGCGCGGCGAGGATGCCCTTGGCGCCGCCGTCGCCCGCCGCCGCCCGGCGTTCGATGTGGCCGCGGTCGACGGTGAGGAAGGCGAACTCCGCGGCGACGAACAGTCCGCACGCGGCGATCAGCAGCAGAGACAGCAGCAGGAGCAGCAGCTCGGTCATGGCTCCGGGGGGGTCGGGTGGCCCGGTGCCGGGGTGAGTGGCGTCGGGTCGATCGTGGGGTGCAACGCGCGCGGGCGGCGTGGGAGTTCCGCTGGCGCGCACGGATGTGCAGGTGTCCCGAGCGTACGGCGTACGTCGCAGCACGTGCGACCATGCTCGCCATGAGCCGGCCCCTGCCCTGGATGACGGTCTTCCTCGACGTACCCGCCGCCAGTCAGGCCGAGACCGAGCGGTTCTGGACCGCGGTGACCGGCACCCACCTGTCGCCGCGACGCGGCCCGGACGGCACGTTCGTCACCCTGCGGCCCCCGCGGGGGGATGCCTACCTGCGCGTTCAGCGTGTCGCCTCGGGGCCCGGCGGGATCCATCTCGATCTGCACAGCGAGGATCCACATGCGCTGGCGGAGGCGGCGGTGGCCGCGGGCGCGGTGCTGATGTACGCCGAACCCGGCCTGGTCGTCCTGCGCAGCCCCGGGGGTCTGGCGCTGTGCGCCGTCGAACTGCACGAGTCCGGAGTCGTGCCCGAACCCCTCGGGTGGCCGGCGTCCGAGGGCACGACGACGCGGCTCGACCAGGTCTGCCTCGACTGCCCGCCGGGCCTGCTCGAGCCGGAGCTGGCCTTCTGGGCCGGGCTGACGGGCTGGGACGAAATCCCTTGTACGGCAGAGGAGTTCGAGTTGCTCCGACCGCCGGAGGGGACCTCGCGTCCGCTGCAGCTGCTCTTCCAACGGCTGGAGACGGCCACCCCCGGTCTGGGCGTCACCGCGCATCTGGGATGTCGCGTCCGGGCTCGATCCGGCGGGCCGTCCGGCGGTGGTGGCGGCGCATCGGGCGCTGGGCGCTCGACGCCTCAGCGAGGGGCGGGCCTGGACCGTGCTGCAGGCGCCGGGCGGTACGACGTACTGCCTCACCGACCGCGACCCGGCCACCGGACTGTGCTGACAACCGGCGGCGCACTCCGGGACGGGGGCGGGCGCGCGGGGCTACTCTGCCGCCATGCGTACCACCGACCTCTCCGTCACAGCCGTCGACGATCTGACCCTGCGTGGATATGAGTGGCTGCCCGACGCGGGCGACCCCAAGGGCGTGGTCCTGATCGCCCACGGCATGGCCGAGCATTGCCTGCGTTACGAGCGGCTGGCGACGGCGCTGACCGGGGCCGGGTACGCGGTCTACGCCTACGACCACCGCGGCCACGGCCGGACCGCGACGGAGAATCCCGGCCAGATGCTGGGCCACTTCGCCGACTCCGACGGCTGGCGCCTGGTGCTGTCCGACCTGCACACGATGCGTGATCACGTCGCTCGGGAACACCCGGGCCGGCCGCTCTTCCTGCTCGGGCACAGCATGGGCAGCTTCATCGTGCGGGCCTACCTACAGCGGCACGGCGCGGACCTGGCCGGCGTCGTGCTGTCGGGCACCGCGGGCGACCCGGGACCGCTGCGGCTGGGGGGGCTGGCGGTGGCCAAGGCGGAGGCGCGGCTGCGCGGTCGGCGTACCCTCTCCCCCACGCTCGACAAGCTCACCTTCGGTGCTTACAACAAGCCGTTCACGGAGAACGGGACGGCGCGCACCGACTTCGAGTGGCTGTCGCGGGACCCGGTTGAGGTGGACAAGTACGTGGCCGACCCCTGGTGCGGGTTCGTCTGCACGACGCAGTTCTACGGCGACCTGTTCGCCGGCCTCGCGACCATCCACGACCCGAAGCGGGTCGCCACCGTGCCGAAGGATGTGCCGCTGCTGCTCATCGCCGGATCCGCCGACCCGGTCGGGGACGAATGGAAGGGCGTACTGAAGGCGAAGCGTCAATTCCAGGCGGCCGGCGTCCGGGACGTCCGGTCCCAGCTTTATCGGGACGCCCGGCACGAGGTCTTCAACGAGACCTGCCGCGACGAGGTGACCACCGACGTGATCGCCTGGCTGGACGAACACCTGGCCCCCGCGCCGACCAACGCCTGACCCCGCCCCCGACACCGGTCAGCGGGGCCGATAGACCTCGGTCGCTCGCAGCCGTTCCACGTCGTCGGCCGTCGGTAGTCCGGCCTCCCGAACGAACGCCCCCAACGCCCGCGCATAGCTCGCCGCGGTCGTGTCCGCGCTGGCATGCGAGCCGCCAACGATCGCGTAGCTGGCCAGCTTGCGGGGTGCGACCAGCGCGGCGTACGTCGCGGTCGCCCGCATCACGTCCACCGTCGTGTCGGCCCCGGGGTCCGACGCGCGCAGGTAGGCGAACGAGGCGTAGGGCAGCGCGTTCGGGTCCGCGTTGGGATAGAAGGTCTCGATGTATTGCAGCTGGTTGGCCACCCCGTCGCTGGTGACGCGGGTGGCCTTGTACCAGGCGAAGGTCACGTCCTGCTCGGACAGCGGCCAGCGCCCGGCGCGGACGTTGGCCACCAGGGATTCGCCGGTGTGCACGACGAAGCGGCTCAGCGGCCCGCCCTTGAGCGGGTTCGGGATGCCGCCCGGCAGGTCGGGGAGCCGGTTGATCTGGGCGCCAGCCTTGACGGCGTACTTCTTGGCGCCCGACACGCTCTCCGGACCGGCGGGGCTGGAGTCGAAGACCAGCGCACGCACGGTGATGCCGCCGTGGCCGTCGAGCTGGCGGGCCACGTCGTACGCGATCATGCCGCCCATGCTGATCCCATAGAGATACAGCGTCACGGGCTCCTGCTGGCCGCGGTCGGCGTCGACGCGGGCGCGGACGGCGCGCGCGATCTCGGCCGGGTCGAGTCCGGCGGGGGACGGGGCAACGCAGAACGAGCGGCCGTAGTTCGTGGTCAACGGCACCAGGGCGCGCTCCACGTCCGGGCAGAAGTCGATGCCGAATCCCGGGAAGAACACCCAATAGGTATGCGGCAGTAGCGCGCTGACCCGGTCGGAATGGACCACCCCGGTGGTCGTCGTGGTCGGGAAGGCGGCCCGGTTGACGCCCTCCAGGGCGGTGTTCGCGACGACGAAGGCGGCCGTGGCCACCGCGGCGTACGCCAGGAGACGGCGGCGCGTACGGCGGCGCGTACGGCGGCTCCGTAGCGCGCGACTGCGGATCACGGGACCCCCTTCCGGGCCTACTCCTCGTGGGCTTCATCGACGCTCCCGCGATGGGATCAAGCTCCATCATGGGCCGAGGCGCCGACCCGCACGAAAGTCACCCCCTGTTTCATTTAGTGAGATTCCGGTCTTGCCATATAGACTCCCCGGCGGTGCCGGGTGGTGGGGTCGACGCGGCACCGGCGGCGGTGCAGGCGGCGCGGGCGGAAGCGGTACGCCGTGCGGGAGCCGACCACCACGCCGGATCTGAACGTCGAGCGCAGCCGGTCCCCGAGTTCACCGTGGCCGACGCCTATGCGTTGCCGTTCGCCGATGGCTCGTACGACGTGGCGCACGCGCTTCAGCTGCTTCAGCACCTGGGCGATCCGGTCGCGGCGCTGCGCGAGATGGCTCGGGTGACCCGCCCTGGCGGGCTGATCGCCGTGCGCGACGTCGATTTCGCGGCGATGACCTGGTATCCGGCCTCGGAACCGCTGACGCGATGGCTCACGGCGTACCGCGCGTTGGCCCGCTCCAACGGCGGTGAGCCGGACGCGGGGCGGCAGCTGCGGGCGTGGGCCCGGGCGGCGGGGTTGACCGACGTGACCGCGACGGCGAGCGCGTGGAGCTATGGCATCGCGGCGGAAATGTCCTGGTGGGCGGGGTGTGGGCGGAGCGGGTGACGGACTCGGCGTTTGCGGAGCAGGCCGTCGCGGCCGGCCTGCTGGCACCCCAGGAGCTGGGCGAGATCACCACGGCCTGGCGGTTATGGGGTGAGCACCCCGACGCCTGGTTCGGCATGCTGCACGGCGAAATCCTGGCCCGAGTCCCCTCACACCCGGGACAGCCCAACGATGCCCGCTAGCTACGGGGAAGGCCCGAGGCGAGTCGCCGCAGGATCTCCGCCAGCAGCGCCGTCTGCGCCGGCACGCTCTCGCTGCGGATGTGCTCGTGCCGCGCGTGCGGCCCCGCACCGACCGCCCCGAGTCCGCAGATCACCGGCTTGCCCAGCGCGCACACGAAGTTCGCGTCGCTGGCTCCGCCCACCGACACGTGCCCGATCTCCCGGCCGAGCGCCCGCCCGGCGGACTCCACCACGGCCAGCAGCGGCCGGGTCGCCTCGGTGAGCAACATCGGCGGCCGGGACCAGTCGGTGTCGATCTCCAGGAGTACCCGGTCGTCGCGGGGTCGCACCGCCGCGAACGCGGCGTCGATGCGGGCCGGCTCCTCGGGCCGGGTCACCCGGATGTCCACCAGCGCCTCGGCGTGCCCGGCCACCACGTTGGCTCCGCTGCCGCCGCTGATCACGCCGACATTCACCGTCGTCCCCAGGTCGGGCCGCGCCGCCGCCACGAACTGCCCGACCGCCTCGGCGAGGGCATGCACCGCGCTCGCCCCCCGCTCCGGTTCCAGCCCGGAATGCGCCTCGACCCCGCTCACCCGGACCCGCGCCAAACCGGTGCCCTTGCGACCGGTCTTGACCTGGCCGTCGGCGCTGGGCTCCAGCACCAGGGTGGCGTCCGCGGCGGAGCAGACGCGCTCCACGGTGGGCCGTGAGGCGAACGAGCCGATCTCCTCATCCCCCGTCATCACGTAGCTCACCGTCGGGGCCGCCAAGCCCGCCCGGCGCAGCGCGGCCAACGCCCAAAACCCCTGCACGACACCGGCCTTCATGTCGAAGATCCCCGGACCGGTGAGCGTCGCGCGGCCCAGCGGGTCGAGGCCATCGGGTCCCGTCCCGGCCGGCCAGTCGGCCAGCGTGCCGGTCGGCCACACCGTGTCGTAATGGCCCAGCACGACCACGTGCCCCGGCCCGCTCCCGGCGTACCGCAGCACCAGCACCTCCCCCGGACCCGTCGCGGTGCCGGCGACCCGCTCCTGCGCGTCGGGCTCGCTGAGGAGGCGTACGGCGAGCGCGCGCACCGCCTCGGCGCACCGCGCCAACCCGATCGCGTCGAGGCTGTGCGACTCGATCCGGACCAGGTCCAGGATGTCGCGGTGCATCGCCGCCGCATCGGCCGTCAGCGCGTCGAGCAGCGCGGCGGCCGGACCGGTCTCGGTCGGCTCCGGTCGGGCGCTGTTGGACTGCATGGCTCGTCGCCCCCACATCTCGGCGGTGTTGCGCGATTTCGGACGGTCTCGGAAGGCCGGCGGCGCGGATGCCGCCAGGATAGGCCCGTGGAACTGTTGATCTCGACCCACCCGATGCCCGGCGCCGCCAGCGAGGACGCGTTCGCCGTCGCGCCCGACGGCAGCGCGGCGGTGCTCGTCGACGGCGCGGGCCTGCCCGCGGAGCTGCGCGCCGGGTGCGGGCATTCGGTGCGTTGGTACGCCGGCACGCTCGCCCAGGCCATGCTTGATCGACTCATCGCGCGCACCGGGACGCCCTCGCAGGCCCTCGCGGCGGCGATCGGCGACGTCCTGGCGGCCCACGGGCCGGGCTGCCGGCCCGAGGCGGGGTCACCGAGCGGGACCGTGGCGGCGTGGCGGATCAGCCCCGGCACGGTACCGGGTTCAACGCCGGGTTCGCCGCCGGGTTCGCCGCCGAACGCGCAGGGGGGACAGGGTGATTCGGGACTGCTGGAGTACGTCGTGCTGGCCGACTCCACGCTCTTCCTGCGGGACGTGGATGGTCTCGTCACCGAGATCGTCGACGAGTCGGTCGACGATCTGACCGGCGTCGAGCGGGCGCGCATCGCCGCCGAGCTCATCGCGTCCGGCTCTTCCGAATCGGCCGCCCGGCTGGCGGCGCATCGCCGGACGACCGAACGGCTGCGCAATGTCGACGGCGGATTCTGGTGTGCCCACGTCGATCCCGGCGCGGCGGCCCATGCGTTGACCGGTGCCGTGCCGCTCGATCGCCTCGACGCGGTGGTCCTGGCCAGCGACCGCGTGACGCGTCTGATCCGCCCGTTCGGCCGGTACACGCCGAGCCAACTCCTGCACCGGATCCTGACGGGTGCCGCGGCGGACCTCGTCGCCGAGCTTCGGGCCACGGAGGTCGAGGAGGTCGCGCTGACGCGACGGATCGCCGTGAAGCCACACGACGACGCGACGATCGTCGCGGCCGTGCTGCCGCGCGGCGGCCCGCCGGAGCACGGCCCAGCACCCGCCGACTCATCGAATCGACCGTTGGTGACCAGCCCGTTTAGCACCATGGTGCCAAAAGGGCTGGTCACGAACGGTCAACCTGTGGACAACCAGGGGCACGCGGCGTGGCGCGCGGCGTTGCCGGGCACCCCCGGGTACGCCGTGCGCCCCGCTCACCGCACCGACGTCCCGGCGATCCTGGCGCTCATCGTCGCCGATCAGATCGGCGCAGCGCGCGAGAGCGATGTGGATCACCCGGGCTATCTGGCCGCCTTCGAGGCCATCGACGCCGACCCCGGCGAACTGCTCGTGGTGATCGTCGACGACGCCGACGCGGTCTGCGGATCGTTCCAGCTGTCCCTGCTGCCCGGCCTGGCCCGCCGCGGGTCGCTGCGCTGCCAGATCGAGGCGGTCCGGGTCGCCGCCTCGCTGCGGGGTTCGGGGATCGGCGCGGCCGCCATGCGCTGGGCGATCGAGTGGGCGCGCGGCCAGGGCTGTTCGCTCGTGCAGCTGACCACCGACAAGTCCCGCGGCGACGCCCATCGGTTCTACGGACGGTTGGGCTTCGTGGCCAGCCACGAAGGGATGAAACTCAGGCTCACCTGATCTTGAGCGAGCCATAGGCTAAGGCCATGTCGGCAGACCAACCCACCATCCTCGCCACGTCCGGCGGGTACCGCGACCACCCCCGCCTCCAGCTCGCCTTCGGCCCCCTGTTCCACGAGGCCATCGACCTCTCCGGCGCGCCCGGAACACCGCGGGTCTGCAACATCCCGACCGCCAGCGGCGACCAGGAGACCTTCGCCTTCCGCATGGACGAGGCGGCCCGCGACGCCGGCGTACGGCTCAGCCACCTCCACCTCTTCCCCATGCCCAACGTCGACGACATCGCCGACCACCTGCTCGCGCAAGACGTCATCTGGGTCAACGGCGGCTCGGTCGCCAACCTGTTGGCGGTCTGGCCAGTTCACGGACTTCCCGCGATCCTGCGTCGCTGTTGGGAATCCGGCGTCGTTCTCGCGGGCGTTTCGGCCGGGTCGATCTGCTGGCACGTCGGTGGGACGACGGACAGTTTCGGCCACCCGGTCCGGCCCGTCACCAACGGACTGGGCTTCCTGCCCTATGGCAATGGCGTCCACTACGACTCGGAGGCCGACCGCCGGCCCGCCGTGCACGCCGCCGTGGCCTCCGGGACCCTGCCCACGACCTACTGCACCGATGACGGCGTCGGCCTGCTCTACCGCGGCACGGAGTTCGTCGAGGCGATCACGGAGAAGGACGGGGCGGGAGCGTACGTCGTGCGCCGCGACGGCGACCGCGCCGTCGAGGACCGCCTGGATGTACGCCGCATCGGCTGACCAGCGGTCCGGTGGCGTGGCGGCCCTAGCGCGCGGAGCGGCAGGCCAGCACGGCATACAGGACGTCGTGCCGCGGCGTCGGCACCCCCAGCTCCTTGCCGAGCCGCACGATGACCCCGATCTGCCCGTCCAGCTCGTTCGGCCGACCCTCGGTCAGGTCGCGCTGCATGGACGTGGTCGACTCGGCGGGCATCCCGTCGGTGAAGGCGAGCATCCGGTCCACCGCGTCCGCCGGCAGCGCCACCCCGCGGGCTCGCGCGACCGCCACCTGCTCGGCCACCACGGCGGCCAATTCGTCCCGCAACCGGGTGCGGACGACGCCCAGCGGCGCGTCCGCCGCGGCGCCGAGGAGACCCAGCGGCGCCACATAGATCGCCTTCGACCATAGCTCGACCTGGATGTCCTGTGGCGCCTCGACGGGGACTCCGGCCTGCGCGAACGCCGCGCGCAGCGCCCCCACCCGTGCCGACACCGACCCGTCCGGCTCGGCGAACGACACCGAGCCGGGGCCGCCCATGTGCTCGATGACGCCCGGCTCGACGATCTTGGTGAAGATGCGCACGATGCACGGCAGCACGTGCCCCGCCCCGACCACGCCTGCCACCACCTCCGGGGTACCGACCCCGTTCTGCATCGTCAGCACGGCGGTGTCGGGGCCGACGAGCGCGGGCAGCGCGCCCAGCACGCCGTCCAGGTGGTTGGTCTTCACGGTCAACAGCACGGCGTCCACCGGACCGATCGCGGCCGCGTCCTGCTCGGCGCGCACCGCGGCGACGTGCAGCTCCTCGACGCCGGTGACCCGCACGCCGTGGTCACGCAGCGCGGCCAGCGTCGCGCCCCGAGCCAGGAACACCACGTCGTGGCCCGCCGCCGCCAGCTTGGCGCCGAAATATCCGCCGAGCCCACCCGCACCGATCACCGCGAACCGCATGTCGCCACCTCACCATCGCCGACGCCGGCCGTTGCCCCTCGTCGGCGAGCCTACGGCGTCCCCCGTGACGATCAATACCCGGGTTTCGAGCCCGAAATGGCCCGGATCGGAGGGTATTGATCGTCACGGGGGACGGAGAACCGCTTGGTCGACTACGACCGGGGTCGTAGGGGCCCGCCGGCCAGGACCAGTCCACGGTCCGATGTGGTGGATGCCGCGGCCGAACAGACTTAACGACATGGAGATCACCCAGCTGCTGAGCACCGCCGCCACCGTCCTGTTCCTCGCTCTCGGGGTGGCCCTGATGGTCGTTCTCGCGGTGGTACCCGCCTGGCTGCGCCACGACGCCGAGCGCGTCGAGCGCGTCGAGCACGCCGACGTCACCGAGATGACCGGGCGCCGCAACCGCGCCCAGCGCGGCGCGGACCACGTCCTGGCCGCCTGAGGGTCACCGGTCCGCCCGTCCGACCTCCGGAGCCGGTCGCACCGGACGTGGCCGACCTGCCAGGATGGCCCCCGTGACCGCCCTCGCCCTGCACGACCTCGACCCGCGCACCCCGGTGCTCGTGGGCGTCGGCGAACACGCCGAGTTCGTCGGGGACCCCGGCTACCGGGCGCTGTCCCCCGCCGACCTGGCCGGCGAGGCGGCCCGGGCGGCCGTTGCCGACGCGACCGCAGATGGGACCGCCGGCGCGACCGCCGGCGCATTCACCGCACGGGCCGGCCGCGCCCTGGCCGGCGCCATCGATGTCGTGGCCTGTGTCCGGCTGTTCGAGGACTCCGGCCTGGCGCAACCCACTCCCCTCGGCCGGTCCACGAACCTGCCGCGCTCGGTCGCGGCCCGCGTCGGCGCGCGGCCGACCCGCGCGATCCTGGAGATCGGCGGTGGCCAGTCCCCGCAGCACCTGATCACCGAGTTCGCCGCCGAGATCGCGGCCGGGCGCACGGACGCGGTGCTCATCGCGGGGGCCGAGGCGTTGTCCAGCGTCCGGCACTGGGCGGACGCGCCCGCCGATCGCCGGCCGCGCTGGCAGGAGATGCCTGCCGGTGATCTGGAGGATCGCGGGCCGGGTCTGGAGGACATGACCTCCCGCGACAAGGTGGCGGTGGGCCTCGTCGGCGCCCCGGCCGCCTACGCGCTCTTCGAGAACGCCCGGCGCGCCCGCCTCGGTCTGAGCCGGGCCGACTACGCCCGCCGGATGGGCGAGCTGTTCGCCCCCTTCACCGAGATCGCCGCGGGCAACCCGCTTGCGGCAGCAAGCACCAAGCGAACCGCGGCCGAACTGTCCCAGGTCACGCCCCGGAACCGCCTCATCGCCGACCCCTACCCCCGCTTCCTCGTCGCCCGCGACACCGTCAATCAGGGCGCCGCCTCCGTGCTGACTTCCCTGGGCCGGGCCCGCGAGCTGGGGCTGCCCTCCCGTCGGTACGTCTTCCTCGCCGGGCACGCCGACGCCGTCGAGCAGGACCTGCTGCGCCGGCCCGACCTTGCCTCCTCACCAGCGTCGATGGCAGCACTCCGGTTGGCCCTCGAAGTGGCCGGGATCACCGCCGACGAGCTCGCCACGATCGACCTCTACAGCTGCTTCCCCATCGCCGTGACCAACGCCGCGGACGGGCTGCGCCTGGACTATGACGATCCGCGCGGGCTGACCGTCACCGGCGGCTTGCCCTATTTCGGGGGGGCCGGCAACAACTACGCCCTGCACGCCGTCGTGCAGACGGCCCACCGACTCAGGGCGCTGCGGGACGCCCAGGACGGGACCGCCACGCCCCTCCCGCCGTACGGCCTGGTCACCGCCAACGGCGGCATCATGAGCAAGTACTCGGTGGGCGTCTACACCACCGCCCCGACCCCCTGGCACCCCGGGCGCTCGGCGCGTCTGCAGGCGGAGATCCGCGGCTGGGCCAACGCGCCGACCACGACCACGCCGGAGGGCGACTGCACGATCGCGACGTACACGGTCGTCCCCCAGCCTGACGGCGGCCGGCTCGGGATCGTGCTCGCCGAGACGTACGACGGGGAACGCTTCCTCGCCCGTACGTCGGATGACGCGGCCACCTGGGCCCTGCTGGCCACCGAGCAACCGGTCGGTGCGCAGGTCGGGGTGCGGTTCGAGGACGGCGTCCCGGTGGTTTTCGCACCCTGAACCACACCCTGAACCACACCCTGAGCCGCACCCCGAGCCGCGGGCAGACCCACCGCGCGAAGCAGTGGCCCATGTCACGCCCGACGCGGGCCGGATGGGACCGAAGTCACCGCGGGGGCGATACCCCCAGGGGCATACTAGGGAGTGACACCACTCCGTCCCGGGCGCCCCGGGCTCGGCGAAAGGCAGATTGACCATGCGTCGGCTCGTCATCCTCGGCGGCGGCACCGCCGGCACCATGGCGGCGAACAAGCTGCGTCGCAAGCTCTCGGACCACGAGTGGTCGATCACGGTCGTGGACCGCGACGACAGCCACCACTATCAGCCCGGATATTTGTTCGTCCCGTTCGGCACCTACACGGCCGACCAGGTCGTGCGGTCCCGACACGCCTTCATCGGCGACGGCATCGACCTCGTCTTCGCCGAGATCGATCGCGTCGACGCCGCGGAACACACGGTCCACCTGGAGGGCGGTCGTGAGCTGGCCTACGACCAGCTGATCGTCGCCACCGGCTGCGAGCCCCGCCCGGACATGACGCCGGGGCTGGCCGAGGCGATGGCCGCGGGTGCCGCCGGGTCGGTGCACCAGTTCTACACCCTCGACGGCGCCCTGGCGCTGCACGAGGCGCTGCGGCGGTTCACCGGCGGTCGACTGGTCGTGCACCTCAACGAACTGCCGATCAAGTGCCCGGTGGCCCCGCTGGAGTTCGCCTTCCTGGCCGACGAATACCTCACCAAGCGCGGCCTGCGGGAGGTGAGCGAGATCGTCTACGTCACGCCGCTGGACGGGGCGTTCACCAAGGCGACGTGCAGCAAGGCGCTCGGCTACCTGCTGGAGGAGCGGGGCGTCGAGATGGAGACCGACTTCGCCACCGAGCGCATCGACGTCGAGGCCACCCCAGGCGGGCCCGGCTCGGACAGCCTCGGCGGGCCCGGCTCGGTCGTCTCGTACGACGAGCGCGAGGTGCCCTTCGACCTGCTCGTCACGGTGCCGATCAACATGGGGCAGGAGTGGGTGGCCCGCTCCGGCCTCGGCGACGACCTGAACTACATCCCGACCGACAAGCACACCCTGCGCTCCGTGGCGCACCCGGACATCTGGGTCCTCGGCGACGCCGGCGACATCCCCACCTCCAAGGCGGGCTCGGTGGCGCACTTCGCGGTCGAGGTCTTCGAGCACAACTTCCTGGCCGCCATCGCGGGCCGGCCGCTGACCGGCAGCTTCGACGGGCACTCCAACTGCTTCATCGAATCCGGCTATGGCAAGGCCCTGCTGATCGACTTCAATTACGACACCGAGCCGCTCGGTGGGACCTTCCCGCTGCCCCGCGTCGGCCCGATGAAGCTGCTCACCGAAACCCGCGCGAACCACCTCGGCAAGCTGGCGTTCCGGCACATCTACTGGAACGTGCTGCTCCCCGGGCGCAAGATGCCGATCGCCTCGGCCATGTCGATGGCCGGCAAGGACCGCAGCACCGCGGTCACCCCGAAGGCCCCGCCGCTGCCCGGGGGCGGCCACCAGATCCCCACCTTCTGAACCCAGTCCCACCTCTGCAGGAGCGCACCATGCCCACCACCACCATCGCCGGCCGCACCGTCGACATCAACGACGAGGGCTTCCTGACCAACCCCAGCCAGTGGGACGAGTCGCTGGGCGCCGAGCTGGCCACCCTGATCGGCGTCGAGATGAGCGACCGGCACTGGCAGGCGATCCGGTTCCTGCGCAGCGACTTCGCCGAGAAGGGCGAGACGCCCACCCTGCGCCGGGTCGCCACGGTCGGCAACTTCCCCACCAAGGAACTGTTCGACCTGTTCCCGAAGAAGCCGGCCAAGAAGATGGCCTATGTCGCCGGCCTGCCCAAGCCCAAGGGCTGCGTCTAGCCATCCAGCCCCAGGCCGACTCTCGGCCAACCCTTGGTCAACCAGCACTTGCCCACCAGGAGTACTCCATGAGCGACACCCCATTTGTCCCCAACTTCGGCGGCTCCGACGACGACGCCGCGCCCCGCAAGATGTGCTTCATCTGCAGCAAGGGCAACCTGGATATGGCCTATCCCGCCCTGATCATGGGCAACGCCGCGCTCGGTGAGGGCTGCGAGGTGCACATCTTCTTCACGTTCTGGGGCTTCGACATCGTCAACAAGGCGACGATGGGCCAGCTCAAGTTCACCTTCGCCGGCAACACGGCGATGCACATGGCCGACCTGGACAAGCTGCGTCCCGGCCTCGGCTCCCTGTCGATGCCGCAGGCCCTCGGCGTGCTGCCGGGCATGACCGGCATCGCCACCAAGATGATGAACAAGCAGCTCCAGGACCTGGACATCCCCACCGTGCCGGAGATGCTCGAGCAGATCCACGCCTCCGGGGGACACCTGTGGGGCTGCCAGCTGTCGGCGGACATGATGAAGCTGACGATGGAGGACCTGTACGACGGGGTCGAGGGCATCATCAGCGCGGCCGACTTCATCGAGCTGTCCGAGGGCGCACAGATCGTCTTCGTCTAGGCGAGGCCGGGGCTAGCCCCCTCTGGCCCCGTTCGCGACCACACACGGCGTACGGGTTCCACCCGAGCAGCCGCGGCGCCGCCGAATCAGCCGCGCAGCGCCGCCTTCACTCGCGCGGGCGGCGGATTGGTGTGCGCGGTCCCGTCGATCACCACCGTGGGAACGGTCTCGTTGCCGTCGTTGACGGAGCGCACGTACGCCGCAGCCTGCGGGTCTTTCCAGATGTCGACCCACACAGCCTGCTCCCGTCCGGTGCGGCCCAGCGCCGCGGTCAGCCGCGCGCAGAACGGGCAGCCCGGTCGCTGGTAGATGACCACGCGGCCCTGCGCGGCCGCCGCGACGGCGTCTGCGTGCGCGGCGAGCCGGAGCCGACGCGGCCGGAAGAAGGCGCCCAAGGCCAGCAGGGCGACCGCGAACGCCGCCGTGACCAGCCGGGTCGCGCCGCTGCTGCGCACAGCAAGCGCGACTTGAGTCGCGGCCATCACGACGTACGCGATCGGCACCAGCCATCCCTTCACGCGCCCCACGGTACGCCGGGCCGGCTGCCGCCCGAGCTCGTCGGGCGCATGACTCGTTCGCTGTGGCGAAAGGCGATGCCGGCACCGCCTTTCGCCACACCTAAGGCGCGTTGTGTGGGTTAGTCGCCGGTCAGGATGGCGGTTCTGAGCGTGTGGGCCGCGATGGTGCTGGCCGTGCGGGTGAGCAGGCCCCATAGGGTGTGCGCGCCGTGGCGGGCGAGTTCCATCTG
>JAIUNK010000008.1 GCA_020161845.1 Actinomycetota bacterium
TGGCGTCACACACGGTTTGGCGAGAAGTACGTGACCGTGATCATCGACCTCACCCCCGCGAGGAACAAGACCGGCCCGGCCAGGCTGCTGGACATGGTCGAGGGCCGCTCGAAGCAGGTGTTCAAGCAGTGGCTCGCCGCCCGGCCTGCGGACTGGTCGAGCCGGATCGAGGTGGTCGCGATGGACGGGTTCTCCGGGTTCAAGACCGCCGCGGCCGAAGAGCTCCCCGACGCGGTCCCGGTGATGGACCCGTTCCACGTCGTCCGTCTCGCCGGCGACGCCCTGGACCGGACCCGGCAGCGGGTTCAGCAAGACACGCTCGGGCACCGCGGTCACGCCGGCGACCCGCTCTACGGGGTCCGCCGCACCCTCCACACCGGCGCGAGCTTCCTCACCGAGAAGCAGACCGCGCGGCTCGACGCGGTGTTCGCCGCCGAGGAGCACGTCGAGGTCGAAGCGACCTGGGGCATCTATCAGCGCATCGTCGCGGCCTACCGCGAACCCGACAAGAACAAGGCGAAGGAGATGATGCGGGCGGTGATCGACTCTGTCAGCAGCGGCGTCCCCGCGCTGCTCAAAGAGGTCCGTCGCCTCGGCCGCACGCTGAAGCAGCGCGCCGCGGACATCCTCGCGTTCTTCGACCGCCCCGGAACGAGCAACGGCCCAACGGAGGCCATCAACGGCCGGCTCGAGCACCTTCGCGGTTCCGCCCTCGGCTTCCGGAACCTCACGCACTACGTCGCCAGATCGCTCCTCGAAGCCGGCGGATTCAGACCGCTCCTACACTCTCATTCGCGATGAGCCTCCAAAGACCCGCTCGGCGTATCCAGGCTCAGTCGTTGCGACGGTCTGTGGATGACCCGGAGCCGAGGCGTCGCCCGGTCCATGCACGTTCAGCAGACGTGCGCCTTGCTGGCTGCATCCACAGAGCAGTACAGCAGCGAGTGCGACCGTGGCGAAGGTGATGGAAGCAACGCCGCCAGCGGTGACCGCACCGATGCCGACACATGCACCCGCACGCGGCTGCGGAGCGCGCGTCTCCAGCACATATCGCGGTACGATCGACATCGGGACCCTCCCCACCCTCTCGGCTCATCCGGGCACGTCGAGCTGAGCCCCTGTTCAGGAGCAATGCAGTGGAGCGTGCCCGCCCCGAATGAAAAACGCGTGCTCACCGCGCCCCGTCCGGCCTCGGTGGGCTCGCCTCAGGGCACTACGACGATCTTTCCGGCGGCATGTCCGGTTTCGACTGCGGCAATCGCCTGGCCTGCTTCATCCAGGCCGAACTGGGCGTCCACGTGCGGATCGACGAGCCCGTATTGGATCACCTCGGCGATCTTCCCCATAGCCTCATTCGTGCGTGCCAGGGCCAGGCCGCCTAGCTCGGCGGCGGTGTCCGGATCAGCCGCTGAGATGATCCGGGTCCGGTCGGGCACCAGGTCCGCGACGGCGCGCAGCGCGTCCCCACCGACGAGGTCGACAATCAGATCTGCCCCGTCGGGGGCGATCTCGCGCACCCGTTCGGGCAGGTTCGGACCGGATTCGACGAAGATGGCACCGGTGGACTGGACCAGGCCCCGCTTGGCTGCGCTGGCCACACCGATGACCCTGAACTCGTGCACCCGGCCGATCTGTGCGGCCATCAGTCCCACCCCACCGCCAGCGCCCAATATCAGCAGGGTCTGGCCCGCTTCGAGTTCGATCTGGTGGGTGGCGTCATAGGCCGTGGCCGCGGCTACCGGGATGGTGGCGGCGTCGGTGAAGGAGATCTCCTCGGGCTTGGCCACGGTCGTGGACGCGCGCAACACTGTGTGCTCGGCCAGCCCACCGTGCCCGGGTGCCACCAGCCCGAGCACTTCGTCGCCCACGGCGAAGTCATCGATCCCGTCGCCGAGCTGGGTGACCACGCCGGCGGCCTCACGTCCCATCGGCGCCGGCAGGCTCCAGTGATGGCCCAGCTGGCCCTCGCGGATCTTCCAGTCGGCGGGGTTCACTCCGGCGGCCCGTACCTCGATGGCCAGCTCTGCGGTCCCGGGCACTGGAACAGACCGGTCGATCAGCTCCTGGGTCTCGGGCCCGCCGTAGTCGTTGAACACGTAGACCTTGGACATGGGATGGACTCTCTCTCAGTGGTTGGATTTGGCGTCGCAGTGGGTTCGCCAGGACGGTGTTGTTCAGTGCCGCGGTGGTTCGTCTCGGCCGGCGGCCTCGGCAGCGTCGGCTTCGCCCTTTGTGGCGAAGGCGACACCGATAGCGTGTTCCGGCGGGCTGTAAACGGTGTAGAGCACCAGCGACTCCTCGCCGGTGTTGCGGAAGTTGTGCTGGGCGCCGGCAGGAACCGCGCACTGGTCGCCTGCCTCGATGGGGTGGGTGTGGCCGTTGAGGTCCGCCTCGCCGGTACCGGAGACAAAGGTCAGGATCTGGTCGGTGTGTTCGTGGACCTCGTCCCCGATCTCGCCACCGGGCGGGATGGTCATGACGACGATCTGGGCGTGTTCGCCGGTCCACAGCACCTTCCGGAAGTCCGGGTTGTCCCTCTCTGCTTCCTGTATGGCTGTCTCTATGTCGCTGTCTGAGTTTTCGTGCTTATCGCGTCCTCGGGATGACCCGGAGGCGTGCGGGCCCCAGGGCCCCGGTGCGGATTTGGATGTCAGGCGGTTACCTGCTGTGCCCCTTTCTCCGTGGTCCTCTCGGCCGGTGGCGTCATGGTCGAACCGCGGGTCTTCCGTAGCAGTCGCATTGCGTTGATGATGACGACCAGTACGGAGGCTTCGTGGACGAGCATGCCGACGGACATGGTCACCCCGCCGGCGAAAACACCGGCCAGCAGCAGCACCACGGTGATCAGGGCGATCGCGATGTTCTGCCGCATCACGGCCACGGTCCGCTTGGCCAGGCCGATGGCCTCCGGCAGCTTGAGCAGGTTGTCACCCATCAGGGCGATGTCCGCGGTCTCCACGGCCACGGCCGAACCGGCCGCACCCATCGCCACGCCGATGTTCGCGGTGGCCAGCGCCGGGGCGTCGTTGACGCCGTCCCCGACCATGGCCATCACATGGCCCTGGCGCTGCATCTGCGCGACCACGTCCAGCTTGTCTTCTGGGAGCAGGGAGGCGTGGATCTCGTCGATTCCGGTGGCCTTCCCGACGGCCTCGGCCACCAGTCGGGTGTCACCGGTGAGCATGACCACCTTCTCGACACCGGCTCGATGGAGCCGGGCGACCATCTCGGGGGCATCCTGGCGGATTTGGTCGGCGACGGCGACGACGCCGATCACCTGGTCGTCGACGGCCACGATCATCGGCGTCTTGCCTTCGGAGGCCAGCGCTTCCGCCGCCCGAGCGGCGCTGCCGTCGTCGGGAACGCCGTACTGGTCCAGCAGCGGCGGGTTGCCGATGAGCACCCGCTGGCCGGCAACGTCGGACACGATGCCCTTACCGGGGACCGGGGTGACGGTGCCGGGGACCCCGTCGGGGGCCACCCCCTCATCGCGCGCCGTCTGAAGAATGGGACGGGCCAGCGGGTGCTCCGACCCGGCCTCGGCGGCCGCGGCCCAGCGCAGCACGTCGGCACGGTCCCGTGCGGAATCCAGGACCACGACATCGGTGAGGACAGGTTGGCCCTCGGTGAGGGTGCCGGTCTTGTCCACGGCGACCGCCGAGATCTTGGCCGAGGTCTCCAGGAACTCGCCGCCCTTGATCAGGATGCCATTACGGGCGGCCCGGCCGATGCCTGCCACGATCGCGACCGGAATGGAGATCACCAGGGCGCCGGGGCAGCCGATGACCAGCAGGGTCAACGCCAGGACCACATCACCAGCGATCAGTCCGGCCGCCAGTGCCAGCGCCATGACGGCGGGGGTGTACCAGCGGGAGAAGCGGTCCATGAAGGCCTGGGTGCGGGCCTTGGCGTCCTGGGCCTCCTCCACCCGGTGAATGATGCGGGCCAGGGTGGTATCCGCGCCGATGCCGGTGGCCAGCACTTGCAGGAAGCCGCCGCGGGAGACAGTGCCGGCGAACACCTGGTCACCTTTGGATTTCTCCACCGGGATCGATTCGCCGGTGATGGAGGCCTCATCGATGGCGCCGGAGCCGGAGACGACCTGGCCGTCCACGGGGACCTTCGAGCCGTTCTTGACCAGGACGATCTCGCCCATTCTCACCTGTCCGGCAGGGATCTCCTGTTGTTCACCATCGCGCACAACGACGGCGGAATCCGGGGCGACGGCGACCAGCTCGGCCAGGGCCGAGCGGGTCTTGTTCAGGGTCGCCGCTTCCAGAGCGTGTCCGATGGCGAATAGGAACGTGACCGCCGCGGCCTCCCAGAAGTTGCCGATGATGACCGCGCCGATGGCCGCCACCGACACCAGCAGGTCGATGCCGATGACCTTGGCGATCAGCGCGCGAACCGCCTTGATCACGATCCCGTAGCCGGCGACCACGGCGGCGGCGACCATGAAGGCATCCGCGAGGGTGAAGACCGCGGTGGCATGGGTGGCGTGGGCGCCGGCATCGAGCCACCACTGGGGGCTGATGGTGAGGTTGGCCGCACCCTCGGCCAGCCGTTGAACGGCGAAGGAGATGATGATGAGTACGCCGGACACGACGGGGACCGACCAGTTCCCATAGACCCATTTCTGGAGCCTGTTCACTTTCGGGTACGACCCTTCTGCGATGAGTGCCAGCGGACCGGCAGATCGGGTATGAGCGAAAAATGTGCGACCCCACAGGGGCCCGCGTGCCTCAGAAGGCTGAAGGAGTGGCCTTATAGCCGGCCTTCGCCACGGCAGTCACGAGGTCATCCACGGAGACGCGCTCGGCGTCGTGGTCGATCTCGATGCGGGATGAGGCGAAATGGACCTTCACGTTCTCGACACCCTTGAGGCGGCCGACCTGCTTTTCGATCTTCGCCACGCAGGACGGGCAGGAGAATCCCTCGGCCCTCAAAAGGGTGTGGGTGGCGGTGGAGGTAGTCATTGTGAGAATCCCTTTCTTGGTGGTGTTCCGTATTGACACCTTCACGATAGGTTCGCGCCACTGCGAACTCCTTGACCCAGGTCAAGTCCGGACGGCACCGTACGAGGCGCCCCCTGGGGCATCTGGGACGGTGGCGCCCGCGCCGATTCCGGTAGGCTTGAGGCATGTCTGAGGATGACCTGTGCGTAGCTCGCGTACCGATCTTCCAAGGACTGACGCGCCAGGAGCAGCTGCACGTCGCCGACTTCGTTCGCCCGGTGTGCGTCCACAAGGGGGATATTGTTTGTTCCCCCGGACAGTCGGTGTCGCGTCTGCTGGTGATACACAGCGGACAGCTCAAGGTCAGCCACACGGCGGCCAATGGTCAGGAACAGATTCTGCGAACGGTGACAGACGGTGATGTCGTGGGAGAACGGGCCTTCCTGACGGGCCACCGCCCGGTCGACCTCGTCGTCGCGCTAGAAGACAGTCGGATGTGCGTCTTCGACCACGCCGACCTCTCGGCCCTGCTCCGCGACTACCCCGACATCAGTCAGCGGATGCTGCGGACACTCTCCGACCGGCTCTCCTCAGTCGAGCGACTGCTGGGCGCCGTCACCTCCAGCGACGTCAACGCCCGCGTGGCGGCCTACCTGCTAGATCTGCCCGGCAGCATGCGAGCAGGCGTACCCACGGTGAGGCTGCCGATGGCGAAAAAGGACATCGCCGCCTACCTCGGAACCACGCCCGAAACCCTGAGCCGACGCCTCGCCGCGCTCTCCACCTCCGGCATCATCGAACTCCACGGACGCCGAGACGTCTCCATCCTCGACATTGATGCACTCGAACACGTCGCCACACCCCGATAGCCCGGTACCGTCAGGATGCATCCGAGACGCGTCGATACGCCGATCACGGGTCGCGCCAGGAGGATCGGATTCCGACGGCTAAAGGTACGGGTGGTCGCGGTCGCCGTCATTGAACCTGGATCCGCCGGCCGGATCGGGCTGAGGGGCGGGTCGTGAGAGCCGAATGCTCCTGTGACCAGCAAGAATGGACTTGCTGAGAGTCCCAGACCGCTGAGTTACAGGAGCATCGGTAGTGCGAGTTTCCCACAGCTTCTCCGCTGAGTTCGATGATGACAATCTGATCGCTGCCGGTGGGCTGGTGCCGGTGATGCTGCTGGCCGAGTCGGCGGGGCTGTCGGACCTGGTCGATGCGCACATCACCCTGGCCGGCAGCGCCGGTGCGAACGCGCAGGTGAAGGTCGGTGCGCTGGTCGGCGGGATGGTGGCCGGGGCCGACAGCATCAGCGACATGGACCTGGTCCGCCACGGCGGGATGGGCCGGGCGTTCAGCGAGTTGCGGGCTCCCACGACGCTGGGCACGCACCTGCGCGGCTATAAGTTCGGGCACGTTCGCCAACTGGACGCGATCGCTTCTCGGCTGCTGGCCGCGCTGGCCGCTCGGGTGCCTGCGCTGGTGTCCGGCGTCGATGAGATGGCCTACGTCGATCTCGACGACACGATCCGCGAGACTCACGGCTACGCCAAGCAGGGCGCGGGATACGGCTACAGCGGCGTCAAGGGCCTCAACGCGCTGGTGGCCACGTTGTCGACGCCCACGGCGGCGCCGGTGATCGCCGGCATCCGGCTGCGCAAGGGCTCGGTGAAGTCACCGCGCGGGGCGGGCAAGATGATCGCCGAGGCCCTGGCCGCGGCTCGCAGGGCAGGGCCGGGGGCATGGTCACGGTGCGCGCCGACAGCGCCTTCTACCAACACGATGTCGTAGCCGCGGTCCGCCGCGGTGGCGCGCACTTCTCCATCACCGCGCGCATGGACGCGGCCGTGGTCGCCGCCATCTCCCGCATCCCCGAGGAGGCGTGGGTGGGAATCAAGTACCCCGAGGCCATCTGGGACGAGGACGAGCAGCGCTGGGTCTCCGACGCCGACGTGGCCGAGATCCACTACACCGCCTTCACCTCTCGTAAGAAGGACGACCACACCAGCGCCCGGCTGATCGTGCGCCGCGTCAAGCGACTCAACCCGCGGTCGGTGCCCCAGGGCCAGGGCGAGATGTTCAACGTCTACCGTCATCACGCCGTGTTCACCGACTCCCCGCTGTCGATGCTCCAGGCAGAGGCCGCTCACCGTGACCACGCCATCATCGAGCAGGTCATCGCCGACCTGAAGAACGGTCCGCTGGCCCACATGCCCTCGGCAGTGTTCACCGCCAACAGCGCCTGGACCGTCCTGGCAGCGATCGCCTTCAACCTCACCCGCGCAGCCGGGGTGCTGGCCTCGCGCTTCCACGCCAAAGCCCGCATGGCCACCATCCGCGCTCAGCTCATCGCCGTCCCAGCCCGCATCGCCAACCGTGCCCGCACCTGGCTGCTGCACCTACCGCGCAACTGGCCCTGGCAGCAGGCCTGGGATGAGCTCTTCGAGACCGCCAGCGGCCAACTGACAGCCGCCACCTGACCAGCAAGCCCTGTCCCGACGAGAAGGGACCGAAAGTGGAAAAGCCGGGCAGACCGGCAGGTACCGCGCGCCCCCCGTCAGCACCGACAGTCAGGCCATCCACGAGCACCGCTCAATCCGCTCCAGAAACCGGCTCGGTGGATCCAGGCTGAGGCCCCGCCCCGACCTTCACGCCGACCTCTGCCAGCGTCAACCCGCTGAGGTAGAGGTCGGCTGCTTCGTGGATGCGGGAAGGATCGAACCGTCCACGGCGGATCGTCACCTCCCGCCGGGTGAGGTGGGTGGCGACCGTGCGGCGGTTCACTCCGAACAGGGACGCCAGCTCCACGAGCGTCGCGCCCTCGCGGTACTGCGCCACCAGGTCGTCGACCTGCTCGGGCCGTAGCAGGGTTTGAGCCATCTCAAGTGATCGCACCACTCGACCCCTGGAGTCGAAGACTGTAGGCTCCGATGAGCGCTGGTCATGGTCGTACAAGCCCCGTGACCTGCGCAAAGACAAGGTTTTCAGGTGTGGGCAGGGGTTCTCAAACTCTCTACGGAGGTCCACATTGCTTGAGAGCCCGGGCCGCAGGCCCGGGCTCTCAAGCAATTATGGGTATGTGACTCGAACCCTTTAGGTGGGCCCACGCCGTTCCGGGCGCGCAGCGTCCCGGACGGTGGGGATCGAGTCCCCTCAGCTCCACCAAAGTATCCGTATGAGAACCCTTGACCTGGCCAATGCCGGACTGAGGGTCGGCTCCGCCCCCCGGCTTGTCCTGGGGGCGTTGTCTTTGTTGTGTACGTCGTCGTCACGGTCCTTCCGGCCGCCGCGGCTGGGATGACTCAGGTCATGATGGACCTGAGCTGGGACGAGCCGTGCGAGCAGGTAGTCGAAGGGCGGGTTGTAGTCGACCCGAACGGTGCGCTGAAGGCAAGCGGCGTAATCAGGCGCCTCCCCGTGCCTCACCCCTCTCGGTGCGCGCCTGCCTCAGCTGAGCAAGTGCATCCGCCGCGGTAATGTCGCCAGCGACGATCTGGTCGAGAAGCCTGTGACGCTGGCCGTGGAAGCGGCCATACCAGACGCGCTCGTCGACGTCCTGCGGCGTGAGACCCGCTCTCTGGCACTCTGCGGCGACGTCCGCGGTGATGGCGGCATCGTATTCCAGCCATAGGGCGGCCTCGGCGTGTTCAAAGCAGGCCATCGCCCATGTCTTCGACAACTGCGCGGCCCGTTCGACCTCCCCGACCGTCGGCGGGAAGTCACGCTTACTCAGCGGGCGCTCACGTAGGACGACCGTGTCCAGGAGGAGCTTCGTGTACGGGGCAATAGCTCCCCTGTGGTAGCGCTGGCGTGGATTCCTCTCCCGCGCCATTCTCTGTGCTGCAACTGTGAACAGATCGGTGTCATCACGGCCGCGCCGCTGGGCCACGACTGCTGAAGGTCGAGTTGGCGCGATCGCTGGACGCGGGCCCGATGGGCTCTGAGTCGACAAGCCTCCCGTGGCATGTTGCGCGTGCAGGGCGCGAACGGTGGCGGGCTCGACGACTGATGAGGCGGAGCGGACGAACTCCCCTCGCGATTTGAGGTGGGCGAGCAGAGTCCGGGTGTCCATGCCGAGGTCACGGGCGAGCTCGTACACACGCTGCTTGGTCAAGGTCCTCCTTGAAGTGGGCGGAGATCGGCGCCGCCGCCGTTGCGCGATTGTGACAGCGTCGAGGGCTCGGCGAGGCTAACCAATCTGTAGCATCACTTGCCGACAAGGCTGATGGACTTGTCGTCGTCGGCGTGTCGCGCAGCGAACTCCAAGGTTGATGGGGTACGTAGCGGGCGGGTGGAGCCCCGTCTCTCAGCGGTTTGGCACGCCTACGTCTGCATCCACTGCGACAACGGCAGGTGGCAGGACCCCGTGTCATTGGCATGGCGCTTCTTGGCGCGGAGGGCATCATCCAGACGCACGCGGTTGTCTAGGATGAGGAACACGTCGGCGCCGTCCATGGTCATGAAGGGCGTGCCCCGGTTGTATGCCTCAATGAAGGTGCTGGTAAAGCCCTGGATGCTGACGAAGAGGCCGAGGGCGTTCTTGCCCTTGTTGCCCACCTTCACCTTGAAGACGTCGCCGTGTTCCCGGCCGGTTGGTTCGGCTCGCCAGCGAGCCTCCACGATGTAATCGTCGGTGTCGAAGGTCAAGGAACCATCGATCTGATCGAGCTCCGTGTTGTAGGCGAGTCGCGGCTCGAGATCGTAGAGCAGCAGCAGATCCGTGAGCAGCACCTCAAAGGCGCGGCCGCGGGCCTGGTGGTCGGTTGCCGCGTGGAGCTCCAGGAAGCGCAATTTGATGGCCGCCAGTTCATCTTCGAACTGCCGAAGGGCTTGGGCTTGAGCCTCGCAAGCGCGTTGCGCAGCCTCGATCCGTTCGCGTTCCTCGATGTCGTCACTGAAGGCGGTCGTGACTGCCTGCAAACGAGCGACAGCTTCCATGGCCGCTGCTACACGTTCGGTCCGGTCCGGCTCGGTGAGCCGCGCGATGTCCGGAAAGGTCGTCATCGACGCGATCTCCAGCATGAGCCCAAGCGTGGCCTCCTGGTACCGGCTCTCTTGACGCACGAGCTGGCCGACAAGCTGATCGGCCACCGCCCGTTTCGTGTCCGAGAAGTTAAGCCCAGCCAGAAGCTCCGGATGGTCGCGGAGGGCCGTCCGCAGGAGCGACTCATAGTTGCGCTTGTACCAGGTGACGGCGGGCAGGGCTTCACGCAGTGCTTGGTAGGCGTCAGTGGAGATGCGTTTCACAATTGCAGTATACCGCCCTGCCGTTATTAAAATGCGTCTGATCGGCTGAACAATTCTTACGCTGGCGTTCGTATCAGCTGCGGACCGTGAGAGATCTGAATGAAGCGCAAGACCTCGTTTGATGCAAATTCAACCTCTGAAGGGTCGATTTGTGTTATGCGCCAGCATGCTGAGGCATCGATCATGGACTTCCTGTCCTGCTGGACAGTCGCACCCGTGGAATGGGGTTAAGTCGTGCTCTCTGTGATAGGGGCGATGTACAATAGAGGCATGGTAGCTCGGCAACACGATCCAGCGGTCTCTCCGGAAGGGTGCACGCCGACATGACCACACGCGGGCCGGGAGCGCGATGGGTCAAGGCGGCGCTTCAAGTCGATCCTTTCGGATGCGTCGGACGGGGCGCACCATCTACGTCGTTTTCTGATGCCGACAGTTACAACAGGGCGATACTAGAAGAGTGCGTCACCCAACAAATAGAGATGATAGCCGTCACGGATCTATATCTATAGCTGCAAGAGAATCCTTAAGTGATGCTCTTCTAACGCTTGAAGGAGCTTCATGCTGTATGCGCGCAGTTCGTTGACGGGCTTCCTCAGTGGAGGTGCCTAGAAAGTCTGAAAACTCGCTGGCTGGCATCGGGGGACATCAGCTTGAGACAAAGAGCAGTTCCGCAACTAGGGCGTTGCGAGCGCAAAGTCGCAATGACAGCATCTTCTGAAGAAGCTCCCTTGAGATGGGCTGTTGCATCATTGAAATCGCAAAGCGCTTGAATAGCTGAGGACCAGTTTTGCGCGACCCCGGGAGTGGCTCGCCCCTTGGCTGCAATGAAGACGTTTTCAAGATCATAAGGGTAGTCCTCATCGAATTCCGCCTCTGCGGCAAGGTATTGGCCGAGGGCTTCCCCGCTATCCGTGAGTGTCCAGTCATCCTGGCGTTGTCCCCAGAGGGCATTATATGCCTCCATTTCGAGCCTGATGGCGCGCATCTTCTCCGTTGCAGGCATGTCGCCGTACAAGTGGCTCTCCCTTGGTCGATCTTCACCGGAACTCATACGCCTGTATTCTATAGATCCAAAATCGTGCAGTTCAATAGCCGATGAAACGAATTCAATCAACTCGATTCAGCTCGTGTTGCCGGTCGTTCTTGCCTCTAGCCCGAGAAAGGCGACGGATTGCTTCGTCCGTGAGGAGAGAGAGAAAGACACTCGCCTCCAGGCCGCCCCGGGATTTCCTAAATACCGCCCCCTGGCAGGCCACGACCAGCCCCTGATCAAGCAATTCACGAAGGTCAAGTGAGCGTGCAGCCTGCGGGGCACTCAGTGCGCCGACCACGGCGCCTTGGATGAGGACGTCAACAGTCGGTTCACCCGCGTATTTGCCGGATGGTACGACGCCCGGAGACAGGGTGCACCAGACGGATGTGCGCTGGTTGGGGCCGGTGGGGGCAAACGGTGTGAGGGCCGCCTGGTGATTCTTCTCGTCGATAAGCGCGCACTCGCGGGCTGGGTCGACGAAGTACGCCGAGGCGGGTGGGTCATTGGCGAATATGAGCTCGCCAGCCTGGCCAAGGTGCAGATACACCTGGATGTGATTGTGTCCGGCGACTATCCGTCCGTCGATCTGGGCGTAGCGATTACGGGCGGCCAAGGTGCGGCAATCAGCGCCGTAGCGCAGGGCAGCCTCCCGAGGCAGGTAGCCAACCGTGGCCCGCCCAGTTGGTGTGTCGACGTCGACGCGGATGGCGTTCCCGTCATGCGGGTTCTTTGGTTCGGGGACCAGGTAGGCGACCACTGGCAGCGCGTTGTCCCAGTCACCCGCCTGAGGGGCCACCCGTGACGCTATTGCTGCCGTGATGCCACCGGGGTGGTATTGCTCACCGACCACCGACTGGCGTCCGCGGCCGCTGACCCGGATCGGCTCGCCAGGCGGCAACGACGGAGAGTCGCCCGCCGGCGGAGCCAGCGGCTTCGGCCGTACTGTTGTTGCAGGCGGGGTAGCTGGTGTGACGAAGGGCGCTGGTGCTGGCAGCTGAGCAACTGGCGGGCTTGTGGTCGTGCCCGGAAGGACTGTCGGGGCTTGCATCTGTGTCTGCGCGGCACTGCGAACCGCCTCCTGCAGCTGCCGCAGCGCGGCCGCAGCCTGCACTGCCGATTCCACAGTCGAGGTTTGGATATCCCAGCGCAGTCCGGTTGCTCCGGCTATTCGCAGCGTTCCGTAGCGAACGATGGGAAGAAGCGGATTGGACTTGTAGCGTCCGTCAGGTCCGCCTTTGACGTTGACGTATTGCCAGGTCTGCCCGACGGCGGTGGCGTCGCTAGGGACTTGGCCCGGTTGCTCGATGAAGTTCGTTGAACCGGCCTCGATTTCCAGGGTGCTGTAGTGATGGTCGCTGAACGTACGGCCGTCACGAACCAGCAGCCTGTCCGGAAGAAGGCACAACGAGACCTTTCCTGCCGTCAGAGTCGGCACATCGACGTTGGTCCGCAGCGGTGCGGTGGGCTGGACGACCGCAGCCACGGGCAGACGCGCCACGAGTGATGATGCGCCCGCATTGGTCTTGTGCTGTCGGACGGTATTCACGGCGCCAGACTGGACGACGCGCCAGCGCTTGTCACATGCCGCCAAGGAAGTCCACGCGGCCAACAGTCCGTGAAAGGACTGGGCCGGCTGATCGGCTACGTCGTAGAACAAGACGACCGAGCGCCGGGCGGTGTCTCGCTGGGCAAGCCACCAACAAATTGGCAGTCCCAGGAGCCAAAGCATGATGCCGTAGGGGAGCGTCAGCAGGCCTACGAACGCGACGACGGCAGCTACTGGCCAGGCCGATCGCTTGTGGCTTGCGGCATCGTTCAGCTGCGCGACGAGATCAGCATCCACAGTCGGGGTCAGTTCGGCCACGCTCGCCCCCGTGGTATCCGCCAGGTCCGGCTCGTCGGGAGGTGGTTGAGGTGCGGTCACATGAGCGCCGCGGGGACGGTTGCTTGGGCCGACCGTGGTTCGGTAGGCCACGCCGCCTCCGCTTAGCGTGACGTAGTTCCCGCGCGGTCCCGCGGTCGCCCGGAAGCCTGGGACGCCGACGCTGGTGCTGATACCTGAACGGCTGGCTGTCAGGCGGAAGGGGCCAGCTTTCACGGTCTTCCTGAAGCTTAGACTCATTGCTTCATCGCCTCCCCAGAGCGTGAATTGGGCACTCGCACAGTCGGTATCGCTCCACCCTGCCACGTCTGGAGAGACAGACGGAATATGCAGGACCCGTGGATCGTCTGCTGTAGCCCCTGGTGCCCGGCCTGGGTCGGGATGGCGCACCTGGTTACTGACGTCAGCGAAGGAGAGGCCGAGGTGGCACCGGTCATCTCGAAATCGACGTTGACCTCAGATTCAAGCTGGCCGACAACGAGGACGTGCTTCACTTCGGGCGCCCATGACTGTCGCGAGTGGGGATACCGCGTCGGCGCAGGCAGTGCATGACGGTGGAGGCATCGAAGCCGGTCCGTCGTCCCACCTTCTCCAATGACAGGCCCTGGGTGTAGAGCTGGATCATCTCGTCGACCTGCTGGTCGGTGGGGGACTGGCCACGAAGCTCAACGCCTGCCTGCTTGAGGCGAAGGGCCACGGTGGACCGATGGACCCCGAACTCCTTGGCCAGCTGGTAAACGGTGGCGCCGGCACAGTAACGCTCGGTCAGACGGGCCAGCTCAGACTGGTTGAGCTGTTTAGCCCGCTTGGGCTCCGTGCGACGCGCCCTCTGCTCCTCTGCCGGGCGTTTCCGCAGGTCAAGCCTATGATACGCCTCGATTGCCCGGTATAATGGGGTGGAGGTCGAGTTCGACAGCTGCCGGACGAGGACCACATTGCTTGAGAGCCCGGGCCGCAGGCCCGGGCTCTCAAGCATTTCTTGGGTATGTGACTGGAACCCCTTGGGTGGGCCCCCGTCGCGAAATGCCGGAGGTGCCGGAGTGGCGCCCTTCGGCAACGGCTGCGGCACGTGTCACAATCCACGCGTGGCGCCCAGACCCCCCGACAGCCCGCCGCCGCCGGATTCCTGGCCAGGTGCGGGCGGCAAGCGTTCCGTGGCACCGGACGTGCCGAGCTGGCCAGGGGCTGCGCCGCGCTCCGAAACCGGAGGGTCGTGGCCCGGTGCGAACCGGTCGGATTCCTGGCCGGGGGCCCAGCGACGGAGCCCGGGATTGCCCTCGGACGACGACGACGCGGATCGCGCCGGTGGCGTGGCCGGGATCCTGTTCCCGGCGGTGAGCGTGGTGTTGGTGCTGGCCATCGTGGGCCTGTGGGTGTTCCTGGACGCGGATCACCGGGAGCAGCAGATGATCGTCCTGGGTGTGGTCGTCGTCGTCGCCCTGGCCGCCCTCGGCGTGAGCGCCTTCCGGCACCGAAGTCGCGTGTGACCTAGGGGCTCCGCGCGCCCGCGGGGCTCAGCTGGCGCTCAGATCCAGGACGGGAACCACATGTGCCACTGCCACTGCTGGTAGGGGATCACCTGCGCGGCCAGGACCGGCCACCAGAACACGAACAGGGCCATCGTGACCACGACGTACCCGCCCGTGATCCAGATCCCGCGGCGACGCCGCGAGGCGGGTGCGTCCACAGGCCCGAGGATCAGTCCCAGCACATAGGTGACGGCCAGCACCACCCAGGGCACGAACGCCACCGCGTAGAACGTGTAGATCGTGCGCTCCTGGTAGAGGAACCACGGGAACCAACCCGCGAACAGCCCCGCCAGGACCGCACCGGCACGCCAATCCCGGCGCAGTAGCCAGCAGAACAGCAGCACCGGGATGGCCAGGGCGGCGCCCCACCAGATCGAGATCGTGCCGATGTTGGTGATGGCCCGGCTGCAGGCCTCGACCGAGCAGCCCTGTTCGCCCAGCTTGGGGCTCTCGTAGAAGAAGCTCGTCGGGCGCCCCATCACGATCCAGGACCAGGGGTTCGCGGCGTACGGATGCCCGGACGTCAGCCCCACGTGGAACTGCCAGACCTGCCGCTCGTATTCGATCAGCGAGCGCATCGCCCCCGGCAGGTGTTCGGCGAGGAACCCCTGGGGGGGATTGCTGTCGGCCCAGTGTCGACCCCAGCCCGTGTCGCTGCGGAACCAGCCGATCCAGCTCGCCAGGTAGGTCACCAGCGCGATCGCCACCATGGACAGGCCGGCCGGGATCGCGTCCTTGACGAGGGTGCCCAGGATCCACCGGCGGGTGCGGACCGTACGCCGTGCGCCGAGGTCCCACGCCACACTCATCAGCCCGAATACGGCCAGGAACCACAGCCCCGACCACTTGGTGCCGATGCACAGCCCCAGGCTGACCGCGGCGACCCACCGCCAGGGGCGCGGCCCGATCCACGGCCCGAGCCCGTCCAGCCGCGCCCCCGCGGCGACCCGCCGCGCCAATCGCTCCCGGGCCTGGTCGCGGTCGATGAGCAGAGCGCAGAATCCGCCGAGCGCGAAGAACATCACGATGAGGTCGAGCAGGCCGGTGCGGCTGTGCGTGAAGTGGTGCCCGTCGAAGGCCAGCAGCAGCGCCGCGCAGGTGCCCAGGTAGCTGGACGCGAACAGCCGGCGGGCCGCCCGGCCCAGCATCAGGATCGACAGGGTCCCGAGCACCGCGACGGAGAACCGCCAGCCGACCGCGTTGTCGATGCCGAACAGCTGTTGACCAGCGGCGATGACCCACTTGCCGACCGGGGGATGCACGACGAAATCGGCCTCGCCGGTGAAGATCTGGCCGGGGTCGAAGGTGCCCGCATTCCAGGCGACGTTGTCCTTGTTGACCAGCTCGTTGTTCCGGATCTCGACGCCGTAGAGCAGCATCGAGTAGCCCTGCTTCACGTAATAGGTCTCATCGAAGATCAGCGTGCGGATGTCGCCGAGCTGCCAAAACCGCAGGAAGCCGCCCACCATGGCGGCGAACAGCGGCCCCAGCCAGCCGAGCAGCCGATCCGAGGGGACGACACCGAGCAGCCGGTCCCGCCACAGCGCCACCGCCGCCCCGTCGGGCGCCGACGCGTCGTCACGGACCAGCCCCGCGGAGCGTCGCAGCAGGGGTCGGGCGGGAAGCGCCGTCATGTCCGTCATGGTAAGCGCGGCGACCGACAACCCTCGCACCTGGCAGGATGCGCCCATGAGCGGTGTCGGCCTGCTGATCCTCGCGGCCAGCCCCATCGGCGATCCGCGGGACGCCTCGGCGCGGCTGGCCCAGGCGTTGGCCGACAGCGACGTGGTGGCGGCCGAGGACACCCGCCGCCTGCACCGGCTGTGCGCGGACCTCCAGGTCCGCCCGAGCGGTCGGGTCCTGTCCTATCACGAGCACAACGAGGCCACCCGTGCGGCGGACCTGCTGGCCGCACTGCGCGCCGGGGCCACGGTGCTGGTGGTCACCGACGCCGGGATGCCCAGCGTCTCGGATCCCGGGTATCGCCTGGTCGCTGCTGCGGTGGCGCACGACGTACCGGTCACCTGCCTGCCCGGCCCCAGCGCGGTCCTGGCGGCGCTCGCGGTGTCCGGCCTGCCCGTCGCGCGGTTCTGCTTCGAGGGCTTCCTGCCACGCAAGCCGGGGGAGCGGGCCCGGGCGCTGGCGGCCCTCGCCGCGGAACCCCGCACGATGGTCTTCTTCGAGGCGCCGCACCGGCTCGCGGCGACGCTGGCCGCGATGGCCGAGGCGTTCGGGGACGACCGGGCGGCGGCGGTCTGCCGGGAGCTCACGAAGACCTACGAGGAGGTACGCCGCGGGTCGCTCGCCGAGCTGATCGCCTGGGCGCAGGGTGAGGTGCGGGGCGAGATCACCGTTGTCGTCACCGGTGCCACGGCAGGTCGCAGCGACCCCGCCGAGGCGCTGGCGGCGGTTCGGGCGCGGGTGGCCGCGGGGGAGCGGCTCAAGGACGCCTGCAAGGCCGTGAGCGCCGCCACCGGGGTGCCGAGCAAGGAGCTGTACGCCGCAGCGACCGAACCGCCCCGGCCGAGGTGAACACCACACTGTGCGCCGCACCGCAATTGGCGCAGTTCGCCTGACGCCGTAGGGCCGCATTCCTACTCTCGAAGGCAGCGGTTCGACGACCTGTCGAAGGCAGTGGTTCGACCACCGCGTACCGGCCTGACCAGACCGGCTCACCCACAGAGTCACCGGAGGTCGCAGTGAAGATCGGGATCCCGAAGGAAGTCAAGAACAACGAGTTCCGCGTCGGCGTCACGCCCGTGGGGGTCCGCGAGATGGTCGACCACGGTCACACCGTGCTGATCGAGCGGGGTGCGGGGGTCGGCTCGTCCATCCGCGACGAGGAGTACGTCGCCGAGGGCGCGACGATCCTGGCCACCGCCGACGAGGTCTGGGGCGAGGCCGAGATGGTGATGAAGGTCAAGGAGCCGGTCGAGGAGGAATACCACCGGCTGCGCGAGGACCTGCTGCTGTTCACTTTCCTGCACCTGGCCGCCGACCGCCCGCAGACCGATGCGCTGCTGGGGGCGGGGATCACGGCCATCGCCTACGAGACGGTCCAGCTGCCGACCGGGGCGCTGCCACTGCTCTACCCGATGTCCGAGGTGGCGGGCTGCCTGGCCCCGCAGGTCGGCGCGCACACCATGATGAAGGCGCAGGGCGGCCGGGGGATGCTCATGGGCGGCGTGGGTGGCGTGGCCAACGCCAAGGTCGTCGTGCTCGGCGGCGGGGTCGCCGGCCAGAACGCCGCCAACATCGCCCTGGGCATGGGCGCGGACGTGACGATCCTCGACACCGACCTCGACAAGCTGCGGATGAGCTTCTGGCGCTACCACAACCGGGTGCACGGCCTCGCGTCCTCGGCGTTGGTGCTGCGCCAGCAGGTGCTCTCGGCGGACCTGGTGATCGGTGCGGTGCTCATCCCCGGCGCCAAGGCGCCCCGGCTCGTCAGCAACGAGCTGGTCGCCGAGATGAAGCCGGGCAGCGTCCTGGTGGACATCTCGATCGACCAGGGCGGTTGCTTCGAGGACAGCCGGCCCACCACGCACGCGGACCCGACGTTCCCGGTGCACGGCTCGGTCTTCTACTGCGTGGCGAACATGCCCGGTGCCGTGCCGAACACCTCGACCTGGGCGCTGACGAACGCGACCCTGCCCTACGCGCTGCGGCTGGCGGGCCGGGGCTGGCGCAAGGCCTGCCAGGACGACCCCGCCCTCGCGCTGGGCCTGAACACCTGCGCCGGCGAGATCGTCTGCCCGGGCGTCGCCGACGCGTTCGACCTGCCGTTGACGCCAGTGGCCAAGGTGCTGGCCTGATCGGTTCGTCCTGGGCCGCCGCCGCGGCCCAGGACCTTCGGCACGAACGTCGCGACCAGGGGCGACAAACCGGGGTGCGGGCCCGCCGACGAACTAGGATCAGCCGCGGCGGACCGTCGCGACCGAGCCTACGGCGATGTGAGATGGATGCCTTTTCGGTCACGGGGGGCACCAAATCCTCAATCCCCCACTAGGACAGGGCAGACTTCGCTCGTGGCTACTTCGACTCTGACCCCGACTCGGCCGAGTCCCTCGCGCTCATCTATTGGGCTGAAGATCGTGATGGCGATCTCGGGACTGTACTTCGTGTTCTTCGTGCTGTTCCACATGTACGGGAACCTGAAGATCCTGATCAGTGGCGTCGCCGGATTCGACGACTACGCCCACCACCTGCGCGAGATGTTCGTGCCGATCCTGCCCTACTCGGGCTTCCTGTGGCTTTTCCGCCTGTCGCTGATCCTCGCCGTCGTGCTGCACGTCTGGTCGGCGAGCACGCTGTGGGCTCGGGCCAACGGGGCGCGGCGGACGAAGTACTCGGTGAAGTCGACCGTGCAGCGCACCCTGTCCAGCCAGGCGATGCGCTGGGGCGGCATCACGCTGCTCCTGTTCATCCTGTTCCACCTGGCCCAGTTCACGGTGGTCAAGTTCACCGGCGACGGCCGGGGCGGTGGCGACTTCATCCGGGACGGCGTGCAGAGCCCCGGCCTGCTGCTCATCGCGAGCTTCCAGATCTGGTGGGTCTTCGTGATCTACCTGCTCGCCATGATCGCCCTCGGGCTGCACCTGCACCACGGCACGTGGAGCGCCTTCCAGACCCTCGGGCTGACCAACACCGCCAAGGCTCGCGCCACGGCGAAGGGTCTGGGGCTGGCCGTCGCGGCCGTCGTCGTGCTCGGTTTCCTCGTGCCGCCGTTCCTCATCCTCGTCGGCGTCATCAAGTAAGGGCTGATTCGACTCATGACTGATCTCATCAACGGCCTCTACCGCGAGGGTGAGCCGATCCAGGACACCAAGGCCCCGGGCGGCCCGATCGAGCAGCGCTGGACCAAGCGCCGCTTCGAGGCGAAGCTGGTCAACCCGGCCAACCGCCGCAAGCTGACCGTCATCGTCGTCGGCACCGGCCTGGCCGGCGGGGCCGCGTGCGCCACGCTGGGCGAGGCGGGCTACAACGTCAAGGCGTTCTGCTATCAGGACAGCCCGCGGCGGGCGCACTCGATCGCCGCGCAGGGTGGCATCAACGCGGCCAAGAACTACAAGGAGGACGGCGACTCCGTCTACCGGCTGTTCTACGACACCGTCAAGGGCGGCGACTACCGCGCCCGCGAGAACAACGTCTACCGCCTCGCGGAGATCAGCCCCAACATCATCGACCAGTGCGTCGCCCAGGGTGTTCCGTTCGCCCGCGAGTATGGCGGCCTGCTGGACAACCGCTCCTTCGGTGGCGTGCAGGTGTCCCGCACGTTCTACGCCCGCGGCCAGACCGGACAGCAGCTGCTGATCGGCGCCTACCAGGCGCTGGAGCGTCAGGTGAAGGGCCCGGACAATCCGGCGGGCACCGTGGAGATGTTCGCCCGGCACGAGATGGTCGAGCTGGTCATCGTCGATGGCCGCGCTCGCGGCATCATCGCCCGCGACATGAGCACCGGAGAGATCCAGACCCACCTGGCGGACGCGGTCGTGCTCGCCTCCGGCGGCTACGGCAACGTCTTCTTCCTGTCCACCAACGCGATGGGCTGCAACACCACCGCGACCTGGCGGGCGCACCGCAAGGGCGCCTACTTCGGCAACCCCTGCTACACCCAGATCCACCCGACCTGCATCCCGGTGGCCGGAGACCAGCAGAGCAAGCTCACGCTGATGTCCGAGTCCCTGCGCAACGACGGCCGCATCTGGGTCCCGAAGCGGGCCGAGGACTGCACCAAGGATCCGCGGCAGATCCCCGAGGAGGACCGCGACTACTACCTGGAGCGGATCTACCCGAGCTTCGGGAACCTGGTCCCGCGGGACATCGCCTCGCGCCAGGCCAAGAACATGTGCGACGAGGGTCGCGGGGTCGGCAACGAGCTGCTGGAGGTCGGCCCCGACGGCACCGAGCGCCGGGTCCGCCGCGGCGTCTACCTCGACTTCGTCGAGGCCATCCAGCGGATGGGCAAGGCGGCGGTGGAGGCCAAATACGGCAACCTCTTCGACATGTACGCCGAGATCACCGGCGAGGACCCTTACCAGACGCCGATGCGCATCTACCCGGCCGTGCACTACACGATGGGTGGCCTGTGGGTCGACTACGACCTGGAGTCCTCGATCCCCGGCCTGTTCGTCTCGGGCGAGGCCAACTTCTCCGACCACGGCGCCAACCGGCTCGGCGCTTCGGCGCTGATGCAGGGCCTCTCGGACGGTTACTTCGTGCTGCCGAACACGATCCGCGACTACCTGGCCTCGGGCCCGTACCCCGCGGTCGACAGCCACCACCCGGCGGTCGTGGAGGCGCAGGAAAACGTCAAGGCCCGGATCAACCATTTCCTCTCCACCGGAGGCACCCGCTCGGCCGACAGCTACCACAAGGAGCTCGGCCAGATCATGTGGGAATACTGCGGGATGGAGCGCACCGAGCCCGGCCTGAAGACCGCGATCGCCAAGATCCGCGACCTGCGCAAGGACTTCTGGTCCAACGTGCGGGTGCTCGGCAAGGCCGACGAGCTCAACCAGTCCCTCGAGAAGGCCGGCCGTGTCGCCGACTTCCTCGAGCTGGGCGAGCTCATGTGCATCGACGCGCTGCACCGCCGGGAGTCCTGCGGCGGGCACTTCCGCGCGGAGAGCCAGACGGAGGACGGCGAGGCGCTGCGGCACGACGACGAGTTCTGCTACGTCGCGGCGTGGGAGTGGGGCGGCGAGAACGAAGCTCCGATCCTGCACAAGGAACCCCTGGTGTACGAATTCATCGAGCTGAAGCAGCGGAGCTACAAGTGAGAATCACTCTGAAGATCTGGCGGCAGGCGGGGCCCAACACGTCGGGCTCCATGCACACCTACCAGCTGGACCACGTGTCTCCGGACGAGTCCTTCCTCGAGATGCTCGACATGCTCAACGAGGATCTCAACAGCAAGGGCGAGGAGCCGATCGCCTTCGACTCCGACTGTCGCGAGGGCATCTGCGGCATGTGTGGCCTGGTCATCAACGGGCGCCCGCACGGCAAGAAGGGCGTCACCACCTGCCAGTTGCATATGCGCAACTTCAAGGACGGCGATGAGATCACGGTCGAGCCGTGGCGCGCCACCGCCTTCCCGGTCATCAAGGACCTGGTGGTCAACCGCAGCGCCTTCGACCGAATCATCGGCGCCGGCGGCTTCATCTCGGCCAACACCGGCTCGGCCCCCGAGGCCCACTCGGTGCCGGTGGAGAAGAAGAAGGCGGACAAGGCCTTCGAGGCGGCGGCCTGCATCGGCTGCGGCGCGTGCGTGGCGGCCTGCCCGAACGCGTCGGGCATGCTCTTCATGGGCGCCAAGGTCACCCACCTCGGCCTGCTGCCGCAGGGCCAGCCGGAGCGCTGGACCCGGATCAGGGCGATGGTGAGCCGGCACGACGCCGAGGGCTTCGGCGGCTGCACTAACGTCGGTGCCTGCAGCGATGCCTGCCCCAAGGAGATCCCGCAGGAGATGATCTCGTTCCTCAACAACGACAAGCGCAACTCCGCTCGGCACTGAGTCGCTCGTCGCCGCTGGGCGTGCGCCGCGTACGGCGTACGACTGCACTGGTTTAGCTACACCACGGCCCGCCTCGATCCTTCGGGGCGGGCCGTTTGGCGTGCCTGGTGGTACGCCGTCGGCCCGAATCTCCTGTTGGGACCTTCGTCCCTACTTTGCTCGAAGATAAGCGCGGCGGTCTTCCCTGCTCAGGCTCTTCGGGTGACAATCGACCAGGTCAGAGGGGTAACGGTGGGGTGGGATGGTACGTCGTGAACATCAGTTCTGCCAGTGTGATGTATGACAATGACAGTACTCATCTAAACCTTCCCCAAAGTCACCCCTGCACCCCTAATATGAGCGTGTTAACCCTTGAGCAACGAGGAGCGCCATGTCCGCTACCACGTCGCCTGACCGGGCCCCGGCCAAGCACCCGGTCGACGAGATCCCACCGCTGACCCGCTTGTTCCCGCTCGGCCTGCAGCACGTGTTGGCGCTCTACGCGGGCGCCGTCGCCGTCCCGCTCATCGTCGGCAACGCCCTGAAGTACTCGCCGCAGGAGATCGCGTACCTGATCAGCGCGGACCTGTTTGTCGCGGGTATCGCCTCTGCCCTGCAGGCCATCGGCTTCTGGCGGTTCGGCGTGCGCCTACCGATCATGCAGGGCGTCACGTTCGCCGCGGTCGGCCCGATGTTGGCGATCGGCAAGGAGTACGGGATCACCACGATCTTCGGCTCCGTCATTGCCTGCGGCATCTTCATGACCCTGTTGGCGCCGTTCTTCGCCAAGATCCTGCGATTCTTCCCGCCACTGGTCACCGGCACGGTGATCCTCATCATCGGTCTGTCGCTGATGCGGGTGGCCGCCGGCTGGATCACCGGCCCGGTGCCCAGTACCGGCCCGAAGGCCGGTATTCTGCCCGCCGCCGATCCACAGAAGGTGGCGTTCGCGGCCGGCACGCTGCTGCTGATCCTGCTCATCGAGAAGTTCGCCCCCGCAGCGATAGCCCGGGTCTCGGTGCTCGTCGGCCTGATCCTCGGCACGATCGTCGCCATCCCGTTCGGCCTGGCCAACTGGGACAAGGTGGGCAACGCTTCCTGGTTCGCCGTGCCCACGCCGTTCCACTTCGGCCTGCCCGCGTTCAACGTGTGGGCGATCATCTCGATGTGCATCGTCGGTCTGGTGATCATGACCGAGACCACCGGTGACATGATCGCCGTCGGTGAGATCTGCGACAGTAAGGTCGACCCGCCGCGGTTGGCCGATGGTCTGCGCGCCGATGGTCTGTCCACGATCCTGGGTGGCATCTTCAACACCTTCCCCTACACCGCGTTCGCCCAGAACGTCGGCCTGGTCAGCCTCACCCGGGTTCGGTCCCGCTACGTCTGCGCGATGGCCGGTGCCATCCTGCTGGTGATGGGCCTGATTCCGAAGATCGCCGCGATCGTGGAGGGCGTGCCTCAGTCCGTCCTCGGTGGCGCCGGCGTCGCCCTGTTCGGCATGGTCACCGCCTCCGGTGTGCGCTCGCTGAGCAAGGTCCAGTTCAACGAGAAGAACGTGCTCGTCGTGGCGATCTCCGTGGGGATCGCGCTGATCCCGACGGTGAACACCAACTTCTACGCGAACTTCCCCGAGGCGTTCAAGCTGCTGTTCGACTCCGGCATTAGCGCCGGCGCGATCGCGGCGATCCTGCTCAACATGATCTTCAACGCCGACCAACTGCGCGGCGTGTCCCCCGGCCCCGCCGGTCCGGCCCACGTTCCAGGCACGGCGTACGACGGCCTGCGCGGCCCGTCTAACGCCGCCGTGGTCTACACGGACGACGACGGCAACGAGGTCGTCGAGACCGTCGACCGCGCCCGGGCCCGGCAGTTCGTCTACGACTGCCAGCACCCGGACCACCAGTAGCATCCCGTTCGGCACGCCGCCGGCCCGTCCCGAGTGCTCGGGGCGGGCCGGCGGCGTGTGCGGGTGGTAACCGTGCGGCGTGTGCGGGTAGCAACCCGACGGCGGTCGGCGAGACTAGGCCGCATGGACATCACCGTCGTCGGGCACGCCCGGGCCAGCGTGAAGCCCGAGCGCGCCACCCTGCACCTGGTCGCCGGCATCGAGTCGGGCGACAAGGGTGACGCGTTGACCCGGACGACCGCGCTGGTGGGCAAACTCCAGGCGCACATCCAGGCCATGGAGGGCGCCGGGATGTCGCCGATCACCTGGTACGCGGTGCTGCCGGTGCAGACCCGCTCGTTCCGGCCCTATTCGGACAAGGGGGCGGTGCTGCCGCAGCGGCACGTGGCCGAGTCCGTCGTCAAGATCAAGTTCCGTGATTTCGAGGCGCTCAGCCAGTTCGCGACGCAGGTGGGCGGCACGGCGGGGGTGAGCCTGCGGTACGTCGAGTGGGCGCTGACCGAGGCGTCCCGGACCCATCTGGCCGGGCAGGTGCTCAAGATGGCCGTGGCCGATGCCAAGTCCCGTGCCACGGCCATCGCGACGGCCGCCGGGGCGAACGGCGTCAGCCCACTGGAGATCGCCGACCCGGGCCTGCTGTCCGGAGTGAGTGGGGCTGGCGCCAGCGGGCCCAGGCAGGTCATGTCCGCGCGGGCGGGCGGAGCCGGCGCCAGCGGCAAGTCGGCCGACGAGCAGGGCATCGACCTGGCTCCCGAGGACGTCGTGATCACCGCCGAGGTGCACGCTCGCTACACGACGACCTGACCCGCTCAGGTCTGGTTCTCGCGGGTCACGACGTACCCGACGGCCACCTCGGGCAGCCCGCGGATCGCGAGGTCCGTCACGAGACCAGAACCGGTGGCTGTCGCGGTGATGTCGATGCTGTCGCTGGCCAGCTCCGGGGTACACGTCGCCAGGGACTTGCGCACTGCGATCCCGGTGACGATGAACGTCATCTCGACGCTGCCGCGGCCCGCGCAGTAGACGGTGAGCCGGTAGCGTCCAGGGCTCACCGCGCCGTCGTCGCTGTTCCGCCGGGTAGCGGTCCCGCGAATCAGCGAGGCATCCGTGGCGCTGCGCCGGCGCTCTCGGGGGACTGCAGCGATCGCCGTGCTGACGCGCTCGAGCAGGACCTCGGTTGGGGTGGCCGACGGCTCCGTTGTCGCCGCGCTCGTCGCCCTCGATCCGGTCTCGGTCGCAGGTGTGGCGGCCAAGGGCGCGGTCGGTGGCTGATTCGCCGCTTCGGCGGTGCACGAGGTCAGCAGGCACAGTGCCGAGAGCCCACCGACGACGGGACCGACTCGGTCGGTTACACGAGGCATCTCCGATCCCCTTGCTGCAGGTGTCGATCCGGCCACCATCGTCGCCCAGGTCCGCCGCTCGCAGCCGCCGCGTCCGGTGTGGGTTCGGGCACGCCGCCGTGGAGCCTCGAGCCTCGGTCGCGCTCCCGGCCGCGGCCCCCCGGGGTCCTGCCGCGCCATCTCGACTGGGTGCGCTCGGGCCGAGGCCCGAAAGACCCGCGGTCGGTCAACGACGGCATGCCCACCGGAGCGCGTCGAGGACCGGATCCACGGCGACCGGGAGGCCACCCCCGGATTTGTCGTCACCTCGGCCCAGGAACAGGTGACTGCGGTTGAGCCCGTTGATCTTGACGCCGGAGAGGTTGACCGACGCCATGGTTCGCGTATCGATCAGCGTGATCCGCCCGCTACCCTCCGTCCCGGTCCTGGCCGCTGCGCTGGTCGATAGCTCGTCGACCACCACCGTCTCGGTGTTGCTGCGGACGGCGCGCTCCATGCCGGTCGCGAATCGGGCCGTCGTTAGCGGTTCGGGGCTGTGCGGTCCCGAGCGGTAGAGCACGTCGCCGGAAAGGAACCAGAGGTCGGAACCGGTGGCCGAAGCGGCCCCCGAGGAGATCCGGACCGGGTACCCGTCCGCGCCCGGCCACGGCTCGTAAATGCCGCGGTCGGGGCGGCGGCCGTCCCAGGCGCGCATCACCCAATCGGGCGACCCCGGGCGCGGCAAGCCGAGCCACACCACCGACGCGGATGAGCCGATCGGCCGCCAGCTGCCCTCGGCGAGCACGGTGAGGACTTGGGTGGCCGGGTCATAGGACACGAGGCGCCTGGGCGCGTCGGCCACGGGACCGCCGCGATCCTGCCACTCGGACCACACCACGGACAGCGCCCCGGAGGAGTTCTCGACCAGCACGGGCCCCGAGGCCGGGCCCCAACCGGCCGAATCGAGGCTGTCGATGAGGGTGCGCCTGTTCGTTGCGGCGTCGTAGAGCCACACCTCGTCGTAGCCCTCGAGGCGTTGACCGGGGCGAACGGAGTAGGCGGCGAGCCGGCCGTCCCAGACGCCGGTCACGACGCGCTCCCGGCCCAGGTCCTGGATCGGTGCGATCACCGCACGGGTGCCGGCGTCCACGAGCGAGAGCCGGGCCTCCAAGGCGGCGTCCTCAGCGGCACTCGCGACGGTGGTTCCCGTCGCGCCGCGAACCGCGGTGAGCGACATCCGGGGAGCTCCAAGCTGTGGGATGGGATCGAGTGATCTGCGGGTCTCGATCGGGAGGGCGCCGCAATCCCGGCCGCCGGCGTCGTAGACGGTGTCCGTCTTCTGGGTGGGTGCGCCCAAGACGGCCGGCGCCGAGGTGACGGCCGAGGTGCCGGTCGCGGTCGGGACCGGGCCGCTCGTCGCCGGGGTGAGGTTCGGCGGAGCGGCCCGCAGTGGGCCGAAGGTCAGCGACGCGGCGGCCACGGCGGCGACGGCTGTCGCGCCGAGGGCGCCGTACGCGAGCCGGCGCCGGCGTACCCGCGTCTGCCCGGCGGCCTCGATGCCGGCCAGGTCGAAGCGCATCGGCGGGGCGCCCGCCTCCAGGACGCGGGTGATCGCCGGATCGTCGGGGCCGCCGAGTCCGTTGTGACGCTCGCCGTATTCATTCGGGGTCATCTCATGCCGTGACATGGCCGTCTCCTAGGGCAATTCGCAGCTTGCGCAGGCCGTCGGAGCCGGAGGACTTCACGGCCCCGACGGAGATGCCGAGCAGGTCGGCGACGGTACGTTCGGGCAGGTCAGCCAGGTGGCGCAGCACGACGACTTACCGTTCGCGGGCTCCGAGCCCGGCCAGGGCGCGGACGATGTCGACGTGTTCGGCCGCCACCGTCCGAGCCGGCCGGTCCGGCGGATCGGCCGCGACCTCCTCCCGCCGCCGGCGGCGCCATTCGTCGGTGTGCAGGTTGACCAGGACCCGATGCGCATAGCCGCCGGGGTCGCCGCCGTTGCGGCTGATCCGCGGCCACACGACGTACAGCCTGGTCAGGGTCTCCTGCACGAGGTCTTCGGCGCGGGTCGGATCGCCGGCCAGGTACCACGCCGTCCGCAACAAGCGAGGCCCCGAGGAGATGGCGAACTCCTCGAAGGATTCCCGCTGGTCCGCGCGCATCGCCGTGGTCCTCCCCCCCCTGGGTAGGTGACCCCGACCCGTACGTCCATTCCACGCCACGTCGCCCCGAAAGGTTGCCCGCAGACCTCCCGTATGACCAGCGTGTCGGCTGCGGACGTACAGTAGCCCGTCGGAGGGCCTCGCTTTTGGCGTTTCCGCAGGTCGCAGCAAGACATAACCGCCGCAGCGGCGAGTACTGTACGTCCGCAGCCGACCAGCACCGGCGCCGAAACGCCCCGAAGGGGCCCGTCGGCCCGCCGATAGACTCGCCCCTATGACCAAGGTGCTCTCCGCTGTCGCGTGGCCGTATGCCAACGGCCCCCGCCACATCGGGCACGTCGCAGGATTCGGCGTGCCCTCCGACGTGTTCAGCCGCTACATGCGCATGGCCGGGCACGACGTCTTGATGGTCAGCGGCACCGACGAGCACGGCACCCCGATCCTGGTGGCCGCCGACCAGGCCGGCGTGACGCCCCGCGAGCTGGCCGACACCAACAACCGGATCATCGTGGAGGACCTGGTCAACCTCGGGCTCTCCTACGACCTGTTCACCCGGACCACCACCCGCAACCACTATGCCGTCGTCCAGGAGCTGTTCCGCGGGGTCTACCGCAACGGCTACATGATCGAGCAGACCACCTTCGGCGCGATCAGCCCGTCGACCGGCCGGACGCTGCCCGACCGCTACATCGAGGGCACCTGCCCGATCTGCGGGGCGACCGACGCCCGTGGCGACCAGTGCGACACCTGTGGCAACCAGCTCGACCCGACCGACCTGATCGACCCGCGCAGCAAAATCGACGGGGAGAAGCCGGAGTTCGTCGAGAGCCAGCACTTCTTCCTCGACCTGCCGGCGCTCGCGCAGGCCCTGGCGGAGTTCCTGGACGCCCGCGAGGAGACCGGTCTGTGGCGCACCAATGTCATCCGGTTCTCCCAAGGCCTGCTCAAGGACATGCGGCCCCGCGCGATGACCCGCGACATCGACTGGGGCATCCCGATCCCGCTGGACGGCTGGCGCGACCAGCCCGGCAAGCGGCTCTACGTGTGGTTCGACGCGGTCATCGGCTACCTGTCGGCGTCCATCGAGTGGGCCCGCCGCACCGGCGACCCGGACCGCTGGCGCGAGTGGTGGAACAACCCCGAGGCCGTCTCGTACTACTTCCAGGGCAAGGACAACATCACCTTCCACTCCCAGATCTGGCCCGCCGAGCTGCTCGGCTACAGGGGCAAGGGCGACAAGGGCGGGGAGCCGGGGGAGTACGGCGAGCTGACCCTGCCGACCGAGGTCGTGGCGAGCGAGTTCATGACCATGGAGGGCAAGCAGTTCTCCAGCTCCCGCGGCGTGGTGATCTACGTGCGCGACATGCTTTCGCGCTACCAGCCGGACGCGCTGCGCTACTTCATCTCCGCCGCCGGCCCCGAGACCAGCGACTCCGATTTCACCTGGGCGGAGTTCGTGCAGCGCACCAACTCCGAGCTGGTCGCCGGCTGGGGCAATCTCGTCAACCGGACCGCCAGCATGATCGCCAAGAGTTTCGGAGAGATCCCGGCGTGCGGTCCGCTGGAGGCCGGTGACGAGGAGGTGCTTGCAGCAGTTCGCACCGGGTTTGCAGGAGTCGGCGAGGCCATCGCCCACCACCGCCAGCGGGCCGCGCTCGCCGAGGCGATGCGGCTGGTCGGCGAGGTCAACGCCTACGTCTCGCGCACCGAGCCGTTCAAGCTCAAGGGCGAGGACCAGCGCGAGCGGCTCGGCACGATCCTGCACGTGTTGGCCCAATGCGTCAGCGATCTGAACCTGCTGCTCAGCCCCTTCCTGCCGCACTCCTCGAACGCGGTCCACCGGGTGCTGGGCGGGGACGGCACGCTCACCCCGATGCCGCGCATCGAGGAGGTCGAGGACTTCCCCGACATGGTCGAGGGGCTGCCCGACGCAGTCGGCCCCGCGCTGCACCGCTACCCGGTCATCACCGGCACCTACACCGGCCCAGCCGGGTTCCGCCCCTGGCAGTCCACGCCCATCGTGCCCGGTACGCCGATCGCCAAGCCGTCGCCGATCTTCACCAAGCTCGACCCGAGCGTCGTCGACGACGAACTGGGCCGGTTGCATGGGGAGAGCGAGGGGGAGGGCGCAGTGCCGGAGGGCGCGGCGCAGTGAGCCCGTCGTACCCGGCCGTGGCCCCCGGTACCCGCTCCGACGGCGGCGCCCAGCCGGCCGACCCGCTGCCGCTGCCCGTCGTCGACAACCACTGCCACCTGGACATGAGCCGCGCCGGCGAGGAGCCGCCGGATCTGGACAGCGTGCTGCGTGCGGCGGCGGCGGTCGGGGTCGACCGGGTCGTGCACATCGGCTGCGACCTGCCTGCGGCCCGCCGGGCACCCGAGCTGGCCGCCGCCCACCCCGGGCTGGTCGCCGGCGTCGCCTTGCACCCCAACGAGATTCCTGCACTAGCGGCCGCCGGCGAGCTCGACGACGCGCTCGCCGAGATCGAGCGGATCGCCGCCGATCCCGGCGTGCGGGTGGTGGGCGAGACCGGGCTGGACTACTACCGGACCGAGCCGTCCGGGCGCGGCGTGCAGGCGGAGGCCTTTCGTGAGCACATCGCCATCGCCAAGCGCCTGGCCAAGCCGCTGCAGATTCACGACCGGGAGGCGCACGGCGACGTGCTGGCGATCCTGCAGACCGTCGGCGCGCCGGATCAGACGGTGCTGCACTGCTTCTCCGGCGACATCGCGATGGCGCGGGAGTGCATGGACCGCGGCTATTACCTGAGCTTCGCCGGGCCGATCACCTTCAAGAGCGCCCGCGACCAGCGCGACGCCCTGTCCATCGTCCCGCTGGACCGCGTGCTGGTGGAGACCGACGCGCCCTATCTGGCGCCGACCCCGCACCGCGGCCGCACCAACGCGCCGGCGCTGATCCCGTTCACGGTGCGGGCGATGGCGGGGGTGCTCTCGGTCGACGTGCCGACCCTGTGTCGGGCGCTGTCGGACAACGCGGAGCGGCTCTACGGCCCCTGGCGCTCGGGATCGCCACGAACCGCTTGACAGGACATATGCACAAGCGGTCGACTTAGGGCATGACGGCAACGGCGCGGGTGGGACTGCTGGGCATCGGGCGCATCGGCGTGGGGCACGCCCGGGCCTTGCGCGACCTGCCTCGCGTGGGCGAGCTCGTCCTGGCGGACGTCGCGCCCGGCCGGGCGGCGCAGGTCGCCGCGGAACTCGGCATCTCCCACGGCAGCGTCGACGACGTCTTCGACACCAGCCGCGTCGACGCCCTGGTGATCGCCACCGGCACCGACACCCACGCCGACCTGCTGGTCCGCGCCGCGCAGGCCGGGATGCCGGTGTTCTGCGAGAAACCCGTCGCGATGGACATCGCTAGCGCCCGCCGTGCGATCGAGGCCTTGGAGCGCGCCGGGAACCTCAACCACATCGGCTTCCACCGCCGCTTCGACGCCGGCTACACCGAGGCCAAGCGCCGCCTGCAGGCCGGTGAGCTGGGCGACCTGCGCCGCGTGCACATGGTGACCTGCGACATGGACACCCCCGATCCCAGCTTCATCCCGACCTCGGGCGGCATCTTCCGGGACTGCCTGATCCACGATTTCGACATTCTGCGCTGGCTGACCGGCCAGCGGATCGAGACGGTCTATGCGCTCGGCACCGCCAAGGGCGACCCCGTCTTCGCCGCGAGCGGCGACGCCTCCGACGCGGTCCTGGTGCTGCAGTTGGAGGGCGGGGTACTCGGCACCGCGCAGACGTCGCGCTATAACGGCGCCGGTCACGACGTACGGATGGAGCTCTCCGGCACCCACGGCGGCGCCGTCGTCGGCCTGGAGGACCGCGCGGCCCTGCGCTCCGCCGAACCCGGGCACACCGACCTGCCCGGTCCGGTCTGGGTGAACTTCCTGGAGCGCTTCGAGCCGTGCTACGCCGCCGAACTGGGCGCGTTCGTCGATGCGGTGTGCGACGGTACGCCGAGTCCGTGCACCGCCGCTGACGCCCTCGAGGCGCTCTATGTGGCGATGGCCGCGACCCTGTCCTACCAGCAGGGACGGCCCGTGGCCGTCGCGGAGATCCGCGCCTCCTGACCAGACCCGCAGCAACCCCGCCACTACCCCCCGTCGAAGGAGAAACCCATGCTGAAGGTCGCCGTGATCGGCGCCGGCCGAATCGGCACCGTCCACGCAGCGGCGGTGGCCGCCAACCCGGCCACCGAGCTCGCCCTGGTCGCCGACCCGTTCGGGGAGGGGGCCCGGCGATTGGCGACGACGTACGGCGCGCGAGCCACGCTCGACATCGAGGACGTGTGGGCCGATGACGGGGTGGACGCCGTCATCATCGGATCGCCGACGCCGCTGCACGTCGAGCACATCCTCGCGGCGGATCGCGCCGGCAAGAAGATCCTCTGCGAGAAGCCCGTCGACCTCGACATGGCGCGGGTGCAGGAGTGTGTGTTGGCGCTGGGCGATCGTGCCGAGCAGGTGATGATCGGGTTCAACCGCCGGTTCGACCCGGGTTTCGCCGAGATCCAGGCCCGCGCGGCCGCCGGCGAGATCGGCGCGATCGAGCAGCTCACGATCATCAGCCGCGACCCGGCCGCCCCGCCCGCGAGCTATGTCGCCCAGTCCGGTGGGATCTTCCGGGACATGACCATCCACGACTTCGACATGGCCCGCTTCCTGCTCGGCGACATCGTCGAGGTCAGCGCCGTCGGACAGCACCTGGACGCCGAGATCAAGGCCGCGGGCGACTTCGACGCGGCGGTCGTCACGCTGACGGCGGCCTCGGGAGCGGTCGCCACGATCATCAACAACCGGCACTGCGCCTCCGGCTACGACCAGCGCCTGGAGGTCTCGGGCGCGACCGGCATGCTCGAGGCGGGCAATCATCGCGGGACGCTGGTGCGCTACTCGGGCGCGTCGTACACCGAGGCCGCCGGCCCCTATCTCAACTTCTTCCTGGAGCGCTACACCGCCGCCTACGCCGCGGAGTTGGCCGCCTTCGTCGCAGCGGCCGAAGCCGATGCGCCGGTCACCCCGAACGTGCTGGACGGCCGGGCGGCGCTCGCACTGGCCGACGCCGCCACGCGCAGCGCGCGCACGGGCGAGCGGGTGCGGATCGGCTGAGCGGTCCGGGTCGTCGCGGGGCGGCGGCCGGCCGGAGGCGCCCCGTTAGGCTGGCGGGCATGTCCGCCGCCCCCCGCGCCGAGCCGGGACCGGAGCGAAGCGTCGAGTTGCTCGGCGCCACGCGCATCCGGGAGATCGCCGCGCGGCTCGGTCTGCGGCCGACCAAACAGTGGGGCCAGAACTTCGTCGTCGACGCCAACACGGTGCGCCGGATCGTCCGGCTGGCCGAGGTCGGTCAGGACGACGCGGTGCTCGAGATCGGCCCTGGGCTCGGCTCGCTGACCCTGGCGCTGCTGGAGCGGGCCGGGCACGTCACCGCGGTCGAGATCGACCCGGTGTTGGCGGCGCAACTCGCCACCACGGTCGCTGACCTCGCCGGTCCCGCCGCGGACCGGCTCAGCGTCCTGGCCGCGGACGCGATGACGGTCACCGAGCTGCCCGGTCCGCCACCGACGGCGCTGGTGGCGAACCTGCCCTACAACGTGTCGGTGCCCGTCCTGCTCACCGTCCTGGAGCGGTTCGACAGCCTGCGCCGGGCGCTCGTCATGGTGCAGTGGGAGGTCGCCGAGCGGCTGGCCGCGCGGCCGGGATCCAAGGTCTACGGGGTGCCGAGCGTGAAGGCCGCCTGGTACGGCGACGTGCGCCTCGCCGGCACGGTGCCGCGCGGTGTGTTCTGGCCGGTGCCGAACGTGGACTCGGGGCTGGTGCAGCTGATTCGCCGGAAGCCACCGGCCCTCGACGTACCGCGTGCCGCCGTCTTCGCCTGCGTCGACGCGGCGTTCGCGCAGCGCCGCAAGACGCTGCGCGCAGCCCTGGCGGGCTGGGCCGGCGGCGCCGCAAGCGCCGAGCAAGCGCTGGTCGCCGCGGGAATCGATCCGTCGCTGCGCGGTGAGCAATTGGGCGTGGCCGAGTTCACCGCCATCGCCAGGGCCCGCCTCGCGGCGTCGTAGGGTGTGGGCATGACCGCACCCCGAGGCCCGTTGACCGTGCGGGTTCCGGCCAAGATCAACCTGGAACTGGTCGTCGGGCCGCGCCGCCCCGACGGATACCACGACCTGGCCACGATCTTCCATGCGGTGAGCCTGTACGACGAGATCACGGTCACCCCCGCCCCGGACTGGGCCGTCACGGTGAGTGGTGCGCAGTCCCACCTGGTCCCGCTCGACGAGAGCAACCTGGTGCTGCGCGCGGCCCGGCTCTACGCCGACCAGGTCGGTGTCGACGAGGACGAGCCGCACTGCCACTTCCACATCACCAAGGAGATCCCCGTCGCCGGCGGGCTGGCGGGCGGGTCGGCCGACGCGGCCGCGGCGCTCCTGGCGATGGACACCTTCTTCGGGATGAACGGCGACCGCGACACGATCGAGTTCCTCGCCGCCGAACTCGGCAGCGACATCAACTTCGCGCTGGTGGGCGGCACGGCGATCGGGTCCGGCCGGGGCGAGCAGGTCGCGCCGGTGCTCGGCCGGGGGCGTTATCACTGGGTGCTGGTGCCCAGCGAGGAGGGCCTGTCGACGCCGCGGGTCTTCGCCGAGCTCGACCGGCTGCGCGGCGAGGCGCCGGTGCCGGCTCCCGCACCGAGCCCGGCCATGATGCAGGCCCTGCGCTCCGGCGACCTCGACGCGCTCGGCGGGGCGCTGCACAACGACCTGCAGGAGGCGGCCTGCTCGTTGCAGCCGCGGCTGCGCGAGGTGCTGGCGGCGGGGTTGGAATACGGCGCGAAGGGCGGCATCGTCTCCGGGTCCGGGCCGACGGTCGCGTTTCTGGTCGACGGGCCCGAGGGCCAGCTGGACCTCGCCGTGGCGCTGACCGCTTCGGGCGTGGCGGACGACGTGCGGCGCGCGACCGGACCAGTGCACGGCGCCCACTTCGTGCCCGCCCCCCGACGATGACCCGCGGTCCGGTCGGCCCATGGCCAATCTGATCTCCGTCGAGAAGGCGGACCTGTCGCTCGGCACCACACACCTGCTCGACGAGGTGTCGCTCGGCCTGCTGACCGGCGACCGGATCGGCGTCGTCGGCCGCAACGGCGGGGGCAAGTCGACGCTGCTGCGGGTCCTGGCCGGCCGCCAGGACATCGACACGGGCCGGATCGCTCGGACCACCGGGCTCAGCCTGCGGATGCTCGGGCAGGACGACGAGCTGGATCCCGCGGCCACCGTCGCTCAGGTCGTGCTCGGCGACCGCCCCGAGCATGAGTGGGCCGCCGATCCGCGGATCCGCACCGTGCTCGACGGGTTGCTCGGCGACGTACCGCTGCACGCCGTCGTCGGGCCGATGTCCGGCGGCGAACGGCGCCGGGTCGCGCTGGCCGCGCTCTTGGTCGCCGACCCCGACGTCCTGCTCCTGGACGAGCCCACTAACCACCTGGACGTGGAGGGGGTGGCGTGGCTCGCGGGGTACCTGACCGGGCCCCGCGCCCGCACCGACGCCGCGCTCGTCGTGGTGACCCACGACCGCTGGTTCCTCGATGCGGTCGCGACCCAGACCTGGGAGGTCGGAGCGGGGCGGGTGGAGTCCTATGAGGGTGGTTACGCGGCCTATGTGCTCGCCAAGGCCGAGCGCTCGCGGATCGCGGCGGTGACCGCCGAACGCCGCGACAACCTGCTGCGCAAGGAGCTGGCCTGGTTGCGCCGGGGGGCGCCGGCGCGCACGAGCAAGCCGAAGTTCCGGCTCGACGCCGCCAGCGCCCTCATCGCCGATGAGCCCCCGCCGCGGGACGAGGTGGCGCTGACGACGTTCGCGACGCGCCGACTCGGCAAGGACGTCATCGACCTGCTCGACGCCACGGTGCGGCTCGGCGAACGGACGCTGCTGGACCGGGTGACGTGGCGGCTCGCCCCCGGCGACCGGGTCGGCATCGTCGGCGTCAACGGCGCCGGCAAGTCGACCTTGCTGCGCGCGTTCCTCGGCGACCTGCCGCTTGCTGCCGGCAAGCGCAAGGTCGGCACGACGGTGCTGACGGCGTACCTGTCCCAGGAGGTCGATGAGCTAGGGCGGCTGGCCGACGTCAAGGTCGTCGACGCCATCAGCGAGGTCCGCAGTCATATCGCGCTCGGCAAGGGGGAGATCAGCGCGAGCCAGTTGGCCCAACGCCTGGGTTTCTCCGGGTTGCGGCAGCAGAGCCGGGTCCGTGAGCTGTCCGGCGGGGAGCGGCGCCGGCTGCAGTTCGTGCGGCTGATGATGACCGAGCCGAACGTGTTGATCCTCGACGAGCCGACCAACGACCTGGACATCGAGACGCTGACCGCGATGGAGGACGTGCTCGACGGCTGGGCCGGGACGCTGCTGGTGGTGAGCCACGACCGGTACCTCCTCGAGCGCATCTGCGACCGTCAGGTGGCCCTGCTGGGCGACGGTCGGGTGCGGGACCTGCCGGGCGGGGTGACGCAATACCTGGAGCTGCGCGCGATGGTCACCGAGGGCGCGGCGCGCGGTGCCGGAAGCGGATCGGGGGGTGGCTCGGGGTCGGGCGCAAGGTCGGGTTCGGGCTCGCCGGGGGCGGTCGGTACGCCGCAGCCCGGCGCCGACCCGGCGTACTCCCCGGCGCAGATCCGTGAGGCGCGCAAGGAACTGAACCGGATCGACCGGCAGCTGGCGAAGCTGGCCAGCGCCGAGGAGCGGCTGCACGCCCAGATGGTGGCCAAGGCGACCGATCACGCGGCGGTGCTGGCGCTGAACGATCAGCTGCGCACCCTCGTGGACGAGCGCGAGGAGCTGGAGCTGGCCTGGCTGGCGGCCGCGGAGATCGCCGACCCCTGAGCGACCCCCGAGCGACCCCTGCGCGACTCCTGAGCGACCCCCCGCCGACCCCCGACTGGGGCGGCCGCGACGATCCTCAGCTCTCGAAGCGCACCATGAGCCGCGTGAGCAGGTCGGCGAGCTGGCGGCGCTCGGCGTCGTCGAGTCCCTCGAGCAACCCGCGCTCGCGCTCCAGCAGAGCGGCCAGGGCATCCGCCGAGAGTTGCCGCCCGGCCGCGGTCAGCCGCACCCGCACCCCCCGGCGGTCCTCCGGATCGGGCAGCCGGTCGACGAGGCCCCGCCTGACCAGCCGGTCGACGCGGTTGGTCATCGTGCCGCTCGTCGAGAGCGTGCGCTTGACGAGGTCGCCGGGGGAGAGCTCGTACGGCGTCCCGGCGCGGCGCAGTGCCGCGATGACGTCGAACTCCCACACCTCCAGGCCGTGCTCGGCGAACGCCGTGCGGCGGGCGCGGTCGAGGTGGCGTGCCAGCCGGGTGAGCCGGGACAGCACCAGCAGCGGCTCGACGTCCAGGTGGGGGACCTCGCGCCGCCAGGCGGCGACGATGTGGTCGACCTCGTCCCGGGCGTCGGTGGGGATCCCGCGCGCGGCCATTCCCCAAGAGTAACCACGGATCTCTCGACATCGAGGCTTCTGCGCTGCAGCCGCGCGATCCGACAGCGCGCGAGGTGCCCACGGACCGGGCCAGGAGCACACCCTGCCGCGCGCGGACTACCCTGGGGGCAGTGGCGGGCCTGGCTCGCCGCGCCGTCCCCGGTTGGTCTGCTGGCAGGGCCCGCCTGACTTTGAATCAGGATTAGCGACGATGGTTCGATTCCATCCCGGGGAGCTTGCGTCGGCCGCAGGATGACGGTCGCTGCGTCACCGAAATGGCGTCACCGAAATGGCGTCATCGAGCCGGCGTCATCGAGCCAGCGTCATCGAGCCAGCGTCACCGCGCTGGCCAGCCGCTCGGCGGCTTTGGCCAGATGATCGCCCAGCGCCGGCGCGGTCCCCGACAGTGCGTACTGCTGGCGCCCGCCGATCCAGATCCGCATCCCGGGATATTCCGCCCGCAAGCGCGCCACGAGACGCTCGGTGGGGAGGATGTCCGCCAACCGGGTCGCCGTGAGCACCACGTCGCCAGGAGTGGTGGCGGCGAGCACCAGGTTCCACTGCTCGTCCGGCTTGTCCCCGCCCAGGCACCGGGTCGCCCGGCCGCGTCGAGCGGTCAGCGCCGCGAACGCCCAGGCGCCGATGTCGTGAGTGACCCCGGCGGCGTTGCCGACCACCACGACGGGGACCGCAAGGTCAGGCTCTTGGAGCGCCAGCTCCAGGTCCCGCTCCAGCGCGCCGCGGATCTCCAGGGAGACCATGTGCTCCGCTGCGACGCTGAGTTCACCCGCCTCCCAGGCGGATCCGGCGGCGCGCAGGGTCGGCATCACCCATTGGTCGGCGACCGCGTCGGGGCCGAACAGCCGCCAGGCCTCGCGGACCGTGTCGCGCACCCCGGCCTTGCTGCGGGACTCAGCCCGGGCCAGGACCGCCTGGGTCAGGGGGTGCGGCGGGCTGCCGAGCGACCGGCCGGGGGTCGCGGCAGCCGGGTCGAACAGGCTCACCCCGCGGCGCAGCCGGCTCTTGACCTCGGCCACCGCCTCGTCCGAGCTGTGGCCCAGCTCCACCAGGCTGGCCACGGCGGCGACCAGCCGCACCTGGGCGTCGGTGTAGCGCCGGGGGCCGGTCCCGGCCGGCCGCTGCGGGGCCAGGCCGTAGCGCTTCTCCCAGATCTGGATGGTCTCGACGGGGACGCCGGTGATCTGGCTGACGGCGGCGAGCGCGTACATCCGAACACCTCGTGATCCGGCGTCGCCGGGTGGCCGTCGGGGCGGGCGCCGAGCCCGGCCCGTCCGACTCAGCACCGCGGACGCTGCGTCGATGATTCCCGTCAGTATGCTGGTCGCGGCTTCGGCCGCGGCAATCTCTCATGGATATCATGGCGGCCCTCGGGGGCGGGTCCAACACGACCGTCAAAACGCTCGCGAAAGGGGGATGCCGTGACCACGGCGCCGCAACCCACCCAGCCCGCCACCCGGCTCAATGCCGAGGCCGGCGATCACGTCGTCACCGCCGATCCGGCCGCGCTAGCCGCCGGAGCGGCGGCTGTCGAGCGTACCTATCAGGCTTTCCCTTATTACCAGCTCCGGTACGGCGAGCGCGGGCGGGCGTTCAGCGCCAGCGACAGCGGCTGGCTGATGACGGTCGCTGACCTGGACGACGCGGCGGCGCTGTCGGAGATCCAGTGGCTGACCAGGGTCTTGGCCGCCCGCGGCATGCCGAGCCTGCTCATGGAGGTGCACCTGCGCCACCTGGCCCAGGAACTGGACGCGCTGGTCGCCGCCGGCCAACCGCAGTGGGGCGACCGGGCCGAGCGGTTCCGCCGGATCGCGGACCAACTCCAGGGCGCTCGCCGGCTGGTGATGCCCGCCGAAGAGGCCGACGCGCTGGTGTCGGCCTTCGTCGCGGCGGCGCCGGCGCCCGAGGCGGCGCGGCTGCCGCACACCGGGGAGTTGCTGGCCGCCGCGCTCGCCGACGAGCGGGACGGCGTGCGCCAGGCCGTCCCGAGCGTGCTGAGCTGGCTCGCCGATGCCGAGCGCTTCCCGCCCGCATGGCTGGCCGCGGTGCACGCGCTGGTGGCCGCAGGGCAAGCCCGGCCGGAGCCGGCCCCCGACGGCCCCGCCCGGTGACGCGCGGGCGCCGGTAGCATGTCCTGCGGCCGGTTGTCCGGCCCCGTCGCGGCAGCGTCGCCCGGCTTCCGACGTCGACCTCGCCTCGCGGCGCCCGGCCGACCCGTCCCACGTGTTTTCGTCGCCGACCCCCGGAGCGCCTCGTGACCCGTCCCGCAGCCGTCATCATCCTCGCCGCGGGCGAGGGCACCCGGATGAAGTCGGCGACGCCCAAGGTGCTGCACGCGATCGGGGGTCGGTCCCTGCTCGGGCATGCCATCGCGGCGGCTCGCGGCCTGCGCCCCGAGCACCTTGCCGTCGTGGTCCGACACGAGCGGGATCGCGTCGCCGCGCACATCACCGCCATCGCTCCCGACGCGGTGATCGCCGACCAGGACGACGTCAAGGGCACCGGGCGCGCCTGCGAGTGCGGGCTCGACGCGCTCCCGCCGCTGACCGGAACGGTCCTGGTCACCTATGGTGACGTGCCGCTCCTGGGCACCGAGACGCTGGCCGACATGGTGGCCGCCCACGAGGCCGGCGGGTGCGCCGCCACGGTCATCACCGCGCATGTGCCCGACCCCACCGGTTACGGCCGGATCCTGCGCGACGCGGACGGTGCGGTCGCGGGCATCGTCGAGCAGCGCGACGCCACGCCGCAGCAACGTCGGATCACCGAGATCAACTCGGGCATCTACGCCTTCGACGGGGTGGTGCTGCGCGAGGCCCTGGCCGCCGTCGGCACCGACAACGCCCAGGGCGAGAAATACCTCACCGACGTTCTCGGCATCGCCCGGGCGAAGGGCCTGAGCGTGCGCGCCCACCTGATCGAGGACCTCTGGCAGACGGAGGGGGTCAACGACCGGGTGCAGCTCGCCAGACTCGGCGCGGAACTGAACCGGCGCGTCGTCGAGGCTCACATGCGGGCCGGCGTGACCGTCGTGGACCCGGCCACGACCTGGATCGACACCGACGTCACCATCGGCCCGGACACCGTGCTCCAGCCCAACTGCCAGTTGCTCGGCGCGACCACGGTGGGTGCCAACGCCCAGATCGGACCGGACTGCACGATCGAATCCTGCGAGATCGGGGAGGGAGCCACGGTACGCCGCAGCGAGGCTCACCACAGCGTCGTCGGCGCCGGGGCCGCGGTCGGTCCGTTCAGCTATCTGCGCCCGGGCACCGTGCTCGGCGCGAAGGGCAAGATCGGCGCCTTCGTCGAGACGAAGAACGCCCGGATCGGGGCCGGCGCCAAGGTGCCGCACCTGACCTATTGCGGCGACGCCGAGATCGGCGCGGGCGCCAACATCGGAGCGGGCACCATTTTCGCTAACTACGACGGGATCGAGAAGCACCCGACGTACGTCGGTGAGCACTCCTTCGTCGGCAGCCACACCGTCCTGGTGGCGCCGGTGAGCGTGGCCGATGGGGCGTACGTCGCGGCCGGGTCGACGATCGTCGACCCGGTCCCACCCGGCCAGCTCGGGCTCGCCCGCGCGCGGCATGTCAACCTCGACGGATGGGTCGAGCGGCGCCGCGGCGGTACGTCGACCGCGACCGCCGCCCAGGCCGCCCAGGAGCGCGACCAGTGACCAGCCTCAAGCGCACCACCGAGAAGAACCTGATGATCATGTCGGGGCGGGCCCACCCGGCGCTGGCCGACGAGGTCGCCACCTGCCTGGGGATTCATCCGGTGCCGACGACGGCGTACGAATTCGCCAACTCCGAGATCTACGTGCGCTTCGACGAATCGATCCGGGGCAGCGACGCGTTCCTGATCCAGAGCCACACGGCGCCGATCAACGAATGGATCATGGAGCACCTGATCATGACCGACGCCGCCAAGCGGGCCTCGGCCAAGCGGATCACGGTGGTGCTGCCGTTCTACGGGTACGCACGGCAGGACAAGAAGCATCGCGGGCGCGAGCCCATCTCGGCCCGGCTGATGGCCGACCTGTTCAAGGCGGCCGGGGCCGACCGGTTGATCTGCGTGGACCTGCACACGGCCCAGATTCAGGGCTTCTTCGACGGGCCGGTGGACCACCTGCAGGCCCTGCCGATCCTGTCCGACTACGTGGCGAACAAATACGGCGACGAGCAACTCGCGGTGGTCTCCCCGGATGCCGGCCGGATCAAGGTGGCCGAGCAGTGGAGCAAGCGACTGGGTGGGGCGCCGCTGGCGTTCGTGCACAAGACCCGCGACATCAGTCGGCCGAACCACTCCGTGGCCAATCGCCTCGTCGGTGACGTGGCGGGCCGCTGCTGCATCCTCGTCGACGACATGATCGACTCCGGCGGCACGATCTGCCAGGCGGCCGAGGCGCTGCGGGAGGCGGGCGCCCGTGAGGTCGTCGTCGCCGCGACGCACGCGCTGTTCTCCGATCCCGCCACCCAGCGCCTGCGCGACTCCTGCATTCGGGAGGTCATCGTCACCAACACGCTGCCGATCGCGCCGGAGAACCACTTCGACAAGCTCCAGGTGCTCTCGATCGCCCCGCTCATCAGCCAGGCGATCCAGGAGGTGTTCGAGGACGGCTCGGTGACGAGCCTGTTCGACACGCCGGCCTGAGTCGGCCTGAGTCGGCCTGAGTTGGTCTGAACCGGCCTGAACCGGCCTGAACCGGCCTGAACCGGCCTGAACCGGCATGAGTTCGGGCCGGCCGGGCGCTGCTGGCGTGCGGGATATCCAGCTTCAGGCGGGCGCGTAGCGCGGTGCCGGGCTCACCATGGGCCGGGCCACCCGGGTCGGCCGCGTCTCGCCGATCCAGGCACTCGGCCCGGCGGGAGCCCCGTCGGCCGGCAACGCCTCTGGCGCCACGGCTCGCACGCCATCCTCGACGTGCGCCACGCGCGCCTCGGGGGTGCCGCTCACGTCGCGCAGCAACCGACCGAGCACTCGACCGAGCATCACGTCGAGCAGGCCGGGATCGCGCAGGTCCAGGCCGTCGGCCTCGGTGTAGCGCCGGACCGCGGCGCCACCCTCGCGCAGCCGCGCCAGGGCCTGCTCACCGCGGAGAGCCGCGAACCGGGCGGCGTGCCGGGCATCGCCATAGACGTCCACCGCGGCGCCCCGCGCGGTGGCGGCCTCCAGCAACGGCTGCGGGGTGGCCAGCGCGCGGGTGCGCCCCAGCCGCAGCACGGCCGCATAGGGCAGGTGCGCGACCAGCCAGGGGTGCAGGCCGGCCGCGGCCCCCGGGTCGCTGCTCCAGTCGTCCTGCGCCACGGAGACCACCCGCACGACCGGCACCCGACCCGCGGTGGCCAGGGCCACCCAGGCCCCCGCCCCATAACCGGCGATCGCGGGCCGGCGGCCCGTGCGTGCCGCCAGCCATTCCACGGCGCTGACATGCTCCGCCAGGCTGGTGCCGGAAATCATGGCCGAGGCGGCGTAGCCCGGCAGGCCCGCCTCACCGGCGCCGGACCGGTCGAAACGCAGCGTGGCGACACCTTCTCGGGCGGCCGCGCGGGCCAGTCGCACCCAACCGTCGCCACCGGGCCCGCCGCGGTGCTGGTCCTCGTCGCCGATCACCAGCAGCGCGTGTCGGCTCGGCCCGACAGGACTGGTCAGCACCCCGGGCAGCCCGCCGACCTCGACGTACTCCTCCACGATCGCCTCCCCCACGACCGTCCGGCGCGCGGCCGGTGGGGTCGGCACCGGGGTCGCGCAGCGCGTCGGCAGCGCCAGCCACTGGGTGACGACCGCCCAGGTGTCCACGGGGATGACGGGATCGGTGGCGGTCACGTCGAGCGCGTCGAGGTCGATGGCGTCCAGGCGATCGGCGCCGACCCGCAGGGCGTAATCCTCGACGTCCTGTTCCGCGGGCGCCTCCTCGCGGCTGACCAGCAGGATCCGGGTGCCGGCCGCGCTGGCCGGGCGCGCCGCCGGCAGCCGCAGCCACGGGTCGTGGCCGGCGGCCGGGTCGAGCAGGACGAGGCTGCGATACGGCGTGGCGCCATGGGCATCCGGGCGCGGCCCGCGCGGGTCACCGAGCGCGAGGGCGGCCAACGTGGCGCCCAGGCCCGCCCCGACCAGAGTGAGGTCGCGTTGACCGAGGGTGTCCTGGCAGTACGCCGCGAGGGCCGCCACGTCGCCGAGCCGGCGCGCCATCGGCGGCACCGCGCCGTCGTCGTGCAGGGGCGCCGCGGATTCCACGGTGCCGGACCAATCCGGCCGGACCACGACGCAGTCGTGCCGGGCCAGCCGGTCGGCCAGCGCTCGCAGGCCCGGGCGCAGGGTCGTCTCGGCGCGGCCCGTCGGGGGGAGCAGGATGACCGCGCCGCGGCACTGCGGTCCGTACGGCAGATGCACGCTCGCCGCCAGGGCGCCCTGCGGGGTGGGCACCCAGGTGGGGACCACGGTGCCGGGCTGCGGCGCGACCGCGGGGACCGCCGCCGGGGCCGGGTGGACCGGTGCCGTGACCGTCATCGAACCCTCCCCCTGTCCGTGCCTGCCGCGCGGCCGTCCAGCCTGCGATTTCGGGTATCGCCGCAGGTGAGACTTCCGTTCTGGACGTCCGTCCAGCCGGGCTGCGGGCACGAGTCTATGACATCCGAGCGCGGGTCAGCGTGCGTCGACCGACGCCGCCGGTCGCCCCGGCGTGGCGGCCTGGGGTCGATGTGCGCGGGGCCCGCCAGCACCCGCGGGGCTCGGCCGCGCGAGCCCGCGGGAACCGGGTGATCGGGAGCGCCGAGTGCCGCGATTCGGGGCTGCGCCCCCGGCGCGGCTACGATGGCCCCGAAGCCTCGGCGAGGGACGCCGTACGGGCGCGCCAGCGCACCGGAGTCCGTGATCGACGCGGGCCGGCCGGGATGGTGGACCACAGGTCCGCAGATCCGCCGGACGTCCGCGCGACGTCCCGCGCCGAGGGCACCGTCAACGGGCCCCCGGGCCCCCGCCGTCAGGAGCAGACCATGGCCGACACCGTGCAGATCACTGCCGAACAGCGCACCGAGTTCGGCAAGGGCGCCGCCCGCCGGATCCGGCGGGCCCGCAAGATTCCCGCCGTGCTCTACGGGCATGGCAGCGACCCGATCCACCTCACCCTGCCGGGCCACGAGACGATGATGGCGGTCAAGACCGCCAATGCCGTCCTCGGCCTGCGCATCGACGGCAAGGAGCAGCTCGCCCTCGTCAAGGACGTGCAGCGGGACATGCTCAAGCCCGTCATCGAGCACATCGATCTCGTGCTCATCCGCCGCGGCGAGAAGGTCGTGGTCGACGTGGCCGTGAGCACCACCGGTCAGGCGGCGCCCGACACGCTGGTCAACATGGAATCCCAGACGATCCAGGTCCAGGCCGAAGCCACCCACATCCCGACGGGCTTCGAGGTCTCGGTCGAGGGACTGCCGGCCGGAACGCAGATCCTGGCCGCCCAGATCGAGCTGCCGGACGGGGTCGAACTCGTCACCGAGCCGGAGACCCTCATTGTGAACATCAGCGCGGCCATCTCCGCCGAGGCCCTCGAGGCCGATCTCGCCGAGGCCGAGGCCGACGCGGGTGGCGCGGGTGGCGCGGGGGCGACCGCTGAGGCGCCCGCCGGTGACGGTGAGGCGAAGGAGGGCGCCGAAGCCTGAGGGCAGCGAGGCTAGGCTGCCCGGGTGCCCCCGGAATCGTCCCTGGTCCTGGACCCGGCGCTGGTCGTCGGGCTGGGCAATCCGGGGGTGGAGTATGCCCGTCACCGGCACAACGTCGGCGCGATGGTGCTGGACGAACTGGCCCGGCGCTGCGGGGTCACCCTCAACCGGCACAAGGCCCGGGCGCTGGTCGCCGATGTCCGCCTCGGCATTCAGCCGGGGGGCGCCCCCGGGCCGCGGGCCGTGCTGGCGCGCCCCACGACGTACATGAACGAGTCCGGCGGTCCGGTGGCGGCGCTGGCCTCGTTCTATTCGATCGTCCCGGCAGCGGTCGTCGCGGTCCACGACGACCTCGAGCTCGACTTCGGTGCGGTCCGGGTCAAGCGGGGTGGCGGCGAGGGTGGCCACAATGGGCTGCGGGCGCTGAGCTCGGCGTTGAAGACCCGCGATTATGTGCGGATCCGGGTGGGCATCGGCCGTCCGCCGGGCCGGCAGTCTCCGGGCGATTTCGTCTTGCGCGAATTCAGTGCGGTCGAGCGCAAGGAGCTGGCCCTGGTCCTGTCCGACGCCGCCGACCTGGTCGAAGAGCTTGTGGTCGGGGGTTCGCCTGACCCTGCTGCGCGGTGATCGGGCCGGCCCGGCTGACTTGGCAGGATGCGCGCAGCCCCCTCGAGAGGGCATAGTGGTCGACGCGCCCCCGGTGTGATGAGCAACCGCACGATCCGAGCCGAGGGTACAGTTGGACCCATGTCCATCATGGACGCACGATCGTTTTGGGGGTTCGTCGCGACGGGGGTCCGCAACCGGGAGAGGCTTCGGGAAGTCTCTCCCCATCGGCAACGAAGCCGAGGAATATTGCCGCGTAACGCTGCTGGGGATCCCGGCGATTTCGCCGGGGGTGGCTGCGCGCGGTGCGCGATCGCCCAACTGGGAGGGGTTGGCAGTGTCGATTCATGAACGCGATGTTGCGCGGAGGCGCGATCGCGTCAAGCACCGCACCGAGCGCAGGGGGTCGCCGGTGGAGCGCCTGGAGGTGCCGGTCAGCAGCAGCGAGTTGTTCGCGCCGAGCCTGGGGGCTTCGGTCGAGCGGACCTCCACGCGCAACTGCTGGTCACGTGCCTACCTGCGGCGCATCGTCATGCTCGATGTCATCGTCGGAGTGCTGTGCAGCGTCGCTGCGGCGATGATCCGGTTCAGCGACGGTTTCATCGAGACGCAGTACTACTGGACCGTGCCGCTCGTCGGTCTGGTCTGGCCGGGCGCGCTGGCGATGGCCAATGCGTTCGAACAGCGCTATCTCGGGGTTTCCTCCGAGGAATACCGCGCGGTGGGCCGGGCGGTCCTCGGCATGCTGGCGCTGCTGGCCGTCTGGTCGTTCCTGACCACCGCCCAACTCGCCCGGGTCTATGTGCTCGTGCTCATGCCGCTGCTCTTCGTCGGTGGCCTGGTCACACGTCGCTACATGCGGCACTGGCTGGCCTCCAAGCGCAGTCAAGGTCAGCTCATGCAGCGCACCGTCGTCGTCGGCCGCGCCGACGCCGCCGCCTCGCTGGTGCGCAGCATCAAGCACGAGCCGCAGCAGGGCCTGCTTCCGGTCGCGGTCTGCACCTCCGGCATGGACACCGACTGGGATGCCACGTCCTCCATCGAGGGGGTCCCGGTGATGGGTTCGCCACGGGACGCCATCGCGGCAGCCGACCTGTACGACGCCGAAGTGGTGGCCGTCGCCTCGCACCCCGACCTGGCCGGGAAGGCGCTCCGGCGGCTCGCCTGGGCCCTGGAAGAGCGGGGTGTCGAACTGATCGTGGCGCCGGGCCTGCTCGATGTCGCCGGTCCGCGGATGTCGATCCGGCCCTCGAACAACCTCTCGCTGCTGCACGTCGAGCGTCCCTCGCACGCGACCCGGTCGGTGTTCCTGAAGGACATCATGGACCGTTCGCTGGCGTTCCTGCTGCTGCTGGCCCTGTCGCCGCTGCTCATCACCGTCGCCTTCCTGATCCGGTTCACCGACCCGGGTCCGGTCTTCTTCAAGCAGAAGCGGGTCGGCGTCCGGGGCGAGATCTTCTACATCTACAAGTTCCGCACGATGTGCGTGGACGCGGAGAAGCGCCTGGAGGCCCTGCGCGCCAAGAGCGAGGGCAACGGCGTCCTGTTCAAGATGAAGGACGACCCGCGGGTGACCAAGGTCGGCAAGTATCTGCGGCGCTACTCCATCGATGAGCTGCCGCAGCTGCTCAACGTGCTGTTCGGCGACATGTCGCTGGTCGGCCCGCGGCCGCCGCTGCCCGCGGAGGTCGAGCAGTACGAGCCCGACGCGCTGCGTCGCCTGCACGTGCGCCCGGGGATGACAGGCCTCTGGCAGGTCTCCGGCCGCAGCGACCTGAGCTGGGAGGAGTCCCTGCGGCTCGACCTGCGCTATGTGGACAACTGGTCGCCGATCGGGGACCTGCACATCCTGTTCCGCACGTTCCGGGCCGTCACGCACAGCTCCGGCGCCTACTGAGCACTCGGGACGGGGACCTCCGCCGCTTAGGCTGAGCCGGGATGCTGCCGCCCCGGCGTGATCCCGTCCGGTGTCCCGGATGTCGTCCCCGGCGAGGAGCCCCATGAGTCTGGACCGTCTCGCGACGGCGCTGTCCACCGACCCCGCGGTCCGCCGGGCCCTGCAGCTGGCCACCGCCGGCCAGGCACAGGTGGACGTCGGGATCGCGGCCGGGGCGCGGCCCGTCTTCGTCGCGGCGCTCGCGGGCGCGGGAGCCGCGGGGGGCGGTGGCCCGGACGAGGCAGGACCAGAGGGTACGCCGGGGGCGGTGGACGCCCCGCTGCTCGTGGTGGCGGCGACCGGCCGTGAGGCCGAAGACCTGGCCACCGCCCTGCGCACGTTCCTGCCCGCTGACTCGGTCGCCCATCTGCCGAGCTGGGAGACCCTGCCCCACGAGCGGCTCAGCCCGCGCAGCGACACGGTCGGCCGCCGACTGGCCGTGTTGCGGCGACTGTCGCATCCGGACCCCCACGACCCGGCGTACGGTCCGCTGCGCGTCGTGGTGGCTCCCGTGCGGGCCCTGCTCCAGCCGCTGGCGCGCGGACTGGGTGAGCTGGTTCCGGTGGCGCTGCACGTGGACGACGAACGCCCGCTCGGGGACGTCGTGACGGCGCTGGCGAACGCCGCCTACGCCCGGACGGACCTGGTCGAACGGCGTGGCGAATTCGCCGTCCGGGGAGGCATCCTCGACGTCTTCCCGCCGACCGAGGACCATCCGGTGCGGGTGGAGTTCTTCGGCGACAGCGTGACCGACATCCGGGTCTTCCGGGTTGCCGACCAACGCTCGCTGGACGCCGCGCCGCATGGTCTATGGGCGCCGCCCTGCCGGGAGATCCTGCTCACCGACGCCGTCCGAGAGCGGGCCGCGGAGCTCGTGGGCACGCTGCCGGGCGTGGCGGACCTGCTCACCAAGATCGCCGCCGGTGTCGCCGTCGAGGGCATGGAGTCGCTGGGACCGGTCCTGCTGGTCGACGGCATGGAGTCACTGCTCGACGTGCTGCCGCAGGGGTCGCGGGTGCTGGTCTCGGATCCCGAGCGGGTCCGGGCGCGGGCCCACGACCTGGTCGCCACCAGCGAGGAGTTCCTGGCGGCGAGCTGGTCGGGTGCCGCGGCCGGCGCCGCCGTACCGATCGACCTGCAGCACGTGCTGCGCGAGGGATCGTTCTGGACCGTCGCGCGGGCGCGGGAGCATGCGCTGGAGCTTGGCCTGCCCTGGTGGACGATGACGCCCTTCGCCGCCGACGCCTCCCTGGCCGCGTTCACCGACGGCGCCGACGAGGCGCTCGCGGTGACGGTGACCAGCCAGGACGTCGCGGGCTACCGGGGCGACGGGGAGGCGATCCGCGAGGCGCTGCGGCGCTGGGCGCTCGAGGAGGGCCGTCGGGTCGCCGTGGTGACCGAGGGATCCGGGCTGGGCAAGCGCCTGGCCGAGGTGCTCGCCGAGCAGGGCGTGCCGTGTCGGCTCGAACCGGCGGGGCTCGGGGCGGACTTCCTCGGCGACGGCGGCGTCGTCCACGTCACCACGGGATGCCTGACCCGCGGGTTCACCGCGCCGGGGGCGAACCTCGTGGTCGTCACCGAGACCGACCTCATCGGGCAGGGCGCCGCGGGGGGTGCCGGATCGACGCGGGACATGCGCAAGATGCCGTCCCGGCGCCGCAATCAGGTCGACCCGTTGCAGCTGCGGCCCGGCGATTTCGTGGTGCACGAGCAGCACGGGGTGGGTCGGTTCGTCGAGATGACCCAGCGGACGGTGCAGGGGGCGACGCGCGAATACCTGGTGCTGGAATACGCCGCGAGCAAGCGGGGCCAACCCGGCGACCGTCTCTTCGTGCCGACGGATCAGCTGGACCAGGTCACGCGCTATGTCGGGGGCGAGGCGCCGACCCTGAACAAGCTTGGCGGATCCGACTGGGCCAAGACGAAGTCCCGGGCCAAGCGGCACGTCAAGCAGATCGCCGGCGAGCTGATCCGGCTGTATTCGGCGCGGATGGCCACCCGCGGGCACGCCTTCGCTCCCGACAGCCCGTGGCAGCGGGAGCTGGAGGATGCGTTCGCCTACGTCGAGACCCCCGACCAGCTGTCCTCGATCGACGAGGTCAAGGTCGACATGGAGAAGGAGGTGCCGATGGACCGCCTGATCTGCGGCGACGTCGGCTATGGCAAGACCGAGATCGCGGTCCGGGCGGCGTTCAAGGCGATCCAGGACGGCAAGCAGGTCGCCGTGCTGGTGCCGACGACGCTGCTCGTCCAGCAGCACTATGTGACGTTCTCCGAGCGATATGCCCAGTTCCCGGTCCGGGTCAAGGCGCTGTCGCGGTTCCAGAGTGATGCCGAGGCCAAGGCCGTCGTCGAGGGGCTGCGGGACGGTTCGGTGGACCTCGTCATCGGCACGCACCGCTTGCTGTCCGCGGAGGTGAAGTTCAAGGATCTCGGGCTGGTCGTGATCGACGAGGAGCAGCGCTTCGGGGTCGAGCACAAGGAACAGCTCAAGGCGCTGCGCACCAACGTCGACGTGCTGGCCATGTCCGCGACCCCGATCCCGCGGACCCTGGAGATGGCGGTCACCGGCATCCGGGAGATGTCGACGCTGGCCACCCCGCCGGAAGAGCGGCACCCGGTGCTGACCTTCGTGGGCGGCTACGACGAGAAGCAGGTGGTCGCCGCCATCCGGCGTGAGCTGCTGCGTGAGGGACAGGTGTTCTTCGTGCACAACCGTGTGCAGTCCATCGAGAAGACCGCGGCCCGACTGCGCGAGCTGGTGCCCGAGGCGCGGATCGCCACCGCGCACGGGCAGATGGGCGAGGCGCGGCTCGAGCAGGTCGTGGTGGACTTCTGGGAGAAGCGGGCCGACGTGCTGGTGTGCACCACCATCGTGGAGACAGGCCTGGACGTCTCCAACGCCAACACCCTGATCGTGGACCGCTCCGACGTCCTGGGCCTGTCTCAGCTGCACCAGCTGCGCGGGCGGGTCGGCCGAGGTCGGGAGCGGGCCTATGCCTACTTCCTCTACCCGGCCGGGCAGCCGCTGACCGAGACCGCGCACGACCGGCTCGCGACGATCGCCTCGCACACCGACCTCGGCGCCGGCATGGCCGTGGCGATGAAGGACCTGGAGATCCGCGGGGCCGGAAACCTCCTCGGCGGCGAACAGTCCGGTCACATCGCGGGGGTGGGCTTCGACCTCTACGTGCGGCTCGTCGGTGAGGCCGTGGCCGACTTCCGCGACCCCGACCGGGCCGAGGCGCCGGTGGAGATCAAGATCGAGCTGCCGGTGGACGCGCATCTGCCGCATGAGTACGTGCCGGGGGAGCGGCTGCGGTTGGAGGCGTACAAGAAGCTCGCCCAGGTGGTCGACGAGGCCGAGCTGGACGAGATCGTGGCCGAGCTGGTGGACCGATACGGGACGCTGCCGCCGGCGGCCGAGAACCTGGTCGAGGTGGCGCGGCTTCGTACGGTTGCGCGCGCCGCCGGGATCGCCGACATCGGGGTGCAGGGTGCGTCGGTGCGGTTCGGGCCGGTGGAGCTCCCGGAGAGCCGGTCGATGCGGCTGCAGCGGCTCTACAAGGGGACCGTGGTCAAGCCGGCGATCCGGCAGATCCTGGTGCCGATGCCCAAGACGGCACCGGTCGGCGGGCGACCGCTGCGGGACAAGGCCGTGCTCGACTGGGCGGCGCAGCTGATCCGCGAGGTGATGCTGATGGAGCTGACCCGCACGGGTGCGCCGGCGGACGCCGTACGGCGTTAGCTGTTTCCCGGGACCTTTTTGCGACCGGGGGACACCTTTGTCGGGGCGGGATCACGTGGTGTGGTGTCCGCAAGACCCACTGGGTGACCCGGGCACTCGAAACGTGCGCCCGGGATCCCGGTCAGGCCTGGAGAACGGCCCGTTCTTCGTCGGTGAACAGGCGGGATCGGGTCAGGAAACGCATCCCCTCCGGCCCCTCCAGCGAAAAGCCGGCGCCGCGCCCGGGCACGGCATCGATCGTCAGCCGGGTGTGCTTCCACGCCTGCCATTGCAGCCGGCCGATCCACACCTCGATGGGGTCCAAGCCCGGTACGTCGAGCGTGCCCAGCAGCACGTCCGCATCGCCGGTCAGGAAGTCGCCGACCGGATAGCACATCGGCGAGCTGCCATCGCAGCACCCGCCGGACTGGTGGAACATGACCGGCCCATGCCGCCCGACCACGACGCCCAGCAGTTCGGCCGCGGCGGGTGTGACCGCCACCCGACTAGGCCCGTCGGTCGGCAGCTCCGCAATCGCAGTCGCCGTGAAGCGGCACGCCTCATCCTCGGGCGATAGACGACTGTCTTCGCTGTCTTCCGGGACGGACACGACGACCTCCTTGAGTCGGTGAGCGGGCTACGTGGCGAGGCGCCTCACCATGCGTCGTTGGCGAGGCGCCTCCCCTCACGTCGTGAGAACTCCCGTGCAGACGGGAGTCCTCTCCCCGTGAAGAGAGGCGCCTCACCGTGGGTAAGAGAGGCGCCTCACCGTGGGTAAGAGAGGCGCCTCACCGTGGGTAAGAGAGGCGCCTCACCGTGGGTAAGAGCGGCGCCTCACCGTAGAGCGGGCGGTGCGGGTCGCGGCGCCGTACGACGAGTGCTGCCGGCGGCGCCGTACGGTTTAGAAGAAGCCCAACTTATCGGGGGAGTAGCTGACCAGCAGGTTCTTGGTCTGCTGGTAGTGCTCCAGCATCATCTTGTGGTTCTCCCGACCGATGCCCGACTGCTTGTACCCGCCAAACGCCGCGTGTGCCGGGTAGTGGTGGTAGCAGTTGGTCCAGACCCGGCCGGCCTTGATGGCGCGGCCCATCGCGTACGCCCGGTGCACATGCCGCGACCACACGCCGGCGCCCAGCCCGTAGAGGGTGTCGTTCGCGATAGCCAACGCCTCGGCATCGTCGGCGAACCGCGTCACCGAGACGACCGGACCGAAGATCTCCTCCTGGAAGATCCGCATCTCGTTGCGGCCCTCGAAGACCGTCGGCTGCACGTAGTACCCCCCGGACAGGTCCCCACCGAGGTCGATCCGCTCCCCGCCGGTCAGCACCGTGGCGCCCTCCTGGCGGCCGATGTCGATGTAGCTCAGGATCTTCTCGAACTGATCGTTGCTGGCCTGGGCGCCCATCATCGTGGTGTCGTCCAGCGGATCGCCCTGCTTGACGGCGCGCACCCGCTCGATGCCGTCCGCCAGGAAGCCGTCGTAGATCGAGGCCTGGATCAGCCCGCGGGAGGGGCAGGTGCAGACCTCACCGGAGTTCAGCGCGAAGAACGCGAAGCCCTCCAACGCCTTGTCGTAGAAGGCGTCCTTGGACTCGGCGATGTCCTCGAAGAAGATGTTGGGGCTCTTGCCGCCCAACTCCAGGGTCACCGGGATGATGTTCTGCGACGCGTACTGCATGATCAGCCGCCCGGTCGTGGTCTCGCCGGTGAACGCGATCTTGGCGATCCGCGGCGAGGACGCCAACGGCTTGCCGGCCTCCACGCCGAACCCGTTGACGATGTTGACGACCCCGGCCGGCAACAGGTCCCCGATGATCTCGAAGAGCTTCAGGATCGACCAGGGCGTCTGCTCGGCCGGCTTGAGCACCACACAGTTGCCTGCGGCCAGGGCCGGGGCCAGCTTCCACACCGCCATCAGGATCGGGAAGTTCCACGGGATGATCTGGCCGACCACACCCAACGGCTCGTGGAAGTGATAAGCCACCGTCGTCTCGTCGATCTGGCTGATGCCGCCCTCCTGGGCGCGGATGCAGCCGGCGAAATATCGGAAGTGGTCGATGGCCAGCGGGATGTCGGCGTTGAGGGTCTCCCGGACCGCCTTGCCGTTGTCCCAGGTCTCCGCAACCGCGATGTCGGTCAGGTTGGCCTGGATGCGGTCGGCGATGGCCAGCAGGATGTTGGACCGCTCCGTGGCAGAGGTTTTGCCCCAGGCGTCGGCCGCGCGGTGCGCCGCGTCCAGGGCCGCGTCGATGTCCTCGGCCGTGCCGCGGGCGATGCGGGTGAAGACCTGCCCCGTGACCGGAGTGATGTTCTCGAAGTAGTCGCCCTTGACCGGGGCCACCCATTCGCCCCCGATGTAGTGCTCGTAGCGGTCCTTGACCTCGATCGAGCTGTCCGCGGAACCAGGGCGGGCGTAAACCGTCATGTGCTTCTCCGTTCGACGTTGAACGCGATAGTGATCTGGGTCTCTTTCCATCGTCACGCTAACCGCAGCGCCGGACTGCGGCCACAGCAGGCGGCGATCCGCGGAAGGTCGCGCCCCGAGCGGCATGTCGGCCGGGGGTAGGCTCGCCCCTGGAGACGTTCGTGCTGGAAAGGACCCACCGTGAAGCCTCGTCTGACCCACTTCGGGGTGGCGGCTACCCTCGGACTCGCCGCCACCGGGCTCGTCGGCTGCGGCAGCGCCGATCCTGCGGCGGCGGCCGTGGTGGACGGCCACGTGATCAAGGACGCCGACGTGTGGGCGGTCGTCAACGACCTGGCCAAGCTGCCGCGAAACCGCGACGTCACGGTGGGCGACGTCCTGCCGGCGCTGATCATGGCCCAGATCGTGCAGGACCATGCCGTGGAGCTGCGGGTCCCCACGGTCTCCCCCGAGGCGGCCATCCAACAGCTGGAGGCCGGCGTCCCGCAGGGGGAGCTGCCCCCCGAATGGAACGCCGCGACGGTCAAGGCATTCCAGGACGTGACCGCGCTCAGCGTGGTGATGAACGGCCAGACGCAGCCGAAGGCCGTCGAGCTGATCCAGAAGTCGACCGTGACCGTGAACCCGAAGTACGGCACCTTCGACCGTCGCGGTCTCACGCTCGCCGCGCCGAGCCCGAACTGGATGGTCCCCACCCCGACGCCGGCCCCGGCCCAGGAAGGGCCCTCGACGCCGCAGCCCACCGGCAACCCCACGACGCTGCCCGAGGGCCCCGCACCTGCACCCGCGACCCCGTCCCCCGCGACACCGGCAGCACCGGCTCCCGCACCGGCCACGACGACTCCGGCAGCGCCCGCAGCGCCCGCACCCTCGACATCGCCGTGAGCCTGGCGTGAGCGCCCGACCGCCGCGTCCGGACCTGGCCGGCGTCGCGGAGCTCGTCGAGGTCATGGACGTCTTGCGGTCGCCCGGCGGGTGCCCGTGGGACGCCGAACAGACGCACGCCTCCCTCGCGCCGTACGCCGTCGAAGAGGCCTTCGAACTGGCCGAGGCGATCGAGACCGGTGACCGCGACCACGTGCGCGAGGAGCTCGGCGACCTGCTGCTGCAGGTGGTGTTCCATGCCCGGGTGGCTCAGGAGGCCGGGGCCGAGGGGTTCGACCTCGACGACATCGCCCGGGGTATCGCGGCCAAGTTGCGCCGACGCCACCCGCACGTCTTCGCCGATGGCGACGCGCGGACGGCGGCGCAGGTCGAGGCCCGCTGGGAGGAGCTCAAAGCGGCCGAGAAGCCGGATCGCACCAGCGTCTTCGACGGCATCCCGCGCGGCATGGCGGGTCTGGAGCGAGCCGCCAAGGTGGTGGCGCGGCTGGAGCGGGCCGGCCGGCTCGACATCGCCCACCAGGCCGCCGCCGGGGAAGACGTCGGAGCGCAGGCGCTCGCCCTGGTCCTGGCCGCTCGCGCGGCGGGCGTCGACCCGGCGACCGCGCTGCGTGGCACCCTGGCCCGGATCGAAACCAGCGGCCTGTGACTCGACGCGGGTGGTCCGGCTTCTCGTGTTGCACGAACCGCCGGCTGTAGCTCGCCGGTAGCGCGCCGGTGTCGTGTGCTCAGGGGCACGTCGTACGGCGACACGACGTACTGCACGACCGCCTCCGGGGCGGGCGCGCTCGCATCGGGCACCATGATGTGGTCGGCGGCGCTCGCGGGCACCACCACCGGCGCACGCACCGGTCTGACCGATGCGTCGGTGGCTTCGCCCGGGACGTCACCGACGCGATCGAGCAACGACGAGACGAAGGGGAAACGCGACGGGACGGATCAGGTGAATTCCGGTCGACGGGCCGGCCAACCGGCAGGCCGGCGGGGCATCCCCAGCGGCCACCCGGCGACCAGGCCGCGCGAGGCTTCGCCCCGGCGCCGCAAGGACGGCCCGGCTTGTAGGCTCGCACCGTACCCAACCCGATTCCGTCGCAAGGAGATTTTCGTGGCAAGCATCGAGGCAATTGGCGCGCGTGAGATCCTCGACTCGCGGGGCAACCCGACCGTCGAGGTCGAGGTCGTGCTCGAAGACGGGACGATGGCCCGCGCGGCCGTCCCGAGCGGCGCCTCCACCGGTGCCTTCGAGGCCGTCGAGCTGCGCGATGGGGACAAGGGCCGCTACCTGGGCAAGGGCGTCGAGAAGGCCGTCGAGCACGTGGTCGAGGACCTGCAGCCGCGGCTGCTCGGCTTCGACGCGGCCGACCAGCGCCTCATCGACAGCGAGATGCTGGCGATCGACGGCACCGACAACAAGGGGTCGATGGGCGCGAACGCGATCCTCGGCGTCTCCCTCGCGGTGGCTCGCGCGGCGGCCGACTCTGCCGGTCTGCCCCTCTACCGCTACGTCGGTGGCCCGAACGCGCACGTGCTGCCCGTGCCGATGATGAACATCCTCAACGGTGGGTCGCACGCCGACTCCAACGTCGACATCCAGGAGTTCATGATCGCCCCGATCGGCGCCGAGAGCTTCCGCGAGGCGCTGCGGATGGGCACCGAGGTCTACCACTCGCTCAAGAAGGTGCTGCACGACAAGGGCCTGGCCACCGGCCTGGGCGACGAGGGTGGCTTCGCGCCCAACTTGGACAGCAACCGCGCCGCGCTCGACCTGATCGGCGAGGCCATCGCCGCCGCCGGCTACGAGTTCGGCAAGGACGTCGCCGTCGCCCTGGACGTCGCGGCCTCCGAGTTCTACGAGGACGGCGGCTACACCTTCGAGGGCGGCAAGAAGAGCGCCGGCGAGATGATCGACTACTACGCCGAGCTGGTCGCGGCGTACCCGCTGGTCTCCATCGAAGACCCGCTGAACGAGGACGACTGGGAGGGCTGGAAGGCCATCACCGAGCGCCTCGGCGACAAGGTGCAGCTGGTCGGCGACGACCTGTTCGTCACGAACCCCGAGCGGCTCAAGCGGGGCATCGACACCAACACCGCCAACGCGCTGCTGGTCAAGGTCAACCAGATCGGCTCGCTCACCGAGACGCTGGACGCCGTGACGATGGCCCAGATCGCCGGCTACAAGTGCATGATGAGCCACCGCTCCGGCGAGACCGAGGACACCACCATCGCCGACCTGGCCGTCGCCACGAACTGCGGCCAGATCAAGACCGGTGCCCCGGCCCGCTCCGAGCGTGTCGCCAAGTACAACCAGCTGCTGCGCATCGAGGAAGACCTCGACGACGCGGCGGTCTACGCCGGCGCCTCGGCCTTCCCGCGCTTCAAGGGCGCGCAGGGCTGACATGACGGCAGGCAATCGTCGCCCCGGGGGCTCGTCGGGTCGTACCCGGCGGGCCCCCGGGGGGCGTCCGCCGCGGACCGGTACGCCGGGCCGGGTGGGCGAGGCGGTTCGCCCCACCGCAGGTCGCAGCGAGGCACCCGGCCGGCGCGCCGACGGCTCCTCGCGCCGGCTCCCCGACCCGCTGACCAGGCTGACCGGCCCGACCCGGCGGCTGGCCATTCTCGGCGCCGTCGTCGTCCTGCTGGCGTTGATGCTGGTGCCGACCGTGCGGGCCTGGTATGAGCAGCGTCGCGAGTTGGCCGAGTTGCGCAGCACGGTCGCCCAGCAGGAGCAGACCGTGCAGGCCCTGACCGAGGACAAGGCCCGCTGGTCCGACCCGGCGTACGTCGAGCAACAGGCTCGACAACGCCTGAAGTTCGTCAAGCCCGGCGAGGTCGCGTTCACCGTCATCGGCGCCGACAAGCTCGCGGACACCCGCGCCGGTCAGGTGCGCGGCCAGATGGTCGCGCCGACGAATGAGGACCAGATGAGCTGGTACACCCAGCTGTGGACCTCCGTCGAGCTCACCGACGGCATCGGGCGCGGCACCACGCGACTGGACGGGAACACCGTGCCGACCCCGACCGACGCGCCCACCACGACGCCCACCCAGACGCCGTCGGCCGCGCAGTCGGTGCCCGGCGCGGGCGGTGACCCGGTCGCGCCGCCAGGTTCGACGCGGTCCCCGGGCGCCAACACCACGACCACCACGGCGCCGGAGTCCCCGACGGATCCGGGTTCCGGACGGTGAGCGCGCCGGGTCCGCACCGGCGCCCGACGTACCCCCCGGCGAGCACCGCCGACCTGGCGGCGACGACGGCGCAGTTGGGCCGCGAGGTCCGCGGCGTCGCCGGTGTGGCCCACCGCTGCGGCTGCGGGCTGCCGGACGTGCTGGCGACGCAGCCCCGGCTGGCCGACGGGACCCCGTTCCCCACCACCTTCTATGCCACCTGTCCCCGCCTGACCGGCGCGATCTCGACGCTGGAGACGACGGGGCTGATGCGCGAGATGACCGAGCGACTGGCTGCCGACCCGGAGTTGGCGGGGCGCTACGCGAGGGCTCACGAGGACTATCTGGCGCGGCGCGCCGTGCTGGGCGAGGTGCCCGAGATCGCCGGGGTCTCCGCCGGGGGCATGCCCACCCGGGTGAAGTGTCTGCACGTGCTGGTGGCGCATGCGCTGGCCGCCGGGCCCGGGGTGAACCCGTTCGGGGACGAGGCGCTGGCGATGCTGACCGACTGGGCCGCGGCGGGGCCGTGTGTGCCGGGTGCTGGCGGGTCGGGCGCGGCGCAGGGTGGTACGTCGTGAGGGTCGCGGCGATCGACTGCGGCACCAACTCGCTGCGCCTGCTGGTGGCCGAGACCGATAACGGGGGGCTGCGCGACGTGGTGCGCCGCACGGAGGTGGTCCGGCTCGGCGAGGGCGTCGATGCGACCGGGGCCATCGGGCCCGCGGCGATGACCCGGGCGCTTGATCTGACCAGGGAATACGCCGGGATCTGCGCCGAACTCGGCGTCGCCCGGGCGCGGTTCGTGGCGACCTCGGCGTCCCGGGACGCCCGCACCCCCGCCCACTTCGTGGCGGGGGTGCGGGCGGCCTTCGCGCCGTACGACTGGGGCCGTGACCTCGCGCCCGAGGTGATCGGGGGACGGCAGGAGGCCGCGCTGTCCTACCGCGGTGCGACCGCCGCAGTGGCCGGGGCCGGGCACCCCGGCGACTATCTGGTGGTGGACCACGGCGGGGGATCCACCGAGTTCGCGCGCGGCGCGATGGGGTTGGACCGGGCGGTGTCCCTGGATCTGGGGTGCGTGCGGCTGACCGAGCGGCATCGGCCCGCCGACCCGCCCACCGCCGCGGACGTAGCGGCGCTGCGAGCCGAGGCGGATGCCGCAGTGGACGCCGCGGAGCGGGCCATCGGGCTGGGCGAGGTCGCCACCCTGGTGGGGCTGGCCGGCACGGTGACGACGGTGACGGCCCATGCGCTGCGGCTCACGGCGTACGAGCACCACCGCGTCCACCTCGCCGCCCTCACCGTGCCGGAGACCCTGGCCGCGTGCGCGGAGCTGGTGGCGATGTCGCGGGAGCAGCGGGCGGCGCTGCCCTCCATGCATCCCGGCCGCGTCGACGTCATCGGCGCGGGCGCGCTGGTGTGGGCGGCGATCATCGAGCGGGTGCACGAGCAATCGGGCGGCGCCGCGGTGGTGACCAGCGTCCACGACATCCTCGACGGGATCGCGCTGGGCCTGGCGAGCGATGCCTGAGCTGGGCGTACCGCTCCTGCCGCACCCGCTGGTGGGCGGCGCGTTCGCCTCACCCGTGCGGCCCGGTACGGGCTGGCCGGGGGACCCGTCGGGTCCCGCGACGCCCGTGTGCCGCACGCCCGAAGAGGTCGCCGCTCGGGCTGCCGGGGCCGCCGATCTGGCCGAACTGGGGGCCCTGGTCGCGGTATGCGCGGCCTGTCCGCGGCTGGTGGGGTGGCGCGAGGAGGTGGCCGTGGGCAAGCGGGCGGCGTACGCGGACCAGCCGTATTGGGGCCGGCCCGTGCCGTCGTACGGCGACCCTGTCCCGCGCCTGCTCGTCGTCGGGCTGGCACCAGCCGCGCACGGCGCCAACCGCACCGGTCGGATGTTCACCGGCGACCGCAGCGGGGACTGGCTCTATGCCGCGCTGCACCGGGCCGGGCTGGCTACCCAGTCGACCAGCGTCGCCGCTGGGGACGGTCAGGAGCTGGTGGGCGCGCGGATCGCGGCGCCGGTGCACTGCGCGCCCCCCGCGAACAAGCCGACGCCGGCCGAGCGGGCGGCCTGCGCGCCGTGGCTGGACCGGGAGCTGGCACTGGTCGGCGGGTCGCTGGTCGGGATCCTGGCCCTCGGCAAGATCGGCTGGGACGCGACGCTGGGTGTGCTGCGCCGGGCGGGCTGGGCGACGCCGCGACCCGCCGTACCGTTCACACACGGCGCCCTTGCCGCCGTCGCCACCCCGGACGGGCGGGCCGTTCGGCTGGTCGGCAGCTATCACGTCAGCCAGCAGAACACCTTCACCGGCAAACTCACGCAACCCATGCTCGACGCCGCGATCGCCGCCGCCCTGGGCGGCTGAAGTCGGGGCTGCGGCTCGGTGTGGCAGGCGTCGCGACAGGGTTGCTGCCGTGTGCGCAGCAGCAATGGTGTCGCGAGGGCTGTCGTGGGGAGTGGGGTTCGCCGAGTTGTCCACAGCTCGCCAGGGCACACGTGGGCATCGGGCGGTTGTCCACACGCTCGCCACGGCGCCCGACGGCGCCGGCGCGTTCCGGAGTTCACTGGCGCGATGCGGCCCCCACAGCTCGCGGACGTCCTGCGCCGCCAGTGCGACCTGTTCACCCGGGCGCAGGCGCGGGAGGCCGGGCTGACCGACGCGGCGATCCGCTGGGGGTTGGCTCGGCACTGGCACAGCGTGTTGCCCGGTGTCATCCATGTCGTCCGGGTGCCGCTGACCAGGGAACAGCGGTTGATCGCCGGGCTGCTGTACGCCGGGCCGGGTGCCGTCGTGACCGGGGCCAGCGCGGCGGCGTGGTACGGGCTCGAGCATGCCGACCAGCGCGGGCCCATCCGCCTGCTGGTGCCGAGGAACCGCAGCTCGCGCGACGTACGCTGGGCGTCCATCCGGCGGACCATGGTCCCCTACGACGTCTTCGAGAGCGGGCGCTTGGCGCTGGTGGGCCACGACCGCGCCGTCGTGGAGGCGGCCCGCGAGGCTCCTGGCCGGGAACGTGCCGAGGCCATCGTCATCGAGGCACTGCAGCGTCGCCTGGTGCGGCTGGCCGACCTCGCCGCGATGAACGATCGGCTCGCTTCGGCCGGTCGCGCTCGCGCCGAGCGGGCCATCGCCACCGCCGCCGAAGGGGTCTGGTCGGTGCCGGAGTCGGGGCTGTTTAGCCTGGTCGAGCGCAGTGCGCGGCTGCCCGAGATGTGGTGCAATCCCGACCTCTTCAGCGCGTCCGACCGCCGTCTGCTCACCCCGGACGGGTGGTTCGACGATGTGGGGCTCGCGGTGATGGTGCATTCGCGGCGCTGGCACGACGGGGCGCGGTGGGTGCCCACGGTTGAGCGGGACGGGGATCTCGTGGCGCACGGCGTACGCGTCCTGCCCCTGGCGCCCTCCTCGATCCGGGACGATCCGGCGCGCGTGCTCGCCCGCGTGGAACAGGCGTACGGCGCCGCACGTCGCGCCGGGGGTAGACCAGACGTCCGGGCCCAGCGCTGGCGGGCGTGGTGACGCCGACGAAGTCTGACGGTGTCCTGTCACGCAGCAGTTCGTGTGGGCCGGTGGCCCGCGCCGCGCCGGGCCGCCGAACCGGGGTCGGATAGCCTGATCGGGCCCCCGTGGCCCAACTGGCAGAGGCGCGCCACTTAAAATGGCTGTGGTGCGGGTTCGAATCCCGTCGGGGGCACTCACCTGCGCTTCTCGGATCGTGGACGGTTCGGGAACGAGGTGAGGTTCACCTGCGTTGCACCGATGCCTGCGCGACCCGCGCGCGACAACCACGGAGGAACCGTCTCCATGAGCAACCCCGTCTTCAACCGGATCGACAAAGAGGCCAAGCAGGGCAGCTATGCCGGCTTCGGTCCCGGTCAGGCGTCGTTCCCGCAGGGGTACGGCCAGGGCCAGGGCCAGGGTTACGGCCAGCAGGGCCAGGGCGGCTACGGACAGCCGGGCTACGGCCAGCCCGGCCAGGTGCAGGACAGCCCGAATTACGCTCAGCAGGGCCGCTACGGCCAGATGAGCCCCGACCAGCTCAACCAGATGTACCAGCAGCCGTCGGCGGGCCCCGTGCAGATGGGCCGCGTCACCATCGACGACGTGCTGATGAAGTCCCTGACGCTGTTCAGCATCCTGCTGGTGACCACCGTCTTCAGCTGGTTCACGATGTCCACCAACCAGGGCCTCGGCATGACGCTGTGGATGGTCGGCATGTTCGGCGGCCTGGCCGTCGGCCTGGCCATCGCCTTCATGAAGAAGATCAGCGTGCCGCTGATCATCGCGTACGCCGCCCTGGAGGGCCTGTTCGTCGGGTCCATCAGCCGGGTCTTCGAGGCCCGCTGGCCGGGTCTGGTCGGCACCGCCGTCCTGGCGACGTTGTGTGTGTTCGTCGCGATGTTCGTCGGCTGGAAGACCGGCTTCATCAAGGTGACCGCCAAGGCGCGCCGCATCGTCGGCATGGCGATCATCGGCTACCTGATCTTCAGCCTGGTCAGCCTCGGCTTCGCGATGTTCGCCGGCACCAACAACGGCTGGGGCCTGTTCCCGTTCGGCACGCCGCTCGGCATCGGCCTGTCGCTGTTCGTCGTCGGGCTCGCGGCGTACACCCTCGCGATGGACTTCGACTCCATCGACCAGGCGGTCCGCCAGCAGATGCCGGAGAAGTACTCCTGGCTGCTCGCCCACGGCCTCATCGTGTCCGTGGTCTGGCTCTACCTGGAGATCCTGCGCCTCATCGCGCAGTTCCGCGACTGACGCCTCGACGTCGCGTCACTATCGCGGGCGGGATCGCCATGACCCCCTCGGCCGCGCCGCATCCGGTTCCGGATGCGGCGCGCGCCGAACTCGAGCGCCTGGGTGCGCGGTGGCACACGCTGCCGCTGCCCCGGGCGCTCGAGCATGCTCCGGCGCTGCGTGCGCTCGCCCAGGAGTTCGCCGACGAATGCTCCGGTACGCCGGGTGCCGCGCAGATCCCGGATCTCGGCCCGGCTGCGGCGTACGACCAGCTGGTCACCCTCACGTACGACGTCGCCCAACACCGCGCCCCGCAACCGAACGCCCGGGAGGCCCTGGCAGAGCGTCTGGCGCAGCTGCGCCAGGCGCTCTGATCCGAACGGTCCCGCAGTCAGGGTCAGCGCACCGCTGCCCTCGCATCGACCGTGCCCGACGCCCTCAGTCATCGTCGATGGCATCCTGCGCCATGACTCGGGCCGAGTCCGGGACCAGCCGAAGCCGCCGCCGGAGCATCGCCCACCGGCCTCCGGGTCCGCGCTCGCGACCCCCCACGTCGGCTCCGCTGACCTCGCTGCCCGGCATCCGTACGGCGCGGGTCGCCGCGTCCGCCACGCTGGTCACTCCCTCGCCGCGCAGCCGGTCCGGGTCGGGTTCCTCGGGGTCGACCGGCCACAGCCCGAGCGCAGTCGCCACGCTCGGCAGCAGCGCCGCCGCCGCCTGCGCGTAGCCCGCCGGCGAGGGATGGAACCGGTCCGCGCTGAACATCTCCTCCGGCATCGCCACGAAGTGCGGCCCGAGCAGGTCGCCCAGCGAGACGGTCCGGCCGCCGGCCTCCACCACCGCCACGGTCTGCGCGGCGGCCATGTCCCGGGCCCAGCGCCGCACCAGCAGCCGCAGCGGCTGCGCCAACGGCTCGATGGTGCCCAGGTCGGGGCAGGTACCGACGACGACTTCGGCCCCGGTCTGCCGCAACCGTCGTACGGCGTGCTCCAGGTGACGCACCGACACCGCCCGGTCGATGCGGTGGGTGACGTCGTTGCCGCCGATCGAGATCACCGCGCAGTGCGGGGCCGGTACCTCGGCGAGGGCCCGGCTGACCTGCTCCTCAAGCCAGGACGCTTCGGCACCGCTGGCCGCGACGTTGGTGAGTCGGACGGGCCGCCCGGCCAGGGCCGCGATCCCCACGGCGAGGATCCCGCCGATGGTCTCGTAGCGACTCTGACTGCCTACGCCGGCCGCCAGGCTGTCGCCCAGCACCACCAGGTCGATGGGGTCGCCAACCCCCACGCCGTACCGGTCGCTGGCGTCGGGGAAGGTCTCGAACGGCTTGCCGATTCGCCGCCGGGCGTGCCGGGCCTCGGCCTTGATCGTCCAATAGCCCACCAGGCCCGCGGCGCCGACACCGGCGAAGCCCAGGCCCCCACCGTAGGCCGCGGCGGCGGCGATCCTGCGCGCGCGTCGGGCGCGTCCCATGAGCTCCTCCGAGTCGTGCGCTCCGGCCGTCCGGCGGGCGCGGGTAGGCGGGGCGAAACCACGCTATCTCAGCCCGGATCTGCACCGCGGATCGCTCAGGTCGGCGGCTCTCCTGCCGATCAGGACGACGTACTGGAGAAGTCTCGCCGGCCATCGCGTGCCGCCCGAGTCGATGCGCAACCTCCGGCAGGGCCCTTCCGTTCCCCGGTACGGCTATCGGACAGCTCTGGGCCCAGCGGGCCCACACTCACGGATGAGACGGCCATGGCGCACGGGAGCTTCTCGCTCGACCCCATCGGGACCCACCGGGTCACGCCGGTGCTTGCCGCGACCTCGGCGACCCGGGTGGGTGCCCGCCAAGAGGGGCGCGCCGGCGGTGGCGGGAGCGTGCCGAGCGCCACCCCGACCGTGACCCAGGCCAAGGTCGAACTACCGCCGCTCTCCGCGACCTCCCTGCGGGCCCAGGCCGTCAGCGGCCTGCTCGCGGCCCGCCGCAGCGACCTGGTCGGTGCCGAGCGGGCGGTCGCCGAACCCGGCGACGCCGCACGACGGAGCCTGGCGGACGTGTGGCCGGAGGCGGAGCGCGACCGCCCGGACGCGCGCGCCGCCCAAGACGTCAGCCTGACGAACCGCGACGACGAGTCCGAGCAGCGATCCGCCAGGTCTCGGCGCGAGGCTGCCATCCGAGCCGATCTGATCACCGCTGCGGCGCAGGCCGAGGCGGCCCGCGCGGCCGCCGCGCTGGCCGAGGCCCAGGGCGACCGAGCCGGCGCCGCCACTCGAAACGCCGCCGCCCGAAGCGATGCTGCGGCCCGTGATGACGCCGCGGCCCGAGCCGACGCCGCCGCTCGTGCCGACGCTGTCGAGGGTGCCCCGAGGCAGCCCGAGCGCGATCGCGAGCCCGACCCGGACGCCGCCCGCGACGCCGATGCCGTCCGGGCGAGTCTCGCGCGCGCCGCGGAGGACGTCCGCCGGCTGCGGCAGGCGGTCAACGACTACGCCGCCGTCGTGCGCGACGGGATCGCCCGTGCGGTGGGCGACGTGAACGATTCCTCGGCCCGGGTGGCCGACCTCAACAGCCGCATCGGCGCCGCCGTCGAGAGCGGCCGACCGATCCCCGACACCCTGGCCCGCCAGCGCGAACAACTCGTCGTGTCGCTGGCCAGGTTGACCGGGGCCACGGCCACGTCGGCGACCCCCGCCGGGCTCGACGTCGCGGTCGCGGGCCGACCGCTGGTCAGTGGCGGGCAGGCCTACCCCCTGGAGGCCGGCACGGGCATCGACGGCGCGGCGCAGATCGCCTTCGCCGACGGTCGTCCGCTGGCGCCCTCCTCCGGCGTACTGGCGAGCCGCCTCGGCACCTACAACGGCATCCTGGCGGGGCTCAGCGGGACCGGTACGGCGGTCCTGAGCCTGCTCGCCGAGCAGGCCGGCGACCCGGCGGGCCCGACGGTACCCGGCGGCCCGGCCACCTCGGCGGCGCTGGGCGGCATGCTGCGCGAGCTGGCCCACGCCGCCGCGAGCAGCGCGGCGTACGCCCAGGTCGCCGCGGGCGTCGAGAACATCGTCTCCCGGCTCACGCAGGGCGATGTGCCCTCGGCGGTGCGCGGGTCGGACCTGCTGCTCGGCGCCATCGAGACCAGCGCGGTCGCCCCACCGCGGCCCTCCCCGGAGACCACCGTCGGCCCGCTGCGGGCGGCTCTCGCCGACCTCGGGACGGTGACTGCGGCGGCCACGGTGCCCGGAGCGACCGCCCCGGCGACGAGCGTGGTCTCGGGGGCGCCCGGCATCGCCACCCCGCATGTGAGCGGGGACGCACCGGCCGGTCTGGCCACCGTCCGCGTGCTCGCCGTCGCCGCCGGCGGGGTCGTGGCCACGGCCCAGTCGTTCCACCCGGACAGCCCGCTGGGCGATGGCCGCGAGACCACGATCGGGATCGTGGAACGCCTCGGGACGGCGGCGGAGCTCACCACCGTGATCGACGTCGGTCGCTATCCCACGCCCGCCGACCTGGTCAGCTACATCAACCAGTCCAGCGCCGGGGTGCGTGCCTCGCTCAACCAGCTCACCGGCGGCACCGTGCAACTGCGCCTGGAGTCCCTCGCGAGCGGCCGCGGCGAGAACATCACGATCACCAATGGTCTGCAGCCACCGACCGCATCGTCCGTGCTGGGCCGCGCCGTGGCGCTCACCGCGGCGCACGACACGATGGTGGAGGTCCGGCAGCAGGGCCGCACCGCCGCCGTTCGCCAGTCGGCCACGAATGTTGTCGCCGACGTGCTGCCCGGGGTGACCCTCGAGGTGCACCGCGCCGATCCCGGCCGGGCCTTCGACATCGGCGTACGCCGCCGCAATGGTGCCGCGGTCGACCTGGCCGCCCGGCTGGTGGACCGCTCCAGGGCCGTCATCGAAACGGCCACCGCCGCGGGCGCAACCGGCACGGCGGACAGCGTCCGGATCGCGCTGGGCCTCGGGCCGGCCGCGGGGCTGCCCGGCGCCGGTGCCGCCGGAGCTCCCGGTTCGGTCCCGGGCGAACCGGCCGAGGACGACGGGACGCGGCCCGGCGGACCTAGGACCCTGCCCGGACTGCACCTGGACCGCCGCGACCAGCCCGCGCTCGACCGGCGCGAACTGGCCGCCGCGTTCGACGCCGACGTCGAGGGCACGACGGGTCGCCTGACCGCGACCGCCCGGGCGCTGTCGGGCGTGGCCGCGAACACCGACGGGGCGACCTGGGAGGCCTATGCGGCAGCCCGTGCCGCCCAGGGGCCCGACCCGCTGGGCACCTACACCCCGGACGCCCGCAAGACCGGCCGCGACGAGGCGGCGACCGCAGACCTCACCCGCCGGGAGAAGGCCCTGTTGTCGGTGCTGACCAAGCTCCAGGATCAGGGCGATTGGCTGGGACGACAGGTGGCTTCGTCGCCCTCCTGAGCCGACCGCGGCCGGCGCGCCGATCGGGGTGCCCGACGCCGCTGGAATGACCCTGCGACACAGCAGTTCTCGTCACTGCCGGTCGAGCGCTGGCGAGTAGGATCGCAGCGGCAGGGGGGGCAGTGACAGGGGATGTGGTCATGATGCGGGGCTCGCGTCGCGGTGCGCGCCAACGGGGCGATGCCCGGCTCTCGTCGGTGGTTCTTTCTCCAGCGCGGCTCCCTTCAGCGTGGCTCTCCTCAGCGCGGCGGCCGACGGTGCTGGTGGCCGGGACGTTGGTGGCCGCGGGGCTGTGCGCGTCGGCCGGCGGCAGCGGGACGACGACACCCGGTCGGGACGCCCCGGCCGTGGCCTCGGCGAGCACCGCGCCATCTGCGCCGGACCAGCCGGCCGGGCCGGTCGCGACCGCGTCGCCGGCCACGCCGCTGGCGGGCCCGATCAGCACGGCGGGTGAGTCTCCGGTGGCCCCGACGTACCCTGCTGCGCCGGCGCCGCGGGGCCCGGCTCCCGCGACGTACCGCGCCGCGCGCCCCACCGCGACGGCCCCCCGACCCGAGCCGCCGACCTCACCTGGGACGACGTCGACCACCCGGATCCCGGCTCCGACCGGTGACGGGGGCGTCGGCGCCGCCTGCGCGGTGCGCCTGCCGGGCAGCGGGCGCGTGGTCGAAATCGACCGTGCCCGGACCGACCTGACCTGCGAGCAGGCCCGGCGGGTGCTGGAGACCTATCTCGCGATGCCGCTCGACGACGCGCACGGCAACGCCAACGTGCGCGAGGTCCTCGGCTGGACGTGTGCCATGCCGACCGCGGCGGCGGCGCAGCAGAGCGACACCTCGGTGCGGTGCGAGTCGGAGGGCCTGCGGATCACTGTGCGCCGCTGATACGCGTCCCTGGTGGAGGCCGGGGCCGGGCTCAGGCGGGTGGGTCGAGGTCCATCTGCGCCGGGACGCCATCCGCACTGGTCACTCCGACCGGGCAGGTCAGCCCGTTGGGCCCGTGCAGGCAATAGCCACCGGGGTTCTTCTCGAGGTATTGCTGGTGGTAGTCCTCGGCGAAGTAGAACGGCCCGGCGACCCCCTCGTCGCGACGCCGGTCGCCGCCGGCGGGCAGCAGTTCCGTGGTGATCGGGCGCGGGACGCCGGCCTCGCGCAGGACGGTGCCGAACGCGTCGTACGTCGTGCGGGCCGCGCGCTCCTGACCCGCGGTCGTCCAGTAGATCGCCGAACGATACTGCGTGCCGACGTCGTTGCCCTGGCGCATCCCCTGGGTCGGGTCATGGTTTTCCCAGAACGTCTTGAGCATCAGTTCGGCGCTGGTCGCGGCGGGGTCGTAAGCCACCAAGACGGTCTCGGTGTGCCCGGTGCAACCCGTGCAGACCTCGGTGTAAGAGGGATTCGGGGTGTAGCCGCCCATGTAGCCCGCGGCCGTGGAGACCACGCCGGGAAGCCGCCACATGATCCGTTCGGCGCCCCAGAAGCAGCCGAACGCCAGGTAGATCACCTCGGTGCCCGGGCGGAACTCGTGCATCGACGTCCCCAGGACGATATTGCGCTCGGGGATTCCGGGCAGCGGCCCCGGACGTCCCGGGATCGCACCCCGGGCATCCACCATCGTCGTCTTGGTGCGCTCCTCGACCATGACGCCAGTGAAGCATGCGCGAGGTCCGCGGGATAGCCTGCGCTGCATGGCCGACCTCGCCCCGCTCCCGGTGCGCGACCGGCCGATTCGCCGGCTCACCCAGCTCATGGTCGGTCTGGTGTTCTTCGGCGTGGGCGAGGCGCTGATGATGGCGGCCGGGTTGGGCGTGCTGCCGTGGGACGTGCTCTCCCAGGGGCTGGTCAACCACCTCGGCCTCACCGTCGGCGCGTGGTCCATCATCATCGGTGCGACGGTGCTGCTCGCGTGGATCCCCCTGCGGGAACGACCCGGCCTCGGCACCATCGCGAACGTGCTGGTGATCGGCCTCGTGCTGGACGGCTGCCTGGCGGTGCTGCCCCGCCCGCAACTCCTGCCCGCGCAGCTTCTGTTTCTTCTGGCGGGGGTGCTGATCAACGGGATCGCCTCCGGCGCCTATATCGGGGCCCGGCTCGGCCCCGGCCCGCGCGACGGGCTGATGACCGGGCTGGTGCGGATCACCGGTCGCTCGGTTCGCCTGATCCGCACCAGCATCGAGGTTGCCGTGGTGATCGTCGGCTACCTACTCGGAGGCAACCTCGGTGTGGGCACGCTGCTCTATGCGCTGGCCATCGGCCCGATCATCCACGCCACGCTGCGCCATCTGCGGGTCAAGCCCTCCACCGCCCCGACCGGCGGCGTCCCGGCCCGGTTCAGGCGGTGTAGGGCTTGGCGTCGAGAATCTTGACCGTGATCTCTTTGCCGTTCGGCGCGGTGTAGGTCGCGATTTCGCCGGACTTCTTGCCCATGATCGCCTCGCCCAGCGGTGACTTCTCGGAGTAGACGTCCAAGCCTTCCTCGGTGATCTCCCGGCTGCCGAGCAGGAATCGCTCCTTGTCGCCGAACATCTCCACGGTGACGAGCATCCCGGGCTCGACGATGCCGTCGTCGGGGGGCGTCTCACCGACGATCGCCGTGCTGAGCAGCTGCTGCAGCTGGCGGATCCGGGCCTCCATCTTGCCCTGCTCCTCCTTGGCCGCGTGGTAGCCGCCGTTCTCACGCAGGTCGCCCTCTTCGCGCGCCGACTCGATCCGTCGGGAGATCTCGGTGCGTCCCTCGCCGCTCAGGTGATCGAGCTCGGCCTTCAGTCGGTCGAAGGCGTCCTGGGTCAGGTAGCTGGCCTGGGGCGTCGTGGTGTCGGACACGGATCTCACTCCTCCATCTATCGGGGCGCGTCTGGGGTGACGGGGCATCCGCGCCCGGGCCCGAGCCGGCTGCCCGTCGCGGTGCCGCCTGGTGACCGGTCGCGGGAATTCCGCAGTGGTGCAACCCCTGACGCGAGCGCACCCGGCGGCGGGCGCCGGGTGCGTACAAGTCATCAACTATAGCCGCGGGTGTCCAGTTCGTCAGCCTGGCAGCCTGGCCGTGGCTCAGCGGTGTCGTGGTTCAGGGGTGTCGTGGGGCCGCCGTGGGGGCCGCCGGTGCGGCCGGGCGGGGTGCTCACCCGGCGTCGATCTCCCGGCAGTTGCGCAGCTTGCCGGCGATCGCCGGGGCGGTCGTGCGCAGCACCGTCCGATAGGTGCGCTCGCGATCCGGCTGCGGACCGATCGTCACCTCCCGGGAGCCCACCAGGGCATGGTCGGCGCCGGAGGCCTCCACGACGCACTGCACGGTCATCTCCGCGGGCTTGCTCACCTGGTACGTCACCTCGATCTCGCGGTCGGAGCGGATATCCCAGGTGATCGTGGTCCAGTTCGGCTTGGTCAGGGTGGCGGCCAGCCCCCACCAGATCGCCACGGCGGTCGCGCCGAGCAGCAGCACCGTGGCCAGCACCCAGATCTTGCCCCGGCCCGGGGCCGGTCGAGGGATACGCACCCGGCCAGCGTAATCCGGGCCGGTGGCCAGCAGGCTCGGACGGATCGCGTCTGCGAGACTGGGACCACCGGTCGGGCCCACACGCCGACCGGTCGGCGAATTGCGCCGACCGGTCCGCGCTCGGCCCTATGCTCGACGACGGGCGGCGTGCCGCCCGGTGACTTCGCGAAATCCGACGGACGCAAGGGGGAGTGATGTGACGCAGTCGGCGCAGTGGCGGCTCATGGCGGTGCACGCGCACCCCGACGACGAGTCCAGCAAGGGGGCGGCGACGTCCGCGATGTACGTCGCGGCCGGCGCGCGCGTCCTGGTCGTGTCCTGCACCGGCGGCGAGCGCGGCGACGTGCTCAACCCCCGGTTGAAGAACGACGCCGACCTGCTGCGCGACCTGCCCGAGTTCCGCCGGCACGAGATGGCCAAGGCCCAGGCCGTGCTCGGGGTCGAACACACCTGGCTGGGTTTCGTCGACTCGGGTCTGCCCGAGGGAGACCCGCTGCCGCCGCTGCCGCACGGCTGCTTCGCGCTGGAACCGATCGAGGTGACCACCGAAGCGCTGGTGCGGGTGATCCGCGAGTTCCGGCCGCACGTGCTCACGACGTACGACGAGCGGGGCGGCTATCCGCACCCGGACCACGTGATGACTCACGTGGTGAGCCTGTCGGCGTTCCGGGCGGCGGGCGACGCCGCGGCGTATCCCCATGCCGGGCCGGCCTGGCAGCCCCTCAAGCTCTACTACAACCAGACGATTGCGCAGGATCGGATGCTGGCCCTGCATGCTGCGCTCGTGGCGGCCAAGCTGCCCTCGCCGTACGAGGAGTGGATCGAGCGGCGGCGCGCCATGCCCCAGCGGGTGGCGACCACCCGGGTGCCCTGCGCGGAGCACTTCGAGCAGCGCAACGCGGCGCTCCTGGCGCATGCCACCCAGATCGACCCCGACGGGTGGTGGTTCGCGGCGCCGCTGGAGATCGAGAAGCGGGTCTGGCCGCACGAAGACTTCGAGGCCGCGCTGAGCTACGTGCCCATCGCCGAAGGCGAGGACGACCTCTTCGCCGGGCTGGGCGATCCGGCCAGCGCTGACGAACTGTCCCGCCGCGTCCTCGCGGCAGGATCCAGACCCGTGTACGACGTCGTAAAGGAGGCATGATGGGCGGCGCCAACCAGGCCGTCTCCGGCGGCATCGGTGGTTTTCTGGCGTTCTTTCTCTTGGCATGCGCGCTGTGGCTGTTGATGCGCAACATGAACAAGCGGCTGCGCAACATCAAGTACGACGAGGAGCTGGAGCAGCAGCGCCATCTCGCCGAGGCGAGTCAGGACACCCTGACTCGACCCCGGCGTCCGGGGCAGCGCGGCACCGGCACCGAGCCTGCGGGTCCTGGCGGTGACACTGGCGGCCGGGGAGCTGGCCGCCGTGACGTCGGCAGCAGGGGAATGGACCCCGGAGCCGGCCCGATCGATCCGGGAACCGGGACGCTGCACAGGGCGTCCGCGGGCTACTGATCTGCTGAGCGCTACTGATCGCTACTGATTCCTGGGGGTGCGGGCGGTGGGTCTGGGCGACCTGATCTACGGGGCGTACGCGCGACGGCTCGCGGCCGGCCTGCCCCCGGAGCGGGTGCCCCGCCACGTCGGGGTCATGCTCGACGGAAATCGGCGCTGGGCTCGGGAGAAGGGCGCCGGCACGGCGGCGGGTCATCAGGCCGGTGCAGACAACATCGTCCCGTTCCTGGAGTGGAGCGAGGAGGCGGGCGTCGAGATCGTCACCCTGTGGCTGTTGTCGACCGACAACCTGCGCCGCGGCGAGGACGAGCTGGCCCCCCTGCTCAAGATCATCGAGAAGGTGGTCGCCGACCTCGCCGAGGCGCGACGCTGGCGGGTCAACATCGTCGGGGCGGTGCGGCTGCTCCCGGCGCAGACCGCGCAGCGCCTGGTGGAGTGCGCGGCGACCACCGCGGACGTCGCGGGACTGGTCGTCAATATCGCGGTCGGCTACGGCGGGCGACGCGAGATCGCCGACGCCGTCCGGTCGTTGCTGCGGGAGGCCCAGGCCCAAGGCCGTACGCTGGCGGAGGTCGCGGACACCCTCGAGGTGACCGACATCGCCGACCACCTGTACACGAAGGGACAACCCGATCCGGATCTCGTGATCCGCACCTCGGGCGAGCAGCGGATCGGGGGATTCCTGCTGTGGCAGAGCACCCACAGCGAGTTCTACTTCTGCGAGGCCTACTGGCCGGACTTCCGCAGGGTGGACTACCTTCGGGCGCTGCGGTCGTTCGCCGACCGCGAGCGGCGCTACGGCAGTTGAGCTGCGCGGCCGACCCGGGGGCAGCCGTGGAACGAAGGAGCAGCACGTGAGCGAGAGCGGCAGGACGGTGCCGCCGCGGCGTCCGCCGCGCCTGCCTCGGCCGAACCTGCCCATCGCGCTGGCGTTCCTGCGCGCCGATCTCGTCCAGGCCTGGGCGATGCCGCTCGTCCGCCGCGGGCTGCTGGCCACCGCGCTGATCGCCCTGGGCTCGCCGACCCCGGCCTTCCTGCCGGTCGACAGCCGCGGTTCCACCTATGGCGCGCCGATCGTGCAGCAATTGCACCTGCAGTGGCTGCAGGACGGCTTCGGCCGCTTCACCGCCACCGTGGTGCTCTCCGCCGGGGTGATCCTGCTGCTCGACACCTGGTTGCGGCTGCGGCCGATCGCCTCGGCGAGCACCGCGCCCCCGGTCACCTGGGCGATCTGGGCGCTGCCGCTGTTGCTGTGCCCCCCGCTGTTCAGCCGGGACGCCTACAGCTATGCCGCCCAGGGCATGATCGTGATGCGCGGCATGGACCCCTACCAGAGCGGTCCGATGGCGCTGCCGGGCAGCGAATACGCCGACCAGGTCGATCTGATGTGGTTCTGGACCCCTGCGCCGTACGGCCCGTTGGCCCTGCAGGTGCAGCACCTCATCGTCTGGCTCACCGAGGGCAATGCCTACCTCGGCGCGCTCGCGATGCGGGTGCCGGCGTTGGCGTCGATGGCGCTGATCGCCTACGCGCTGCCGCGCCTGGCGGGCCGGGTCGGGGTGAGTCGGCAGCAGGCCGTCTGGTTGGGCGTGCTGAACCCGCTCGCCGTCATGCACATCGTCGGCGGCATGCACAACGACGCCATGATGATCGCGCTGACCGTGTTCGCGCTGCTGCTGGCCAGCCGCGGGCATCTGTTGCTCGGCTGCATGGCCCTGGCCGGCGCCGCGAGCGTGAAGCAGACCGCGGTGATGGCGATCATCGGGGTGGTGGCGCTCGGGATCCGCTATCGGACGGGGTCGGTGCAGCGGCGGCCCTACCTGCTGGGACTGGCGGCCGGTACGGCGGTCTGGCTGGTCACCTTCCAGGCCATCACGATGGCCACCGGACTGGGCTGGGGGTGGATCCCGAACCTGTCGGTGCCCGCCTCGATCCGCTCGCTGCTGGCACCGACGACGTTGGTGGGCAGCATCTTCGAGGGGATCTTCTACCTGCTGGGGTTGCCGCGCAGCGTGCAGATGGTGCCGGTGCCGCTGATGAACAGCATCGGCATGGTGACCTTCGCCGGCCTGGCCCTGTGGTTGACATTCAGCCTGGCGCCGCGGCGGCCGGTGATGGCCAGCTCGCTGGCCCTGATCGGGTTCTGCCTGTGCGGTCCGGTGATCCACCCCTGGTACATGCTGTGGGGTGGCATGCTGCTGGCCTCGACGAAGATGGATCGCCGGACCTTCCGGGCCGCGGTCTACGTCTCCCTCTTCCTGTGCACCTATTCGATGATCGACGCCGCCGTGAGCAACGGCCTGTCGGCGCTGATCGTCTCGACGCTGGCCCTGATCGCCTGGAGCGTCCAGGGGCTGTTCCGGCGGACTCCCGTCGCGAACACCCCGGGCGGCCTGCTCGGCGCCAACCCCTGGGCGGTCGGCGCCCCGCAGGAGCTCCCGTCGGCCGGCGCGCGACCTCCCGAGCCGACGGCCCCGGAGCCGCGCCGGCGCTGAGACAGCGCGGGTGCTGAGGTGGCGCGGCGCGGCGCGGCGCGGGCGCTGAGGCGGCGCAGGCGCTGGGCGCAAGGTGCCCGGCCGGTTTCCCGGAGGTGAACAGTTGCCCGCTCCCACGCCCGGCGGCGGTGTGCCGCCGGGCGCGACCGGCGCACCGCCCGTAGCGTGGAAACGTCAGCGCCGGCGCGGGTGGGCTCGTCCCGCCAGGGTCGGTGTCGTCACCGCCGAGAGGTTCGTTGCATGACCGCACCCCGCCCGCCCCGCAGCACCGAACACCAGCCCGCCACGGGGAGCGGCGGGGGCAGTGCCGGGAGCCGGGCCGGGGGCACGGACACCCTGACCTACGTGCTCGATACCTCGGTGCTGTTGTCCGACCCGCGCGCGATGCTGCGCTTCGCCGAACACGACGTCGTCCTGCCGGTGGCGGTCATCACCGAGCTGGAGGCCAAGCGGCATCACCCGGAGCTGGGCTACTTCGCCCGATCGGCGCTGCGCCTGCTGGACGACCTGCGGATCGCGCACGGGCACCTCGACCAGCCGGTGCCGGTGGGCGAGTCGGGCGGCAGCCTGCACGTGGAGCTGAACCACCAGGACCAGACCCACCTGCCCGCGGGTTTCCGCCTCGGCGACAACGACACCCGGATCCTGGCGGTCGCCAAGAACCTGTCGGTCGGGGGCCGGCAGGTCGTGGTGGTCAGCAAGGACCTGCCGATGCGGATCAAGGCCTCGGCGATGGGGCTGGACGCCCAGGAGTACCGGGCCGAACTCGCCGTCGACTCCGGTTGGACGGGGATGGCCGAGCTGGAGGTCGGGGCGCAGGAGATCGATGAGCTCTACGAGCACGGCCGGGTGCTCCTGGAGGGCGCGCAGGAGTTGCCGGTGCACACGGGGCTGGTGCTGGTCTCCCCGCGGGGCCACGCGCTGGGCCGGGTGGCGCCGGACGGGGCGGTGCGGCTGGTCCGCGGCGACCGGGACGCGTTCGGCCTGCACGGCCGCAGCGCCGAGCAGCGCATCGCCCTCGATCTGCTGCTGGATCCGGACGTGGGGATCGTCAGCCTCGGCGGCCGCGCGGGAACCGGCAAGAGCGCCCTGGCGATGTGCGCCGGTCTGGAGGCGGTCCTGGAACGTCGGCAGCACCGGCGGGTGCTGATCTTCCGGCCGATGTACGCCGTGGGCGGCCAGGACCTCGGCTACCTGCCGGGCACCGAGGCGGAGAAGATGAACCCCTGGGCGCAGGCGGTGTTCGACACGCTGTCGGCGGTGGTGAGCAGCGAGGTGGTCGACGAGGTGCTCGACCGGGGGATGCTCGAGGTTTTGCCGCTGACGCACATCCGGGGAAGGTCCCTGCATGACGCGTTCGTCATCGTCGACGAGGCCCAGTCGCTGGAACGCAATGTGCTGCTGACCGTGCTGTCCCGAATCGGGCAGAACTCGCGGGTGGTGTTGACGCACGACGTCGCGCAGCGTGACAACCTGCGGGTCGGCCGGCACGACGGGGTCGCGGCGGTGATCGAGACGCTCAAGGGCAACCCGTTGTTCGCGCACGTCACGCTGACCCGCAGTGAGCGCAGCCCGATCGCGGCGCTGGTGACCGAGCTGCTGGAGGGCGGCGAACCCTGACCCGCCCGGCCGCCCCGTCGGTGCCCCGCGACCAGCGAATTGGACGAACGTCCGACTTTGCTGCAAAGCTGGCCCAGGTCTCGAACCGGTAACGGCGAGCGCAACGGTGGTGGGGGCCGCCGAGCGCGGGGCGCAGATGATCGCCGTCGGTCGGCTCGGACGTCCCCGACGACGGAGGTCAGCAGTGTCCCAGCCTCGTGGTGCCCATCGCGCCGCGTCCACTCCCGAGGTGTCCGCGTCCCCCTGGTCGCGCCTGCGCGCCGCGGTCGGCGCCCGGTGGCAGGGTCGCCCGCGCGGCCGGCACGCCGCTCCCCGCCGGTACGCGGTGCGCCGCGGGGGCACGTACGCCGTCGCCGGGCTGACCACCCTGGGCCTTGCCGGGGCGTTGGCCTGGAACGGCGAGCTGCCCGCGACCGCCCAGGTCGCCGCGCTGATCCCGCAGGTCACCGCGTCGGCTCAGGGGGCCGGGGGCGACTCGGACGGGCGGGCCGACGCCTCGCGGCCGCCGAGTGTCCCCGTCGGTAGCTGGCTCGCCGCCCGCGCCCGCGAGGTCCAGCAGGCCGAGCGCTCGGCAGCGCAGGCCAAGGCGGCCGCTGCGGCCGAGGCCGCCGCCAAGGCGCTCGCCGCCGCGCAGGCCGATCCGCGCGGCACGGCGCGCCAGCTGGCCGCCGACCGCGGCTGGACCGGTGCCGAATTCGGCTGTCTGGAGACGCTGTGGACCAAGGAGAGCCACTGGAGCCACACGGCTACGAATCCCAGCTCGGGCGCTTACGGGATCCCGCAATCGCTGCCGGCCGAGAAGATGGCCACGGCCGGGGCGGACTGGAAGGTCAACCCGGCCACCCAGATCACGTGGGGGCTGGGGTACATCAAGGCGGCGTACGGCACGCCCTGCCGGGCCCTGAACTTCCACCTCGGCCACAACTGGTACTGATCCGGCCCGCTGCCTCGACCCGACCTACCCCGCACGCGCCGTGCACCCGGCGCCCTGAAACTCGGCGGCTCCGTGGACATCCCTCCGTTCCACGGGGCCGCCGGCCGCCCGCCCACCGCCCTCGCTCGGCGCGCCCCCGCTCATACCACGGTATGGAGTGGGCTGCGCCGAGCGGTCGGTGTCGGCGTGCCCATGCCGCTGGGCGCGCCCCCGCTCATACCACGGTATGGAGTGGGCCGCGCCGAGCGGTCGGTCAGAGCTTGCGCAGCCGGACGTTCTGCACGCTGTGGTCGGCGCCCTTGGTCAGCACCAGCGTTGCGCGGGCCCGAGTCAGTTGGACGTTCTGGCGCAGGTTGGGCTCGTTGATCGACTCCCAGATGGTCGCCGCCGTCGCGACGGCCTCCTCGTCCGAGAGCGAGGCGTAGCGGTGGAAGTAGCTGCCCGGGTCGGCGAACGCCGTACGGCGCAGCTTGAGGAACCGCTCGACGTACCACTTCTTGATGTGTTCGACCCGCGCATCGACATAGACGGAGAAGTCGAAGAAGTCCGACACGGCCAGCCCGTACCGGCCGTCCGGGCGCAGCCGCGGGCCCTGCAGCACGTTGAGACCCTCGACGATCAGCACGTCGGGGCGGTGCACCTCGATCTTGGCGCCCGGGATGATGTCGTAGACCAGGTGACTGTAGACCGGCGCCGTGACCCGCTCCGCGCCGGCCTTGACCTCGGCGACGAAGCGCAGCAGCGCCCGCTGGTCATAGCTCTCCGGGAAACCCTTGCGGGCCAAAATGCCGCGCCGTTCCAGTTCGGCGTTCGGATAGAGGAATCCGTCGGTGGTCACCAATTCGACGTGCGGAGTGCTCGGCCAGCGGGCCAGCATCTCGCGCAGCAGCCGCGCCGTCGTCGACTTGCCCACGGCCACCGACCCGGCGACGCCCAGCACGAACGGCGTACGCTCCGGCCGTTCCCCGAGGAAGTTGCTGGTCACCGTGTGCAGCGAGCTGACGCCCTCGACATAGAAACTGAGCAGTCGCGACAACGGCAGGTAGACGTCCTCCACCTCGCGCAGGTCGATCTGCTCGCCGAGGCCGGCGAGCCGGGCGACGTCGTCGTCGGTGAGCTGCAGCGGGCGGGTTTCCCGCAGGCGGGCCCAGTCGGACCGATCCAGTGCGACATAGGGCGACGGGATCGCGTCATGGGAGTGCGACACGCGGGCATTCTTCCGTACCGGCACCGCGCAGCGGGCCGGAACGCCCGCGTCGGGAAAGGGCCCGTGCCCTGCGCCGGTTAGAGTCGGGGGCATGTGCGGAATCGTCGGTTACGTAGGGTCCGGGGCAGATCAGCGCGCTTTGGACGTCATCATGGAGGGCCTGGCTCGACTGGAATACCGGGGCTACGATTCGGCGGGCGTCGCGCTGGTCACCGGCGACGGCATCGCCTCGGCGAAGAAGTCCGGCAAGCTCGCGAACCTGCGCGCCGACATCGAGGCGCACCCCCTGCCGGCGGCGGGCACCGGCATCGGCCACACCCGCTGGGCCACCCACGGCGGACCCACCGACGCCAACGCCCACCCCCACCGGGGCGGCATCGACGACAAGCTCGCCCTCATCCACAACGGGATCATCGAGAACTTCCACGCGTTGAAGTCCGAGCTGCTCGGGCAGGGGGTCACCTTCCGCTCGGAGACGGACACCGAGGTGGCGGCGCAGTTGCTGGCTGCCGCGTACGCCGAGCAGGGCGACCTCACCGCGGCCATGCGCGTCGTGGTCAATCGGCTGGAGGGGGCGTTCACGCTGCTGGCCGTGCACGCCGACACCCCGGGCACCGTCGTGGCCGCGCGACGCAACTCCCCGCTGGTCATCGGGCTCGGCGAGGGGGAGAACTTCCTCGGTAGCGACGTGGCCGCGTTCATCGGGCACACCAAGTCGGCGATGGAGGTCGACCAGGACCAGATCGTGACGATCACCAAGGACTCGGTCGAGGTCATCGGCTTCGACGGGGCGCCCGCCCAGGGCAAGCGGTTCGAGGTGACCTGGGACGCCGCGCAGGCCGAGAAGGGCGGGCACAGCTCGTTCATGGTCAAGGAGATCCTGGAGCAGCCGCACGCGATCGGCGACACCCTGCTCGGGCGCACGAACGAGGCCGGCGAGTTGGTCCTGGACGAGATGCGGATCGACCCGCAGCGGCTGCGCGCGGTCGACAAGATCGTGGTGGTGGCCTGCGGTACGGCGTTCTACAGCGGGCTCACGGCGAAATACGCGATCGAGCACTGGACCCGGATCCCCGTCGAGGTCGAGCTGGCCCACGAGTTCCGCTACCGCGACCCGGTCATCGACGCCGCCACGCTGGTCGTCTCCATCAGCCAGTCCGGCGAGACGATGGACACCCTGATGGCGGTCAAGCATGCCCGCGAGCTGGGCGCGTTGACGGTCTCCATCTGCAACACCCACGGCGCGACGATCCCGCGCGAGTCGGACGCGGCCCTCTACACGCACGCCGGTCCCGAGATCGCGGTCGCCTCGACCAAGGCGTTCACCGCGCAGATCACGGCGTGCTATCTGCTCGGCCTCTACCTGGCGCAGCTGCGCGGTGGCAGCCACGCCGACCAGGCGCAGGCCGTCATGCGGGAGCTGGCCGGGATTCCGGCCAAGGTCGAGACGCTGCTCGGCCAGATGGATCGGGTGCGCGAGATCGCCCGCTTCATGGCCGACACCCGCTCGGTGTTGTTCTTGGGGCGGCACGTGGGCTACCCGATCGCGCTGGAGGGCGCGCTCAAGCTCAAGGAGATCGCCTACATCCACGCCGAGGGGTTCGCGGCGGGGGAGCTCAAGCACGGGCCGATCGCGCTGATCGAGCCGGGGCAGCCGGTGTTCATCGTGGTGCCCTCGCCCAGCACGCCGTACCACCTGCACGACAAGGTCGTCTCCAACATTCAGGAGATCCGCGCCCGCGGCGCCCGCACGCTGGTGATCGCCGAGGAGGGCGACGAGGCGGTGGTGCCGTTCGCGGACGAGGTGATCCGGGTGCCCGCGACCAGCCCGCTGCTGGCGCCGCTGCTGACGATCGTCCCGCTGCAGGTGTTCGCGTGTGAGCTGGCCGAGGCGAAGGGTCTCGATGTGGATCAGCCGCGCAACCTCGCGAAGTCCGTGACCGTGGAGTGAGCTGCGGGTGATCGTCGGCATAGGCGTGGATGTCTGCGACATCGCGCGGATGGCGCGCTCGCTGGAGCGTACGCCGCGGCTGCGCGAGCGGCTGTTCAGCCCGGCGGAGGCCGACCTGCCGGTGGAGTCGCTGGCGGCCCGGTTCGCCGCGAAGGAAGCCGTGGCCAAGGCGTTGACCACCCGCGGGGGCCTGGGCTGGCGCGATGTCGAGATCCGCCGTGGCGAGCATGGTCAGCCGATCCTGCACGTCAGCGGTACCGTGGCGGCCAGGGCGGCTGAGCTGGGCGTCACCAGGTGGCAGGTCTCGCTGTCGCACGATGCGGGCGTGGCCCTGGCGTTCGTCGTCGCGGAGGGAGGGTCGTAGTGCTGCAGGCGTGGTCGGTGAGCGACGTACGGGCGGCCGAGGCCGTCGCGATGGCGGCCCTGCCGGACGGTGCGCTGATGCAGCGGGCGGCCCGGGGCCTGGCCGCGGTGGCCCGGGCCCGACTGCGGGACCGGGCAGGTCAGCGGCGCGTGGTCGGCCTGGTCGGGTCTGGCGGCAACGGCGGCGACACCCTCTATGCGCTGGCCCGGCTCGCCCGCAAGGGGCCCACGGCCGGCGTGACGGCGGTGTTGGTCTCGCAGCGTGGGGTGCATTCGGGGGGGCTGCGGGCGGCCCGGCGGCACGGCGTACGGATCATCGACACCGCCACCACCCCCCACGTCGAGGCGACCACGGCGATCGCCGACGCCGACCTGCTGCTGGACGGCCTGACCGGGATCGGCGGCCGAGCCGGGTGGGCGCCGGGACTGGCGGAGCGGATCGAGGAGCTGCTCGGCGCCGTCCGCGACGACTGTTATGTGCTGGCCGTCGACCTGCCCAGCGGTGCCGATCCCGCCGGGGAGGTCGTGGCCTCGCCGGGCGTATGGGCCGATGAGACGGTCACGTTCGGGGTGCCGAAGCCGGTGCATGTGCTCGGGACCGAGCCGCGGTGTGGGGCCCTGACGGTCCTGGACATCGGGCTGGTGATGACCACCGGGCCGGTCGCGGAGCGGCTCGACCATGATGACGTTCGCCGATTGTGGCCGGTGCCGGGGCCGCTGGACGACAAGTACCGCCGTGGCGTGCTCGGCGTGGTCGCCGGCGGGGAGGGCTACCCGGGGGCGGCGGTGCTCGCGGTGACCGCGGCGGTGTGCGCCGGGGCGGGGATGGTGCGGTACGTCGGGCCGCCGACCCCGACCGGGCTGGTCCGCACCCTGGTGCCCGAGGCGGTGTCCGGGATGCCGGGGGAGGGGCAGCGGGTTCAGGCGTGGCTGGTCGGACCGGGGCTGGACCCGCAGGACGACTCTGCCGCCGGCCGGGAGCAGCTGGCGCAAGCCCGCGAGGCGCTGGATTCGGGGCTGCCGTGCGTCGTGGACGCCGGCGGGCTCGCGCTCCTCGACGGGCCGCGGGCCGGCGCGGGGGCGCGGACGCTGCTCACCCCGCACGCCGGGGAGCTGGCGCGGTTGCTCGCGCGGCTGGAGGGCGCGGAGGTCACGCGCGACGAGGTGGTCGCCGACCCCGTCGGGCACGCCCGCCGAGCGGCCGCGGCGCTGCATGCGACGGTGCTGCTCAAGGGCCACACGACGTACATCGTGCCGCCCCCGGCGAGTGGCCTGCCCGTGCGGGCACAGGCGGACGCGCCGGCGTGGCTCGGTACGGCGGGTTCGGGGGACGTCCTGGCCGGTCTGGCGGGGACCCTGCTCGCGGCGGGCCTGGACCCGCTGGAGGCCGGTTCGCTGGCGGCGTTGGTGCACGGCGTCGCGGGGGAGGCGGCCAATCCGGGCGGCCCGGTGCGGGCGTGGGACGTGGCGCACGCCCTGGGCCCGGCCGTGGCGGCGCTGCTGCGTCGCTGAGCGGAGCGCTTTCCCGGTTAACTGTGGCGAAAGGCGGCGCCGGCACCGCCCTTCGCCGCAGTGACGTCGCCGGGTCCGCTCGGCCGACCGGCAGCGGCCCACGAGGGAGGGTCGAACGACCGGATGCTGGTCGTGCGTGCTGAATCACGTGCGGGAGGTTGGGCCTGGTGTCGCCGTAGATCCCTGTGCTGGGCCAGACTGGGGAGGTGACCGATCGGTTTGTGACGGCTGTGGCGCCGACCCGCGCCACCGACGTCATCCGCGCCGCCCGTGAGCCCGGTGGCTCCACCCGGGTCGGTCCCGCGCGCCTGATCATCGATCTCGACGCCATCCGGGCCAACACCGCCGAGCTGTGCCGCCGGGCGGGCCGCGCCCAGGTGATGGCCGTCGTCAAGGCCGACGGCTACGGTCATGGCCTCGTGCCCAGTGCTCGGGCCGCGTTGGCCGGCGGGGCCACCTGGCTCGGAACGGCTCTGCTCGGTGAGGCCCTGGAGCTGCGCCGGCAGGGCGTCGGCGGCCGGATCCTGTCCTGGCTGCACACGCCCGGGGAGCCGTTCGCGGACGCCGTACGCGCCGACGTCGACCTCGCCGCCGCCGCACCCTGGGCCCTGGATGAGATCGCCGCGGCCGCCCAACAGGCGGCGACCACTGCGCGGGTGCACCTCAAGTTCGACACGGGGCTGGGGCGCAACGGCGCCTATGGTCCGGGCGCCGAGCAGCTGATTCGCCGCGCCGCGGAGCTCGACTCGGCCGGCATCCTGTCGATTGTCGGGGTGATGAGCCATTTCGCGTACGCCGATGCGCCCGGCCATCCGACGGTGCGGGCGCAGCGGGAGACCTTCGAGAGATACGTCGAGACCTGCGAGCGCGCCGGCCTCGACGTCCAGGTCCGCTCGCTGGCCAATTCGGCCGCCACGCTCACCGACCCCAGCTGCGCCTTCGACCTGGTCCGACCCGGCCTGGCGGTCTACGGCCTGTCCCCGGTGCCCCAGCTGGGCGGTCCCCAGGAGTTCGGGCTGCGCCCGGCCATGACCTGCTCGGCCGACCTCGCGCTGGTCAAGGACATCCCGGCGGGGCAGGGCCTGTCCTACGGGCACGACTACGTCCCGGCCCAGGACACCCGGATCGGGATCGTGCCGATGGGTTATGCGGACGGGGTGCCCCGCGGGGCCGGCAACGTCGGTCCTGTCGCCGTTCGCCAGCGGGACGGCGACCTGCGCCGAGTCACGGTGTCCGGTCGGGTGTGCATGGATCAGGTCGTGCTCGACCTCGGCGCCGCGACGCGGGCGCGGGAGGGCGACGAGGTGGTCCTTTTCGGCGACCCCGCAACCGGCGTACCATCCGCCCAGGACTGGGCCGAGGCGACAAACACGATCAGCTACGAAATCATCACTCGAATGAGCACCCGACTTCCGCGGGTGTTTCACGGAGAGGGGGACGCGTGAGCACGGCCGGTTCATCGGGGGGCTCCCCAGTCGGCGCGATCCGCGCGCTGACCGGGCTGGGCCTCGGGCTAGCGGCGGCGGGCCTGACGGCTGCCGCCGGGGCAGCGGCCGACCGCCTCAGTCGTGACCGACGGGTTGCGCTGGCGCTCGACGCGGAGGCCGGGGTCACCCGGCGCTCGACGTACTTCGAAGCCCCCGACCACGAACAGATCGTGTACTCCAGCGACGGCGTACCGCTGCACGTCGTGATCGACGAGCCGCGCGGCCCCGAACTGAACGAGGAGAACGGCGCCGTCAAGCCGACCGTCGTCTTCAGCCACGGCTACTGCCTGTCGCTGGACTGCTGGGTCTTCCAGCGGCGGGCGCTGCGCGAGGCCGGCTATCGCGTCGTGCTCTGGGACCAGCGCGGACACGGTCTGTCCGGCACCGGCGAGACGGACAGCTACCACATCGATCAGTTGGGTCGGGACCTGAAATACGTGCTCGACGCCGTCGTTCCCGAGGGGCCCATCATCTTGATCGGGCACTCCATGGGCGGGATGACGATCATGGCGCTCGGGCTGGACTTCCCGGCCTACACCAAGGAGCGCGTCGTCGGGGCGGCCTTCGTCGCCACCAGCACCGGTGGTCTGTCCTCGGTGTCCTACGGCCTGGGCGCCGCGGCCGGCAAGGCCGTGCACGCGTTCGGCCCGGCGGCTGCCGGCCGGTTGGCCCGCTTCCAGGAGGCCGTCGACGGCACCGTGCGGGCCAGCAAGGACGTCGTCAACTTCATCGTGGACTGGGGTTCGTTCGGCTCGCCGGTGCCGATGAGCATCGCCGAACTCACCGCCGAGATGATCTTCTCGACCCGCATGGAGGTCATCTCCGCGCTGATGCCGCACTTCGACCGGCACGACAAGCGCGAGGCGCTGAACTCCTTCCGCGGCATCGAGACCCTCGTCTTCAACGGCGCGGCGGACAAGCTCACCCCGCCCGCGCACAGCGACGCGATCGTCCGGCTGTTGCCGGGTGCCGAGCACGTGGTGATCGAGGAGGCCGGGCACGTCATCATGCTCGAACACCCGGTCATCCTCAACGAGCAGCTGCTCGCGCTCGGCCAGCGGGCCTGTCGGGCTGCGGCGGTCGGGCACGCGTCCGAGGAGACGCGGGCCCCGGTGCACTACCTGGACGTGGGTCGGCGGCAGAACGCCAAGCGGATCGCCCGCCGGCTGCGGCAGGCCTGAGCGCGGCGGCCGGCTGGTAGGGCGTCGGCTGGCGGCTGGCTGGTACGCCGACCGCCGGGGCGCGTCGACATCCGGCGTACGGTGGCCCGGTGAGCATCGAGCTGGCCCCGCCCACGGAATTGCCCGGCGCGGACGATACGCGCGCCTGGGGGCAGGCGCTCGCGGCGCGATTGCGGGCGGGTGATGTCGTCGTCCTGACCGGGGAGCTCGGCGCCGGCAAGACCACGCTCACCCAGGGCCTGGCCGATGGCCTGGGGGTGCGCGGGCCGATCACCAGCCCCACGTTCGTCATCGCCCGGGTGCATCCGTCGCTGGTGGGCGGTCCGGCGCTGGTCCACGTGGACGCCTATCGGCTCGGCGGTGCCCCGGAGCTGGACGACCTGGACCTGGACGCCTCGACGCAGGACAGCGTGACGGTGGTCGAGTGGGGTCACGGGTTGGCCGAGGCGCTGGCCGACAGCTGGTTGGAGGTCGAGTTGACCCGCGCGCTGGCCGACGATCCGCGGCCGGGTAACCCGCACCTGCAGGTTCCGAGCCCTGAGGACTCGAACCACCTGAACCACCCGAACCACTTGGAGGACCCGAGCCCGGAGGACCCTCGCGTGGTTCGGCTCGTGGGTCACGGTCCGCGCTGGGAGTCGTGAAGGTCCTGAGAGCTTCGACCTGTCGGGCGAGGACGTACAGTACTCGATTCGCGACCCGCCACGAGATCGCGCGACCTGCGGTTTTGTCGAGTCGGAGGGGCTCTGCGGGCGACTACTGTACGTCCGCAGCCGACAGGGCGACCGGCCCGGGCGGCGCCGTGGATTAGCCTGGGCGGGTGCTCCTGCTGGCCATCGACACCGCCACCAGCGCCATTACCGTTGCCCTGCACGACGGGGCGCGCGTGCTGGCGCAGGAGTCCGTCGTCGACCCGCGGGCCCACGGCGAACAGCTCGCCCCCGCCGTGCAGCGGGCGCTGAGCGCCGGCGGCGTGACCCCCGCCGACGTCACACACGTCGTGGCGGGCATCGGGCCGGGCCCCTTCACCGGCCTGCGGGTCGGGCTGGTCACGGCTCGAGCGTTCGCCTGGGCGCGGGGCCTGCCGGCCTACGGCGTCTGCAGCCTGGACGCCCTGGCCCAGGCAGCATATGAGCCTCGTCCGGACGGCGACCCCGTCCCGCCCGGCGCAACCGGCACGCACCCCCTGTTGGTCGCCACCGACGCACGACGCCGCGAAATCTATTGGGCGCGTTATGAACTGGCGTCCGATCGGCGGCTCGTCCGGACGGCCGGCCCCGCGGTCGGGCGCGCCGCCGACCTGCCGGAGGAGGTGCGGGCGCTGCCGTGCGCCGGCCGCGGACCCCTGCTCTACCCCGACGCGCTCACGAACCCGCACGGGCCGCTCGACGTGGCGGCGGGGGCGCTGGCGGATCTTGCCGTGGCCCGCCTGGCCGCCGGGGAGAACCTCGACCCCCCGGAGCCGCTCTACCTGCGCCGTCCCGACGCCGTCCCCACGCCCGCCAAGCCGGTCTCGGCGTCGGAGCCGGCGCCCGCCGGACGGCCGACCCGGTGAGTGTCGCCGTGGCGGTCACCCTGCGCGCGGCGGCCTGGACCGACATCGCGGCCCTGGCGGCGCTCGACGCGGCCCTGTTCGGTGCCGATGGCTGGTCGGAGGCGACCTGGTGGGCGGAGTTCGCCGGGCGACCGCGCCGAACCTACGCCGTGCTGGTGGCCGACCCCGACGAGATCATCGGCTACGCCGGGGCGGACTTGGCCGGCGACGTCGCCGACGTCATGACCATCGCGGTGACGCCGGGTCGGCGCGGCGGGGGCCACGGCCGTCGGTTGCTGAGCTGGCTGGAGGAGGTCGCCCGCGACTCCGGTGCCCAGCACCTCATGCTGGAGGTCCGCGCGGACAACGCCGCGGCGCTGGCCCTCTACGAGCAGGCCGGCTTCGCCACGATCTCGCGTCGCCGCCGCTACTACCAACCCGGCGACATCGACGCCGTCATCATGCGAAAGGACCTGCGATCGTGACCGATGGCCCCTTGGTTCTGGGCATCGAGACCAGCTGCGACGAGACCGGCGTCGGGATCATCCGGGGCGAGACGCTGCTGGTCGACGCGGTGGCCAGCAGCGTGCAGGAACACGCCCGGTTCGGCGGGGTGGTGCCCGAGGTGGCCAGCCGGGCGCACCTGGAGGCCATGGTGCCGACCCTGGAGCGGGCCTGCCGGGAGGCCGGCGTACGGCTGGACGATCTCGACGCGATCGCCGTCACCGCCGGTCCCGGGCTGGCCGGCGCCCTGCTCGTGGGCGCCGCGGCCGCGAAGGGGTTGGCCGTGGCGTTGGGCAAACCGCTGTACGGGGTGAACCACCTCGCCGGCCACGTCGCTGTCGACGTCGTGGAGCACGGCCCGCTGCCCGAGCCCACGATGGCCCTGCTCGTGTCCGGGGGCCACTCCTCGCTGCTGCTCGTCCCCGACGTCACCGCCGATATCACCAGCCTCGGCGCCACCATCGACGATGCCGCCGGCGAGGCGTTCGACAAGGTCGCCCGCGTCCTCGGCCTGCCGTTCCCGGGCGGGCCGTGGGTGGACAAGGCGGCCCGGGGCGCCGAGGGGGTGCCGGGGGTCGATCCGGCGGCCGGCCCGGGCGACACGGCGTACGTCACCTTCCCCCGAGGCCTCACCAGCGGCCGTGACATGGAGCGACACCGGTTCGACTTCAGCTTCTCGGGCCTGAAGACCGCGGTCGCGCGCTGGGTGGAGGCGCGCCAACGGGCCGGCGAGGACGTCCCGGTCGCGCACGTCGCGGCGAGCTTCCAGGAGGCCGTCACCGATGTCCTGACCCGCAAGGCGATCCTGGCCTGCCGGGAGCACGGGGTCGAGGACCTGCTGATCGGGGGTGGGGTCGCGGCGAACTCGCGGCTGCGGGCGATGGCGGCGCAGCGCTGCGCGGACGCCGGGATCCGGCTACGGGTGCCGCGGCCGGGCCTGTGCACCGACAACGGCGCGATGATCGCGGCCCTCGGGGCGCTGTGCGTGGCCCGCGGCCGGGCTCCCTCCGACCTGGCCCTGCCCGCCGACTCCTCGATGCCGGTCACCCTGGTGCAGGCATGAGCCGCGGGCCGGCCGGAAGGGCCGCGGCGTGAGTGGCCGGGTCGTCGTCGCGGGCGGCGTCGGGGTGGAGCGGATCGTGCGGTACGACGTCGTCGGCGCGGGCGGTGCTCTGCGCCTCGCGGAGACGTTGGCGGTGTCGGTGGCCGGTACGGCCGCGTGGGCCTCGGTCGCCGCGGCGGCTGCCGGGGCTCGACCTCGATGCGTCGCGCGGGTGGGCACCGATCCGGCGGGCCGGGCGCTCCGGCAGGGCCTGGCCAGGGCCGATGTCGATGTCACCATGATCCGCCCGGTGCCCGGCGAATCGGCGCGGTTGCTGCGGTCGCTGGGCGGCGAGGGTGTTGTCGGCGAGGAGACGCTGGTGATCCCCGGCGCCGCATGGGGCCCGGGCGAGGGGCCGGCTGACGGGCCGGGCGAGGGGCCGGGAGGGGGACCAGGTGAGGGTCAGGATGCTCTGGCCGGCTGTCAGCCCGGCGACGTCCTGCTCCTGGACTGGACCGCGCTGGCCGACGGCCGTGCGCTGATCGAGGCCGCGTACGCCCGGGACCTGCAGATCCTCGCCCTGCTCGCGCCGTACCCGCGAACCCTCACCGATTCCGCCACCGATCTGGTCGACGTCGTCGTCGCCGACCAGGCGGGCGCCGCGGCCCTCGCCGACGCCGGCGTCCTGCCGCCGTCGCTGTGCGTGGTCGTCGGCGCGGTCGGCCTCTCCTGGGACGGCGCGACGACCCTCGTGCCGGGGGGCGCGGCGCCGGTCGCGATGCCCGGTCCGGCCGGCGCAGCCGGGGCGAGGCTGCCGGACCGCGCGTACGCCGTGCTGGCCGGCACCCTGGCCGCCCGGCTCGCGCTCGGCGACGACCGGCCGGAGGCCGCGCAGGCTGCCCTGTCGGCTGCGATCAGCGTGCTGCCCCGGGCGATTCCCTATCCGGACCTGCGCCTGGCCGAGGAGGATCTCGGGTGAACCCGTCGACCGCGCTGGCGGCAGTCCTGGTCGATGAGCTGGTCCGGCTCGGGTGCCGGCACGCGGTGCTCTGTCCGGGATCGCGCTCGGCGCCCCTGGCCTACGCGCTCGCCGAGGCCGACGCCGCGGGCCGCCTGCGGTTGCACGTGCGGGTCGACGAGCGATCAGCCGCGTTCCTTGCGCTCGGGCTGGCCAAGGCGGGCGGGGTTCCGGTGCCGGTGGTCACGACGTCCGGTACGGCGGTCGCCGAGTTGCACCCGGCCGTTCTGGAGGCGAGCCACGGCCGGGTGCCGCTGCTCCTGATCACGGCGGACCGGCCGCCGGAGCTGCGCGGTACCGAGGCCAACCAGACCACCGACCAGGTGCAGATCTTCGGCGGCGCGGTGCGCTGGCAGCACGACCTCGGCGCGCCGGATCAGCGCAGTGGCCAACCGGCGTCATGGCGGACCGCGGCCGACCGGGCCTGGGCGGCCGCGCTCGGCGAACTGCGCGGGGAGCCCGGTCCGGCGCACCTGAACGTGCCGCTGCGCGAGCCGCTCGTGCCGGACCTGGCCGGGGCGGCTGGCGCGGCCGGGGCGGCTGGTGCGGCCGGGGCGGCTGCCCGCGCCGAGGATCCGCCGTGGGTGCAGGAGCTCGGCGGCCGCCCCGACGGCGGCCCCTGGACCCGGACCGGCGCCAGCTCCCGGGCGCCCTGGTGGTCGGCCCGGGCTGGGACCGGGGTGGAGGCGGTCGCCGACATCCCGCGCACGCTGCTCGTCCTGGGCGATCTCGACGCGCCGGCCGCGACCCGGCAGGTGCTCCGGCTGGCCCAGGCGCACGGCTGGCCGGTGCTGGCCGAGCCGTTCGGCTGCCGCGACGCCGGGTCGGCCATCCCGCACGCCCCGCTGGTGGCCGGGCTGCCCGGCCTGCTCGCGGCGTTCGCGCCGCAGCGGATCCTCGTCGTCGGGCGTCTCTCGTTGACCCGCGCGCTGGCCGGCCTGCTGCGTGAGCAGGCCGCCCGCGGCGGGTCGGTGGAACTGGTCACGCGGCGGGCGTCGTGGCCGGATCCCGGGCACGTCGTCGACCGGGTGCACCCCTATGCGGCCCTGACCGTGCGCGACAACCTCGGGCGGCAGCAGGTTCGCTCCGAAAGCGACGAGGCCTGGTACGCCGCCTGGGGACGCCTCGGCGCAGCCGTGGCTGCGGGGGTTGCGCGGGGGCTGACCTGGTCCGATCCGGGACAGCCGAGCGGGCCCGCGCTCGCGGCGGCCGTGCTGGGCGCGCTGCCGGACGGGGCGCGCCTGTTCCTCGGTTCCTCGAACGCGGCCCGCGACGTCGACATGGCCCGGACGCGGGACCGACTGGAGGTGGTGGCCAATAGGGGTCTCGCCGGGATCGACGGCTGTGTCTCGACGGCCGCCGGGATGGCGCTGGCGGACGGCGTACCCAGCTATGCCCTCGTCGGTGACCTGACCTTCCTGCACGACGCGAACGCGCTGCTGGTGGGCCCGGCCGAGCCTCGCCCGAATCTGACGATCGTGGTGGCCAACGACGATGGTGGCGGCATCTTCGGGACGCTGGAATACGGCGAACCGGGCCGGGAGGCGCAATTCGAGCGGATCTTCGGCACGCCGACGGCCACCGATCTGGCGGCGCTGGCCGCCGCGCACGGCGTACCGCATCTGCGGGTGACCACCCGCGACCAGCTGGCCCAGGCGCTGCGCGAGCCGCCCGCTGGGTTGCGCGTCGTGGAAGTGCCGATCGCGCGGGGGACGCACCGGGCGACGTACGCCGCGCTGCGGCAGGCCGCCGCGGCGGCCGCCCGGCTGCCAGAGGAGGGGCTGCCAGAGGCGGTGCGGGGCGCTTAGGGGGTGGGTCCGCCGTCGCCCCGGTGCGCCACGAAGTCGCGATAGGGCGGCGGGTCCGCGGGCAGCCGGCGGGTGCGGGCGAGGTCGGCGTACCAGCGGGCTGACCGCTTCGGGGTCCGATGACCGGTGCCGAAGTCGACGTGGACGAGCCCGAACCGGGGCCGGTAGCCGCAGGCCCACTCGAAGTTGTCCAGCAGCGACCAGGCGCAATAGGCCTGCACCGGGATTCCGTCCGCGCCCGCCAGCGCCACCTCGGCGAGGTGGTCGTGCAGGTAGCGGACGCGGTCGACGTCGTCGAGCTGCCTCGCGGGATCGAGCACGGCGGGCGGCTCGTTGGTCGCCGTGCCGTTTTCGGTGACGACCAGGGGCAAGCCGGTGCGCTCGTGGGCGGTACGCAGCAGCCGGCCCAGCCCTCGCGGCTCCACCCACCAGCCCATCTCCGTGCGCGGCGCGTCGGTCGGCGAGGCTACCTCGTCGCCCGCGATGTCCTGCCAGCGACCGGCCAGCGAGGGCGAGTCGGGGCCGCGTGGCGCGAGCAACCGCGGGAAGTAGTAGTTGATCCCGGTGAAGTCGAGCGGCGTGGCGGCAATCTCCGTGTCGCCGGGGCGGACCCAGTCCCAGGCCCCCGAACTGGGGCGGGCCAGTTCGATGAGTTCCTCGGAGTAGCGGCCGTCGACGAGCGGCCCCAGCCAGATCTCGTTGTGAACCAGGTCGGCGAGGCGGGCCGCCTCGCGGTGCGCGCGCGTGTCCTGCGCGGGAAGGTTGACCTGGAGGTTCAGGGCGGTACCGATCCGGCGCGCGCCCTTGTCGCGCAGCCGCTGCACCGCCAGCCCGTGCGCGAGATTCAGGTGGTGGGCCACCCGCAGCGCCGCCCGGGTGTCCCGCAGGCCGGGGGCGTGCAGGCCGGTGTCGTGGCCGAGCCAGGCGATGCAGGCCGGCTCGTTGATGGGGATCCACGCGTCGACCAGGTCGCCCAGCCGCTCGACCGCCAGACTGACGTACCGGGCGAAGGCCTCCACGGTGCTTCGGTTGCGCCAGCCGCCCTCGTCTTCGAGGTCTTGGGGCAGGTCCCAGTGGTAGAGGGTGACGTACGTGGAGATGCCCGCCTCGCGCAGCGCCGTGAGCAGGTTGCGGTAGAACACCACGCCCTCGGCGTTGAGCTCGCCGCGGCCCCGGGGGAGCAGCCGCGGCCAGGACAGCGACAGCCGGTAACAGTGCAGCCCCAGCGAGGCCATCAGCTGCACGTCTTCGCGGTAGCGGGCCACATGCTCGCAGGCCACGTCCCCGGTCTCCCCGCGCTCGACCCGGCCCGGCAGGCGCGCGAAGGAGTCCCAGATGTTCTGGCCGCGGCCGACCCGGGCGCCCTCGATCTGATGGCTGGAGGTCGCCGTGCCGAACTCGAAGCCGGCCGGGAAGGCGGGGATCGACGTGCCGGTGCGAGGGGGCGGGGGCAGCGGGTCGTAGGGAGCGGGGAGCGGGACCATGGGTGCCACTCTGCCGTGCCTCCTCACGAGCGCCAACTGCCGCGCCGGTGGCGTTCGTTGGCTCCGTCGGACGCGGACGGGATGTGTTTGAGTGGCCGAGTGGACGCCTCCCGATCGCAGCCGCTCATTCGACTCGCCCACCACGGCGACCTCGGCGATCTGTCGGCCGTCGAGGCCTCCGCCGATGCGCAGTTCCGGTCGGTGGGCATGGCCATGGTGGCCGATGCCGAGCCGCCGGGCCCGGCGGTCCACGCCCCGGCCGCCGCGGCGGGTCGCCTGTGGGTCGCCGAGGTGACCGATGACGCCGGGGTGACCGATGACGGGGTCGCCGAGGTCGTGGGTTTCATCCGGGTCGAGATCGTCGACGGCGTGCCGCACGTCGAGCAGCTCAGCGTCATCCCTCGTCACCAGCGACACGGCATCGGGTCAGCGCTCCTCGCCGCGGCAACGATCTGGGCGCGCGCTGCTGGCTTTGCGCGAATGACGCTGCGGACGTTCCGGGACGTCCCCTTCAACGGCCCTTTCTACGCGCGCCGCGGCTGGCGGGCCATCTCCGGGCCGATGCGGACACCGGCCCGGAGATGGCCGCCTTGCGTAGCACCGAAGAGCGGCTCGGCCTGCTCGTCTGGCCCCGCCAGACGATGGTCAAGGCCGTGTGACCAGCCAGGCGTCACCAGAGGCGGTCCCGACGCGTCGGGGACGGGGGTGCTGAGCGGATGACGCGACACTCGGCCGGCGTGCCCAAACCGATATCGCAATGGCTCGAGCGTGGACCGCGACCAGGCCTTTTGCCGGCAGGGGACGCCAATGCGATATCGGTTTGGGTCGGCCCGCCGAACCTGGGAGGAGGCCGACGAGCCGTCGGCGCCATGAGCGACCGCCATGTCCGACTGACGCCCCGTCACCTCGACTGGCGCCCCGGTACCCCGACTGACGCCCCGTCACCTCGACTGGCGCCTGTTCGTCCCACTGGCGCCCTGTTCGTCCCACTGGCGCCCCGCTTGAAGAAGGGCGCCAGTGGGGGAAAGAGGGCGGCAGTGCGAGAAGGAGGGCGGCAGTGCGGAAATGGGGCATCAGCTGGGCAGGACGTCAGTGCGGGAAAGGGGGCGCCAGTGCGGGGATAGATGCCGCGGCGTCAGGGTGCCAGCGGGCCCGCGGCCAGGGCGGAGCGCATCGGCACCAGTTTGGCGGCCGATTCGGCCAGTTCGGACGCCGGGTCCGAGCCCGCCACGATCCCGCACCCAGCGAACAGCCGAACCCGGCGCGGATCGGTGGCGTCCAGCTCGCCGCACCGCAGCGCGATGCCCCACTCCCCGTCGCCAGCCGCGTCGACCCAGCCCACCGGCCCGGCATAGCGGCGCCGGTCCATCCCCTCCAGCTCATCGATCAACGCCGAAGCCCGATCGCGGGGCGTGCCGCACACCGCCGCCGACGGGTGCAGCGCTGCCGCCAGCGAGATCGAGGTGGCTCCGTTGGTCAGTCGGCCGGTCACGTCGGTGGCCAGGTGCATCACGTTCGGCAGGTGCAGCACGAACGGCGACTCGGGGGTGTTCATCGAGGTGCAATGCGGGGCCAAGGCATCGGCGACGGAGCGTACCGCGTACTCGTGTTCCTCCAGGTCCTTGCTGCTGCGCGCCAGCGAGGCGGCCAGCGCCAGATCGCGCTCGTCGTCCCCGCTGCGTCGGATCGTGCCGGCCAGCACCCGGGACGTGACCAGCCCGCGCTCCAAGCGGCACAGCATCTCCGGCGTCGCGCCGACCAGCCCATCGACAGCGAAGACCCAGGTGCTCTCGTACTCCGCCGCCAGCCGCCGCAGCAGCCAGCGCGGCTCGACGGGCGCGGCGGCCTCCGCATACAGGTCGCGGGCCAGGACCACCTTGTCGAGTTCGCCGGCGCCGATCCGCGCCACCGCGGTCGCCACCGCGGACTGCCACGCCGGCCCGGACCGGGCTCCGTCCGAGAACGCCACCTCGCCCGGCGCCTGCGGCAGCGGGAGCTCCGGCTCCGACCCCGTAGCGGGCTCGCCCGTCGAAATGGGGGCGGTCGCCCAGTACGCCGCGTGGGCCGCGTCGAGTTCCGCGGGATCGCCCGGCTCGGCCAGCGTGCCCAGGTCGACCACGGTCGTCACGCTGGCCGTGGCGCCGCAGCGTCGCACCGTGATCGCCGGCACCCGCAACACACCCCCAGCGGGGGAGTGCGCGGCGAACGCGAACGACCCGAACGCCACCAGGCCGTCCACGCCCTCGAGCGCGCCGGCCACGGCCACGACCTGCCGCCACCAGGACTCGGCCTGGGCAAATCGTTGCGGCCCGGCCGTGTGGACCTGCGCCGCGCAGCCCCAGCCGACCCGGCCCTCGCCGCGCCGCACCCAGGCGGCCAGCACGTCGCGGGAGGTTTCGGCGGGCAATACCGACAGCAGCTCCGGTACCTCGGCAAGCGGGCGCGTGCGCACCGACAACTCCGGGACCACCGCGGCGGACCCGGCGTCGGGCGCGGGGAGGGCGTCGGGGGCGGCAAGGAACCCGCTGGTGGCGGGCGTCGACGGGGCGGATGCGGCAGCGTGCATGTCGGAGAAAGCGTACGGCGTGCGCCGGCCCCCTGCCCGCCCAGGGCGGCGAGCCGCCCCGCCCAGGGCGGCGAGCCGCGACGCGACCGGGCCGGGACCGCCCCGACGCCAGCCCTACGCCACCCCGAGACCGCCCTGAGACCGCCCCGACGCCACCCCAAGACCACCCCGACACGACCCCACCAGCGCGTCTGCAAGGATGGCCGACGTGATCCGCGCCGGCCTGGACAAGCAGCCCCGTGACGTGGCGACGATGTTCGACGGCGTCGCGCGCCGGTACGACCTGATGAACACCCTGATGACCGCCGGGATCGACCGCCGCTGGCGGGCGGGCATGGTGGCCGCGGTCGAGGCCCGGCCCGGGCAGACGGTTCTCGACATCGCGGCCGGCACCGGTGTGTCGTCGCTACCCTTCCACCGGGCCGGCGTGCACGTGGTCGCCGCCGACTTCTCGCTCGGAATGCTGCGCACGGGGGCCTCCAAGAACCCGCAGCTGCCCTTCGTCGCGGCGGACGCGACCCGGTTGCCGTTCGCCGATGCCTGCTTCGACGCCGTGACGATGTCCTACGGGCTGCGCAACGTCCGCGACTACCCGGCTGCGCTCGCCGAGTTCGCCCGCGTCACCAAGCCGGGCGGCACCCTCGTGGTCAACGAGTTCTCCCAGCCGGTGAATGCGGCCCTGCGCCGCGGCTACGTGGAGTATCTGATGGCGGCCATCCCCGCCCTGGCGCGGCGCTTCAGCTCCAACCCCGACTCCTACGTCTATCTGGCCGAGTCCATCCAGGCTTGGCCGGATCAGCGCGACCTGGCCCGCGCCATCCGCGATGCCGGGTGGGTCGAGGTGCAGTGGCGCAACCTCGCGGGCGGGATCGTCGCGCTGCACCGTGCGCGGCGCCCCTGACGAACGGCAGCGCACCAACGGGTCGGGTAGGGTCGGATCGTTTGGCCGTCCGGCGCCCACCCCCACCGCCGTAGCTCCCAAGGACCAGCCCAGCACGGTCCCCAAAATCCAGACCAGCCCAGCCAGCCCAGCCCAGCACGGAAGGACGACGTGTCCCAGCCCACGTCCCCGCAGGAGGCCCCCCCACCCGGGGACCACCCGAACCGGGAGTACGCCGACGTCATCGTCGTCGGTGCCGGCCCCGGCGGCTCCGCCACGGCGGCCTATCTGGCGATGGCCGGGCTCGACGTCGTCCTGTTGGAAAAGGCCCGGTTCCCCCGAGACAAGATCTGTGGCGACGGCCTGACGCCGCGCGCGGTGCGCGAGCTGGCCCAGCTCGGCGTACCCACCCCCGAGCAAGACGGGTGGACCCGCACCAAGGGGCTGCGGATCGTCGGCGGGGGACACCGCTTCCAACTCGACTGGCCGGAGACCGACCACTTCCCGCCGTACGGCCTGGTCCGCAAGCGCGTCGAGCTCGATGAGATCCTCGCCCGGTACGCCGTGGCCAAGGGCGCCCGGCTCGTCGAGGGCGCCAACGTCACGGGGGCGCTGCGCGCCGAGGGCACCGGCCGCATCACCGGCGTCACCGTCAAGCGGATGGGTGCGGACGGCAAGGCCACCGGCGCGAGCGCGAGCTACCACGCCCCCGTCGTCGTCGCCGCCGATGGCGTGTCCTCCCGGCTGGCCACCGCGATGGGGCGGCAGAAGCGCGCCGACCGCCCGATGGGCGTGGCCGTGCGCACCTATTACGAATCCAGCGTGCGCAGCGCCGACGACTACATGGAGTCCTGGCTGGAGCTGTGGGTCCCCGCGGACCCGCAGGCCGACCCGGGCGATCCCTCCGCGCGGAAGATCCTGCTGCCGGGCTACGGCTGGCTGTTCGCCTGCGGCGACGGTACGGCGAACGTGGGTCTGGGCATGCTGGACACCTCGCCGGCGTTCGGGCAGGTCGACTACCGCGACGTGATGCGCCGCTGGGTCGCGACGCTGCCGCCGGACTGGACGCTGACGCCCGACACGATGACCGCGCCGATCCGGGGCGCGGCGCTGCCGATGGCGTTCAACCGCCAGCCCCTCTATGCCGACGGTTTGATGCTGGTCGGCGACGCCGGCGGGATGGTGAACCCGTTCAACGGCGAGGGCATCGACTACGCGTTGGAGGCCGGGCGCACCGCGGCCGAGATCATCGTCCAGGCCAAGGCGCGCACCGACGGCGCCGGCCAGGAGCGGGTGCTCACGTCGTACAACGCGGTGATGAAGGAACACCTGGGCGGCTACTACACGCTGGGGCGAGGGTTCGCGAGCCTGATCGGCAAGCCGGAGGTGATGCGGCTGTGCGTCAAGTACGGCCTGCCGATCACCCCGCTGATGAGGGTGCTGCTCAAGACGATGGCCAACCTGGCGCAGCCCCGCGGCGGACGGATCGACGACCGCCTCATCACCGCCCTGTCCCGGCTGGCGCCTTCGGCCTAATGACCCATGGGATTCATTAGGATGACGACGGGCGACGGCCCCGGTGCGCCTGCACCACGGGGCATCCGGCCCGCGAGAGACTCCAGCGAGACCGCCGACGTGACGCAGCCGAGCACGCACCGCCGCACGAGCCACCGAAAGGGGAGCGCGTCGAAATGACCAGCCCCTATCTGCCGATCCTGTTCTTCTTCGCGTGTGGTGTCGGGTTCGCCGCCGCGTCGGTCCTGGCGTTCGCCTTCGTCGGGCCCCGGCGCTACAACAAGGTGAAGCTGGACGCCTACGAGTGTGGGATCCAGCCGTCGCCCCAGGCGGAGGCGGGCGGCCGCATCCCGGTGAAGTACTACACGACGGCGATGCTCTTCATCATCTTCGACGTCGAGTCGATCTTCCTCTTCCCGTTCGCGGTCGGGTTCGACCGCCTGGGGCTGTTCGCCCTGGTGGAGATGGTGCTCTTCGTGCTGACGGTGTTCATCGCCTACGCCTACGTGTGGCGTCGCGGCGGATTGGAGTGGGACTGACATGGTCGACATCGAGAAGTACCCCTCGGGGGTCTACACCACCAAGATCAGCGAGGCCATCGGCTTCCTGCTCAAGACGTCGATCTGGCCCGCGACGTTCGGCCTGGCCTGCTGCGCGATCGAGATGATGGCCTCGGGCACGCCCGACTACGACATCGCCCGGTTCGGCTCGGAGCGGTTCGCGGCCACGCCGCGGCAGGCGGACTGCATGATCGTCGCCGGCCGGGTGAGCCAGAAATTCGCGCCGGTCGTGCGCCAGGTCTACGACCAGATGACCGAGCCCAAGTGGGTCATCTCGATGGGCGTCTGCGCCTCCAGCGGCGGGATGTTCAACAACTACGCGATCGTGCAGGGCGTCGACCACATCGTGCCGGTCGATGTCTACCTGCCCGGCTGTCCGCCGCGCCCCGAGATGCTGCTCAACGCGCTGATCACACTGCACCACCAGATGATGAACACGCCCTACACCCCGGGCAAGCGCAAGGAGTGGACGCGGGCCGCCGAGGAGGCGGCGCTCAATGCCACCCCGCTGATCGACCAGAAGGGCCTGCTGGCATGACGGAACACACGGGCAAGCCGGCGACCCAGGCCGCCCAGGAGACCGGCGGGGGCGGCAACCTGCCGACCCAGGCCACCACCCCGGAGGTGCGGGGCGAGCGCCGCGGCATGTTCGGCGCGACGAGGGGGTCCGACACCACCGGGTACGGCGGGTTGGTGGCGCCGATTCTGTTCCCGGGGGCCGCCGAGCGTCCTTACGGCGGATACTTCGACGTCGTCGCGGACGAGCTGGGCAAGGCGCTGGCCGGTGGCGATGCGACGTACGAGCAGGCGATCGAGAAGGTGGTCATCGACCGCGGGGAGATGACGGTCTTCGTCCGCCGCGAGCACCTGCCGACCGTGGCCCGCGCCCTGCGGGACGAGCCGGGCCTGCGCTTCGAGATCTGCTCCGGCGTCTCCGGGGTGCACTACCCGGCCGACGCGGGCCGCGAGCTGCACGCCGTCTATCACTTCCTCTCGATCACGCACGGCTCTCGCCGGCTGCGCATCGAGGTGACCTGCCCCGACGCGGATCCGCACATCCCCAGCATCGTCGAGACCTACCCGAGCAACACCTGGCACGAGCGGGAGACCTGGGACTTCTTCGGGATCGTCTTCGACGATCACCCGGCCCTGACCCGGATCCTCATGCCGGACGACTGGCCCGGGCACCCCCAGCGCAAGGACTACCCCCTCGGCGGCATTCCCGTGGAGTTCAAGGGCGCCACCATTCCCGCCCCCGACCAGCGGAGGTCGTACAACTGATGGCTACGGCGAGCGAGAAGGTTCACGCGACGCGGGGCGCGGGCACCGACGAGGGTCCGCGGGACCACTACCTGCAGGCCGAGGGCGGCGACTGGGACGCGCTGGCGGCGGAGGCCATCGAGCACTCCGACGAGCGCATCGTGGTCAACATGGGCCCGCAGCACCCGTCCACGCACGGCGTACTGCGGCTCATCCTGGAGCTCGACGGCGAGACCGTCACCGAGGCGCGGGTGGGCATCGGCTACCTGCACACCGGCATCGAGAAGACGATGGAGTTCCGCACGTTCACCCAGGGCGTCACGCTGTGCACCCGGATGGACTATCTGACCCCGATGTTCCAGGAGACGGCCTACTGCCTGGCCATCGAGCGGCTGCTGGGCATCGAGGACCAGATCCCCGAGCGGGCCACCCTGATCCGGGTGCTGATGATGGAGTGCACCCGGATCTCCAGCCACCTGGTCTGCCTCGGCACCGGCGGCATGGAGCTGGGCGCGACCACGGTGATGACCATCGGCTTCCGGGAGCGCGAGCGGCTGTTCCGCCTGATCGAGGCGACCACCGGCCTGCGGATGAACAACGGCTACATCCGCCCCGGCGGGGTCAGCAACGACCTGCCGAGCAACTGGAAGGCGATCATCGACGACCAGTGGCCGCTGCTGCGCCAGGGCATCAAGGAGCTGGAGGAGCTCACCCTGGAGAACCCGATCGTCAAGGGCCGGATGATGGACGTCGGCTACCTCGACCTGACCGGCTGCATGGCGCTCGGGGTGACCGGGCCGATGCTCAAGGCCGCGGGCATGCCCTACGACCTGCGCAAGAGCGCCCCCTACTGCGGTTACGAGCGATTCGATTTCGAGGTGCCCACCTGGGACTCCGCCGACTCCTACGGCCGCATGCGGGTCCGCTTCCTGGAGATGTGGGAGAGCCTGAAGATCATCGACCAGGTGATCGAGCGGCTGGAGGCGTGCGAGGGCGAACCGGTGATGGTGGCCGACAAGAAGATCGCCTGGCCTGCGCAGTTGTCCGTGGGCGCCGACGGTCAGGGCAACAGCCTGGAGCACATCAGGGAGATCATGGGCACCTCGATGGAGGCCCTGATCCACCACTTCAAGCTCGTCACCGAGGGTTTCCGGGTGCCGGCGGGCCAGGCGTACGTCGCGGTCGAGTCGCCGAAGGGCGAACTGGGCTGCCATCTGGTCAGCGACGGCGGGACACGGCCCTACCGGGCGCATTTCCGCGATCCGGCCTTCAACAACCTGCAGGCGGCTGCAGCCCTGATCGAGGGCGGCGCCGTCGCCGACACTGTCGTGGCCCTGGCCTCGATCGACCCCGTCCTGGGAGGTGTGGACCGCTGATGGCGCACGGTCACCAGCCGAACTACGGCAGCCAGCCGATCGTCCTGTCCGAGCCGTACCCCGAGGACACCCTCGTCGGGTTGACGATCGACGCCGCCGAGGTCGTCGCCCGCTATCCCGACAAGCGGTCCGCCCTGCTGCCGCTGCTGCACCTGGTGCAGAGCGTCGACGGTTATGTGAGCACCCGGGGCATCGAGTTCTGCGCGCAGACCACCGGCCTCACCCCGGCCGAGGTCAGCGGCGTCGCGACCTTCTACACCCAATACAAGCGGCACCCCAACGGCGAATACACCGTCGGCGTCTGCACCAACACGCTGTGCGCGATCATGGGCGGCGACGCCATCTGGGATCGGGTCAGCGCCCACCTGGGCATCGGGCACGACGAGACGACGGCCGACGGCAAGATCACGCTGGAGCGGGTCGAGTGCAACGCGGGCTGCGACTACGCCCCGGTCGTGATGGCGAACTGGGAGTTCTTCGACAACCAGACCCCCGAATCCGTCACCGCCCTGGTCGATTCGTTGCGCGCGGGCTACTCGGTCAGCCCCACCCGCGGCGCCGACACGGTCGCGACGTTCAAGGAGGTCAGCCGTGTGCTGGCCGGCTTCCACGACGGCCGTGCGATCGAGGGCCAGACGGCGGGACCGGCCACGGTGGTGGGCCTGAAGCTCGCCAAGGAGCGCGGTTGGGCCGCCCCGCCCGCGCACCACTCCGGCGCGGCACCCGGCAGCGGCGGCAGCACGCCGAGCCAGGCCCAGGCCACCCCGGCGGCCACGCCCGAGAAGACGGTGGGCAGCCAGGACACCCCCTCGAACGCCCCCCACGACAAGCCCGGCACCGGCGAGGTCCGCTCGGCCGGCGAGACGAAGGCGGACTGATGACGCAGCTGACGCCGATCCTGTCGAAGTTCTGGGACGAGCCGCAGTCCTATTCGCTGGCGACCTATGAGCGGTTCGAGGGCTACCGGGCGCTGCGCACCGCGTTGACGATCGACCGCAAGGACCTCGTCCAGCAGGCCAAGGACTCCGGGCTGCGCGGCCGTGGCGGCGCCGGCTTCCCCACCGGGATGAAGTGGGGCTTCCTGCCTCCGGACGACGGCAACCCCCGCTACCTGGTGGTCAACGCCGATGAGTCCGAGCCAGGCACGTGCAAGGACGTGCCGATGATGTTCAACGCCCCGCACATGTTGCTCGAGGGAATGATCATCACGAGCTACGCCATCCGCTGCAATCACGCGTTCATCTACCTGCGCGGCGAGGTCGTCCACGTCTATCGCCGCCTCATGCACGCGGTGGCGGAGGCCTACAACGCCGGCTATCTCGGCACGAACATCCTGGGCTCGGGCTTCGACCTCGACATCACCGTGCACGCCGGCGCCGGCGCCTACATCTGCGGCGAAGAGACGGCCCTGCTGGACAGCCTGGAGGGGCGCCGCGGCCAACCGCGGTTGAAGCCACCGTTCCCGGCGGTCGCCGGCCTGTACGCCCGGCCCACCGTGGTCAACAACGTGGAGACGATCGCGCAGGTCGCCCCGATCTTCCTGAACGGCTCGGACTGGTTCGCCTCGATGGGCACCGAGCGGTCCAAGGGGGTCGGCCTGTTCAGCCTGTCCGGGCACGTGCAGCGGCCCGGGCAGTACGAGGCGCCGTACGGCATCACGATGCGCGAGCTCCTCGACATGGCGGGCGGCGTCCGAGCCGGCCACCGGTTGAAGTTCTGGACCCCCGGCGGGTCCAGCACCCCGATCTTCACCGAGGAACACCTCGACGTGCCGCTGGACTACGAGTCGGTCGCGGCCGCCGGGTCGATGCTCGGCACCCGCGCGCTGCAGGTGTTCGACGAGACCGTCTCGGTGGTCCGGGCCGTGTCGCGCTGGATCGAGTTCTATGCGCACGAGTCCTGCGGCAAGTGCACCCCGTGCCGCGAGGGCAACTGGTGGATGCGCCAGGTGCTGCAGCGCCTCGTCGACGGCCAGGGCGAGGAGGGCGATGTCGACAAGCTGCTCGACGTGGCCGGCCAGATCCTCGGCCGGTCGTTCTGCGCCCTCGGCGATGCGGCGGCGACTCCGGTCCAGTCGGGCATCAAGTACTTCCGGGACGAGTTCGAGAAGGGCTATCACACGCCCGCCGCCGAGCTCTTCCCGCCGGAGGCGTCGGTCCTGTTCGCGAAGGAGAGCGTGTCCCGATGACCGTTCAGAACAGCCCGGCCTCGGGCGCCAACAGCGTCGACGACGGCGGCACCGCCGAGATGCCGCCGCCCGTCGAGATGGTGACGCTGACGATCGACGGCGTCCCGGTCTCGGTGCCGAAGGGTTCGCTGGTGATCCGCGCGGCGGAGCGGCTCGGCGTCGAGATCCCCCGGTTCTGCGACCACCCGCTGCTGGACCCGGTCGGCGCCTGCCGGCAGTGCCTGGTGGACATCGCCACCCCCGGCCCCGACGGCTCGCTGCGCAAGATGCCCAAGCCGCAGGCCGCCTGCACCACGACGGTCTCGGCCGGGATGGCGGTGGAGACCCAGCACACCTCCGAGGTCGCCGACCAGGCGCAGAAGGGCGTGCTGGAGTTCCTGCTCATCAACCACCCCCTGGACTGCCCGGTCTGCGACAAGGGCGGGGAGTGCCCGCTGCAGAACCAGGCCCTCTCGCACGGGCGGCCGACCAGCCGCTTCGACGACGTCAAGCGCACCTTCGCCAAGCCGGTCAACGTCTCCAGCCAGGTGCTGCTGGACCGCGAACGGTGTGTGCTGTGCCAGCGCTGCACCCGGTTCTCCGACCAGATCGCCGGCGACCCGTTCATCGCCCTGGTCGAGCGCGGGGCGATGCAGCAGATCGGCGTCTACCAGGAGGAGCCGTTCGAGAGCTACTTCTCCGGAAACACGGTGCAGATCTGTCCGGTGGGTGCGCTCACCGGCGCGGCGTACCGGTTCCGGTCGCGCCCGTTCGACCTCATCAGTACGTCGAGTGCGTGCGAGCACTGCGCCAGCGGCTGCGCCCTGCGCGTCGACCACCGGCGGGGCACCGTGCTGCGGCGCATGGCCATCGACAACCCGGCGGTCAACGAGGAGTGGAACTGCGACAAGGGCCGGTGGGCGTTCCCCTATGCCACCCAGCCGGACCGCATCCCCACCCCGATGATTCGCGAGGACGGCGAACTGCGGCCCGCGAGCTGGCCCGAGGCCCTGGCGGCGGCCGCCGACGGCCTGGCCCGGGCGCGGTCCGAGGGCGGGGTGGGGGTCCTCACCGGTGGCCGGTTGGCCGCCGAGGACGCCTACGCCTACGCCAAGTTCGCCCGTCTGGTGCTGGGCACCAACGACATCGACTTCCGGGCCCGCCCGCACTCGGCGGAGGAGGCCCAGTTCCTGGGCTCCCTCGTCGCGGGCACCGGTCCCGGCGACGGGGTCAGCTACGCCGACCTGGAGTCGGCGGCGGCGGTCTTCCTGGTGGGCCTGGAGCCCGAGGAGGAGTCGCCGATGGTGTTCCTGCGGCTTCGCAAGGCGTGGCGCAAGAACAAGACGGCGGTCTATGCGATCGCGCCGTACGCCTCCCGCGGCCTGACCAAGCTCGGCGGGGCCCTGATCCAAGCGGCCCCCGGCACCGAGACCGAGGTGCTGCACGCGCTGCGCGAACGGCGCGCCGAGCTGGAGGGCCCGGCCGCGGCGATCGTCGAGGGCACCATCTTCCTGGTCGGGGAGCGGCTGGGCGCCGTGCCCGGCGCGCTGTCCGCGGTGGCGATGCTCGCCAAGACCAACGGCGGGCGGATCGCCTGGATCCCCCGGCGGGCCGGTGAGCGCGGCGCGCTGGAGGCGGGCTGCCTGCCCGACCTCCTCCCGGGCGGACGCCCCGCGCGCGACCCGCAGGCCCGGGCCGAGCTGCAGGGCCTCTGGGACGCCGAGCACCTCCCCGCCCCCGGTGGTCGGGACGGTCACGACATCGTCCGGGCTGCCGCTGGTGGTCAGCTCGCCGGCCTGTTGATCGGCGGCGTCGAAGTCAGCGACCTGCCCGACCAGGATCTGGTGAAGCAGGCCCTGGATCGCGCATTCGTGGTCAGCCTGGAACTACGCGACAGCATCGCGACCGCCGCCGCCGACGTGGTGCTGCCCGTGGCGCCGGTCGCGGAGAAGTCGGGCGCGTTCCTGAACTGGGAGGGTCGGGTCGTCCCGTTCACGGTGGCGCTGGCCACTCCCGCGATGGGCGATCACCGCGTGCTCGATCTCCTCGCGGCCGAGCTGGATGTCTTCCTCGGCACCCAGTCCGTCGACGGGATCCGGGCCGAGCTGTCCCGCCTGCGGCCGTGGACCGGACGCAAGCTGGCGACCCCGACCGCGGACTCCCGGCCGGTGCCCAGCCTGGCCCCCGGCCAGGCGGTGCTGGCCACCTGGCATCAGCTCCTGGACGCGGGCCGGATGCAGGACGGCGAGCCCTATCTGGCGGGCACGGCGCCGTTGGCCGTGGTCCGGCTGTCCGAGGCCACGGCGGGACTGCTCGACGTCGTCGACGGGATGGCCGTGACGGTCTCCACGGCGCGCGGGTCGATCACGCTCCCGGCGCAGATCACGCCGATGGTGGACCACGTGGTGTGGCTGCCGACGAACTCCGCGGGCTCGCGGGTGCGCGCCACGCTCGGCGTCGACGCCGGTGACGTGGTCACGGTCACGAAGGGTGGTGCGTCATGATCCTGGCCTCGGTGGTCCCGGCGAACGCGATGCCGGCGGGTCTGGCGTCGGCATCGGCGGTCATGGTGCCGGCCAACATCGAGTTGCCCGACTTCAGCGACACGCCCTGGTGGCTGTCGCTGATCAAGGCGGTCGGCATCTTCGTCTACCTGATGCTGCAGGTCGTGGTCGTGATCTGGTTCGAACGCCGGGTCATCGGCCGGATGCAGCAGCGACCCGGTCCCAACCGGTTCGGCCCGTGGGGCATCCTGCAGGAGGTCGCGGATGCCTTCAAGCTGATCTGGAAGGAACTGTTCATCCCGCGCCAGGCGGACAAGGTCATGTATCTGGTGGCGCCGATCCTGTCCGGGGCCATCGCCTTCATCAGCTTCGCGATCATCCCGCTCGGCGGCATGGTCTACATGTTCGGACACCACACTCCGCTGCAGCTCACCGAGACGCCGGTGTCGGTCCTGCTCGTGCTGGCCGCGGCGGGCATCGGTGCCTACGGGATCCTGTTGGCCGGGTGGTCGTCGGGCTCGACGTACCCGCTGCTCGGTGGGCTGCGTTCCACCGCGCAGGTGATCAGCTACGAAATCGCGATGGGGCTGTCCCTGGTCGCGGTCTTCCTGTACGCCGGGTCGATGCGCACCAGCGACATCGTCGCCGCCCAGGACCGGGTGTGGTACATGTTCCCGCTGGTGGTGAGCTTCGTCGTCTACGTCATCACGATGGTCGGCGAGACCAACCGGCTCCCGTTCGACCTGGCCGAGGGTGAGGGCGAGCTGGTCGCCGGATTCCACACCGAATACTCCGGGATGCGGTTCGGCATGTTCTTCCTGGGGGAGTACGTCAACATGTTCACGGTCGCGGCGCTGGCCTCGACGCTGTTCATGGGCGGCTACCAGGCGCCGTTCGGCCTGCACTACCTCTGGGACGGTCGCCTCTCGGCCGGCTGGCTGGGCCTGTTGTGGTTCACCGCCAAGCTGTGGGTCTTCATGTGGTTCTTCGTCTGGCTGCGGGGCACGCTGCCGCGGACCCGCTACGACCAGTTCATGAAGTTCGGCTGGAAGTTCCTCATCCCGGTCACGCTGTTCTGGGTGATGGCCGCCGCGTTCATCAAGGGCGCGCAGAGCGGCCTGTTCGGCACCGCCGCGTGGGGTCCGTTCAACCTGGTCCTGATCCCGATCCTGCTGGTCGTCATGCTGATCGCCTGGGCGGCCATCACGGCCTGGGATCGTGCGATGCAGGATCGGGACGTGATGACGGTGGTGCCGAGCGAGGTGGACCCGTTCGCCGGCGGCTACCCCGTACCACCGTTGCCCGGCCAGAGCCTGCGCGAGCCCGACGCCGCCGACCGGATGACGGCCCGCCTGGCTGGCTCGCGCGCCGCGGCCGTGCCGGGCGAGCAGACCGCCGGCGTCCTCACGCAGGAGGCGGTCCGCCCATCCGTTGCCAGCCCCGATACCGAGGAGACCGACAAGTGATCGCCGATCACGACCGCGAGGTGAGGTCATGAGCGAAGAGAACAAGGATCCGCAGGAGAAGCCGCGGGGTTTCTTCGCCGACCTGTTCGCCCCGGTGGCGGGCTTCGGGGTCTCCTTCAAGACCCAGTTCCGTAAGGTCGCGACGGTCGAATACCCCGAGGTCAAGGCCCCGACAGCGCCGCGCTATCACGGCCGCCACCAGCTCAACCGGCATCCGGATGGACTGGAGAAGTGCGTTGGCTGTGAGCTGTGTGCCTGGGCCTGCCCCGCGGACGCGATCTACGTCGAGGGGGCGGACAACGACGACACGCCGGTGGAGCAGGGCGGCGTCGGACGGTTCTCCCCGGGCGAGCGCTACGGGCGCGTCTACCAGATCAACTACCTGCGCTGCATCTTCTGCGGGTTGTGCATCGAGGCCTGCCCGACCCGGGCCCTGACGATGACCAACTTCTACGAGTTGGCCGACCACACCCGCGCCGACCTGATCTTCGAGAAGCACCAACTGCTCGCCCCGCTCGGCGAGGGGATGGTGCAGCCGCCGCACCCGATGGTCGACGGCATGGAGGAGCGGGACTACTACCAGGGCAAGGTCGCCAAGGGCACGCTCGAGCAGCGCAAATATGTCGAGCACCTGGCGTCCCGAGCCGACGCGGCCGGCGATCACGCCGACGATCAGGCAACCCCGCGCGCGGGCGGGCCCACTGTCGAAGGCGGTGACGCGAAGTGACCGACGCAGGGATGCTCTCCGGCGGCGAGTCGGTGTTCTTCTGGATCGCCGCGACCCTCATGGTCGCGGGTGGTCTGGGGCTGCTGTTCGCCCGCAAGGCGGTCTACGCCGCCATGTCGATGGCGCTGGTCATGGTGATACAGGGCATCGTCTACCTCGCGCTGAACGCCGACTTCCTCGGCGTCGTGCACATCTTCGTCTACACCGGCGCGGTGATGATGCTCTTCCTGTTCGTCATCATGCTGATCGGCGTCGAGGCCAGCGAGTCGATGGTGGACACCATCAAGGGCCACCGCTGGCTCGCGCTGCTGTTCGCGGCGGGCCTCGGACTGCTGCTCGTCTCCGTCATCGGTCGGACCCGGTTCCTGGCGATGCCGGGCGGCCTGGAGGCCGCCAACCGCGAGGGCAATGTCGCGGGCGTCGCGGGTCTGGTGTTCGGTCCGTACGTCTGGGTCTTCGAGGCCACCAGCGCGCTGCTGGTCACCGCCGCCCTCGCGGCGATGATGTTGGCGCACCGCGAGCGGCTGGTGCCCCGGCCGAAGCAGCGCGAGTGGTCGATCCGCCGGGTCCGGGACAACCGCTACGTGGCCGGCTTGCCCGCGCCCGGCGTCTACGCCCGGCACAACGCGGTCGACACCCCCGCGTTGCTGCCCGACGGCACGCCCAGCGAGCTCTCGGTCAGCCGGATCCTCACCGCGCGCCGTCAGGTCACCGGGCCGAAGGCGTTCCAGGATGCGGTCGAGTTCGTGGATCACGAGATCGAGGAGGGCTCGCACCGATGAGCCTCATGGCCTACATCTACCTGGCGGCGATCCTGTTCACCATCGGGGCAGCCACGGTGCTGACCCGGCGGAACTCGATCGTGGTCTTCATGGGCATCGAACTGATGCTCAACGCCGTGAACCTCGTCTTCGTGACCTTCTCGCGCATCAACGGCGCCCTCGACGGCCAGGTCATCGCCTTGATCGTCATGGTGGTCGCCGCCGCCGAGGTGGTCGTCGGACTGGCGATCATCATGGCCATCTACCGTGCCCGCCGCTCGGCCTCGGTCGACGACGCCAACCTGCTGAAGCTGTAAGGAGCGAGAAGGCGTGCAACTGATCTCCTCGGCCGTCGACCTCCTCGCGGCCTCCCCATCCGTCCCGGAGGCGGCCGCCGCCTCCGGCCCCGCCGCCTTCGGCTGGCTCCTCGTCGGGTTGCCCCTGCTGGGTGCCGCCGTGCTGCTGATCGGTGGGCGCCGAACCGATGACTTCGGTCCGGTGCTGGCCACCGTGCTGTCCTGGGTGAGCTTCGGGGTAGGCGCCTCGATCCTGCTGCAGATGCTCGGGCAGGAGCCCGAGGCCCGCGCGCATCACCTGAAGCTCTTCTCCTGGATCACGGCGGGCTCCCTGGACCTGTCCGCCGGCCTGCTGATCGACCAGCTCTCGATCACCTTCGTCCTGCTGGTGACCTTCGTCGGCTCACTCATCCACGTGTACTCCCTGGGCTACATGGAGCATGACAAGGACAAGCGGCGGTTCTTCGCCTATCTCAACCTCTTCGTCGCGGCGATGCTGCTGCTGGTCCTGGCCGACAGCTACCTCCTGCTGTATGTCGGGTGGGAGGGCGTGGGTCTGGCGTCGTACCTGCTCATCGGCTTCTGGAACTGGAACCCGCCGTACGCCTCCGCGGCCAACAAGGCCTTCATCGCCAACCGCGTCGGCGACTTCGGGCTGGGCCTGGCGATCATGATGATGTTCTTCACCTTCGGCCGCGTGGACTATGCGGGCGTGTTCGCGGCGGCCGGCAACGGCAGCGAGACCGCGCTGACGATCATCGGTCTGCTGCTGCTCCTCGGCGCCTGCGGCAAGTCGGCGCAGTTCCCGTTGCAGAGCTGGCTGGGTGACGCGATGGCCGGCCCGACCCCGGTGTCCGCCCTGATCCACGCGGCGACCATGGTCACCGCGGGCGTCTACCTCGTGGTGCGCAGCCATGCGATCTACAACCTGGCGCCCACCGCCCAACTCGCGGTGGTCATCATCGGTGCGATCACGCTGACCCTGGGCGCCATCATCGGTTGCGCCAAGGACGACATCAAGAAGGCGCTGGCGGCCTCGACGATGAGCCAGATCGGCTACATGATGCTGGCTGCCGGGCTGGGCCCGGTCGGCTACGCGTTCGCGATCTTCCACCTCGTCACGCACGGCTTCTTCAAGGCCGGCATGTTCCTGGGGGCGGGCTCGGTCATGCACGGGATGGGCAACCGGGTGAACATGCGCACCTTCGGGGCGCTGAGCACCCAGATGAAGATCACCTGGGCGACCTTCCTGGCCGGCTGGCTGGCGATCATCGGCTTCCCGCTGCTGTCCGGCTTCTGGAGCAAGGACAAGATCATCGAATCCGCGTTCATCGGCGAGGGCTGGCGGCCCTGGGTCTTCGGTGGCCTGGCGATGCTCGTGGCGGGTCTGACCGCGTTCTACATGTCGCGGCTGTTCTTCATGACCTTCCATGGCGAACCGCGCTGGCTGCCGGGCGACCACCCCCACGAGTCGCCGACCACGATGACCGTGCCGATGGTCGTGCTGGCGCTCGGCTCGGTCTTCGCCGGTGGGCTGATGACGCTGACCGGGTTCACCGGCTGGCTCGCCCCGGCGGTCGGCGTCGAGGCTCACGGCGAGGAGCACCACCCGGTGCTGCCCGCGCTGGTCATCACGGTGCTCACGCTGGCTCTGGTGGCCGCTGGAGTGTTCCTGGCCTACCGCAAATACGTCCAGAGCCCGGTCGGCGCCCCCGCCACCGGTGCCTTGGCCGCCATGGCGCGCAACGACTTCTTCCAGGACGACGTCAACGACATCGCGCTCGTCGGTCCGGGCAATGCGCTGGTGCGCGGGACGGTGCTGACCGATACCGGCGGCGTCGACCGATCTTTGCTCGGCCTGGCCGGGGGCATCTCCGCCATCAGCGGCGGATTGCGCCGACTCCAGAACGGGTTCGTGCGTTCCTACGCCCTGACGATGCTCGTCGGCATCGTCGTCCTCCTCGGTGCCGTCTGGGTGGTGCAGTGATGAAGAGCGTCGATTGGCTGACCGTCATGATGGTCGTCCCGCTGGTCGGGGCGCTCGTCGTGGCGTTCCTTCCCAAGGGCGGCGGTCGGCCGGCCCGGCCGGTGGCCCTGGGTGTCTCGCTCCTCGTCCTGGTCGGCGCGCTGATCGCCTGGCTCGGGGTCTATGACACCGGCTCCACGGAGCAGTTCCAGCTGAAGGCCACCCACGAGTGGATCCCGCAGTGGGGGATCAGCTATGCCCTCGGCGTCGACGGCATGGCGCTGGCGATGATCGTGATGTCGGCGATCCTCGTGCCCATCTGCATCCTTGCCGCCTGGGACGACATGCCCGCCGACGGCACCCGCGACAACGGCTACTTCGCCTGGATCCTGGTGCTCGAGGCCTTCATGATCGGCGTCTTCGCCGCCGTCGATGTCTTCCTGTTCTACGTCTTCTTCGAGGCGATGCTGATCCCGGTGTACTTCCTGATCGCCTCGTACGGCGTGGGGGCGCAGCGGCGCCGGGCGGCGCTGAAGTTCCTGCTGTTCTCGCTCGCCGGCGGCCTCGTGATGCTGGCTGCGGTCATCGGCGTCTACGTGCAGGGACAGGGCGGCTCCACCGGCTTCCTGGTCAGCTCGCTGACCGGCCTGCAGATGGACGCGACCACGGAGCGACTGCTCTTCCTCGGCTTCTTCATCGCGTTCGCGATCAAGGCCCCGATGGTCCCGCTGCACACCTGGCTGCCGGATGCGGCCGAGGCGGCGACCCCCGCGACCAGCACACTGCTCGTCGGCGTGCTCGACAAGGTGGGCACCTTCGGAATGATCCGGTTCTGCCTGCAGCTGTTCCCGAACGCCAGCCAGTGGGCCACCCCGGTCGTCATCGCCCTGGCGCTGCTGTCGATCGTCTACGGCGGTCTGGCCGCCATCGGGCAGCAGCACATGATGCGCCTGGTGGCGTTCACCTCGGTGAGCCACTTCGGGTTCATCGTGCTGGGCATCTTCGCGTTCACCCGGATGGGCGGCCAGGGCAGCGTGCTCTACATGCTCAACCACGGATTCGCCACCGCCGGACTGTTCCTCATCGCGGGCATGCTGATCGCCCGGCACGGCAGCCCGTTCATCCGGGATTACGGCGGCTGGCAGCGGGTCACGCCGCTGCTCGCGGGCAGCTTCCTCGTCTCCGGCCTGGCCGGGCTGGCCCTTCCGGGCCTGTCCAGCTTCGTCTCGGAGTTCCTGGTGATGATGGGCACGTTCCAGCGCTATCCGCTGGTGGCGGCCGTCTCCTCGACCGGCATCATCCTTGCCGCGCTCTACATCCTGCTCTGGTATCAGCGGGTCTTCACCGGGCCTGCGCCGGGCACTCGGGTCGTGGACCGGGACGGCGCCGTGGTCACCGAGGACGACCCGGCCAGGCCAGCCCTGCGGATCCCGGACCTGGTCTCCCGCGAGCGCCTCGTCGTGGCCCCGTTGATCGCGCTGTTCGTCCTGCTGGGCTGCTACCCCAATGTCGCCCTGCACGTGATCAACCCGGCCATCGAGAAGACCCTGTCCATCGTCGGTGTGCAGGACCCGGCCCCCAGCGCGGGGACCGCTGAGGGGAGTGCGAAGTGAGTGCGGTCATCCCGGCGGTCGCCCAGATGGACATCTCGGCGGCTGCGCCGTTCACCAAGGTCGAGATCTCCTATGCCGCGATCGCGCCCATGCTCGTGGTCTTCGGTGGCGCCCTGGTCGGCGTCCTCGTCGAGGCCTTCGCGGCCCGTCGGGGCCGGCACGAGACCCAGATCGGCGTCGTGGTGGTCACCCTGCTGGGAGCGCTCGCTGCGCTGGTGTTCCTGGCCCGGCCCAACCAGACCTCGACCATGGCCGGTGCGGTCGTCATCGACGGGGTGGCGCTGTTCCTGCAGGGCCTGCTCGTGGTCCTGTCGCTCGTCTCGATCCTGATCATGGGCGACCGGCTCTCGGGCCGGACGGCCGATGCCTTCACGCCGTCGGGTTCGGCGATCCCCGGCAGCAAGCAGGAGGAGATCGCCCAGCGCCTGGGTGCCTCCACCACCGAGGCGTTCCCGCTGGCCCTGTTCGCCACGGCCGGGATGATGATGTTCGTCTCCGCGGGCGACCTGCTCACGATGTTCGTGGCGCTGGAGGTGCTCTCGCTGCCGCTGTACGTGCTGACGGCGCTGTCCCGGCGGCGCCGGCTGCTGAGCCAGGAGGCGGCGCTGAAGTACTTCCTGCTGGGATCCTTCAGCTCGGCCTTCTTCCTGTTCGGTGCAGCGCTGCTGTACGGCTTCGCGGGCACGATCTCGCTGTCGGGGATCGCCGCCGCGGTGGGTCGCACGGACAACCCGGGCCTGCTGGTCCCGGGCACCCTGTTCGTTCTGTTCGGGGTGCTGTTCAAGATCGGCGCCTGGCCGTTCCACAGCTGGGTGCCGGACGTCTACCAGGGCGCCCCCACCCCCGTCACCGGATTCATGGCCGCCTGCACCAAGGTGGCGGCCTTCGGTGCGCTGCTGCGGCTGGTGTACGTCGGGATCGGTGCGACCCGATGGGACTGGTCCGCCGCCCTGTGGGTGGTGGCCGGCCTCACCATGATCGTCGGCTCGGTCCTCACCGTCACCCAGACCGACATCAAGCGGCTGCTCGCCTACTCCTCGATCGCCCACGCGGGATTCATCCTCGTCGGCTTCCTGGCCTTCGATCGCAGCGGCGTCAACGGCGTGCTCTTCTACCTGGCGGCATACGGCTTCACCACCGTCGCGGCCTTCGGAATGTCCTTCCTGGTTCGCGACGGCGGCACCGAGGCCACCTCGCTGACGCAGTGGACCGGGCTGGGCCGCCGGCACCCCAAGTTCGCGGCGGTCTTCTTCGTGCTGCTGCTGGCGTTCGCCGGCATTCCGTTGACCAGCGGATTCACGGCTAAGGTCGCCGCCTTCGTGCCGGCCGTGGCGCACGGTGGGGCGGCCGGTGCTGTCCTGGTGGTGATCGGCGTGCTGTGCAGCCTGATCACGGCGTACGCGTACTTCCGGGTGGCGGGGCTGATGTTCCGTTCCCCGGAGCGGGGCGAGGGCTCCTCGGCCGGGGTGGTGGAGGTCGTCACGCCCTCCACCGTGACCACCTTCGCGCTGGCCATCGGCGTGGTCGTCACGCTGGTCCTGGGCGTCTTCCCCGCGCCACTGCTGAACGTCTTCGATACGACCACGCAGTTCCTGCCATGACGGGGAACCCCCCGCTGGCACTACCCGACGTCGAGCCCGGCCTCGCAGGCAGCCTGCAGGCCGGGCTCGCGGCGGTCGAGGATTACCTGCGGCGCCGGGTCGACCATGACGATCCGTTCGTCGCCGAGGCGAGTGGCCACCTGCTGGCCGCGGGAGGCAAGCGATTCCGGCCGGTGCTGACGCTGCTGGCGGCGCACCTGGGCCGCGGCGTGAGCGAGCAGGTCATCGCGGCCGCCGCGGCGGTGGAACTGACTCACCTGGCCTCGCTGTATCACGACGATGTGATGGACGAGGCGCTCGTCCGTCGTCACGTGCCCAGCGCCAATGCGGCGTACGGCAATTCCACCGCCATCCTCGTCGGCGACCTGCTCTTCGGGACCGCCAGCTCCATCGTCGCCGACCTGGGGCCGGACGCCGTGAAGATCCAGGCCGAGACGTTCGTTCGGCTGTGTGCCGGGCAGATCCGCGACGCCCGACCGGGCCCGCCGGGTCAGGACGGCGTCGACTACTACCTCGGGGTCCTGGCCGACAAGACGGGGGTGTTGATCGCGACGGCGGCGCGGTATGGGGCCATGTTCTCCGGCTGCGACGAGGCCACCGTGGAGATCATGCGGGGTTACGGCGAGCGGCTGGGCATGGCCTTCCAGCTGGCCGACGACCTGTTGGACATCGCCTCGGAGGGGCAGACCTCCGGGAAGATGCCGGGCACGGACCTGCGCGAAGGGGTGGCGACGCTGCCCGTGCTCTATGTACGGCGGGCGGCGCGGGCCACCGACGCCGAACTGCTGGAGCTGCTCGGTCGGGACCTGCGCGACGACGACGCCGGGGTGGCCCGCGCGCTGGAGCTGTTGCGCGCTCATCCGGCGTTGCAGGAGGCTCGGGCGACCACCCGCGCGGTGGCCCAGGAAGCTCGGGATCTGTTGCGGCCGTTGGGAATCGGGCCGGCGGTCCGGGCCCTCGACGGGCTCGCCGCGGGGGTCGCGGACCGCAACGCCTGAGCCGAACGGTCGGTCTGACGGGGTGTGCGCACGAGCTGACCTGTGGCTCAGAGATATGTCAGCCGTCCGGCGCTTGAGCCGGCCGTCTTGAACGGCGACCGAGTACGATGTACCCGACCTGACGGGCTGGATCTGCCGGCTCGCGGGCCCGCTCCTGGCCGACCAAAGTTGGACGAAAGACCATGTTGCGCATCGCAATTGCGCACAGGTCCCGGACTCTCCCGCTCGGCGAGGCGCACGCTTTCATAATGTGCACTGTCGGTTAAGGTGGGGGCGGCGCGGGAAGGCCCGCGTTGTGAGTCATGGTCCTGAGGTGGTCTTATGTCGCGAGTTCCGGCCGATCAGCGTCGCGAGCAGCTCATCGAGGCGACGATCGAACTGGCCATTCGCGAAGGTCTTGCGGCAGCCTCGGTGCGCCGTATCGCGGATGAGGCGAATGTATCGCTCGGCGTCGTGCACTACTGCTTCAGCAGCAAAGAGGCACTGCTCAACGCCGTCGCCGAATCGTTCATCAAGCCGATCCTCAACGCGGTGAATGCGGTCCTCGACGACCACCGCGGCACGTTCGAGGAGAAGACCTTCGACGCGTTCAAGGCGTTCTGGGACCACACCCAGACCCAGCCGGGTCGCCAGCTGCTCTCCTACGAGTTGGCCGCCTGGTCCATCCGCGGCGACGGGGAGTCGGCACGCCTGCTCTACAAGACCTATCTCGACGCCATCGAGCAGATGATCACCGAGGAGATGGGGATTCGGGGCTCCGAGGGCCTGCCCACCCGGACGCTGGCTCGCATGGTGCTGGCGGTCTGCGACGGGGTCATGCTCAGCTGGCTCGTCGACCATGACGACGAGGCCACCTTCGACGTCCTCCAAGGCTTCATCGGCGTCCTGCTTGCCGTGGTCGAGCAGGCCCGCGGCGCCGGCTTCGTGACGGTTGCGGAGCCGCAGCCGGTCTCCTGACCGCGAAGTCTCCCCTGACCGCGACGTCCCGCTGACAGCGGCGGCGCCGACGCTGTTGTCAGTCAGCGGTCGATGACGGCGCGCGCCCGCAGGCCCTGCCGGGTGATGTCGAGCACGAGCACCGCCAGGGCGAGCCAGACGATTCCGAACCCGACCCATCGGCCGGCCGACAGACGCTCCCCGAGCGCCAGGGCGCAGAGGAACTGCAGGACCGGCGCGACGAACTGCAGCAGACCGACCGTGACGAGGGTGACCCGGCGCGCGGCGGCGGCGAAGAGCAGCAGGGGCACGGCGGTCATCAGGCCGGTCGACGCGAGCAGGACGGCGTGCAGCCCGCCGTACCCCCCGAACGTCGCGGTGCCCTGCGTGCCCACCACGGCGAGCACGACGGCCGCGGCGGGCGCGAGCACCGCGGTTTCCCCGGTCAGGCTCTGCACGGCGGTGAGCCGGCCGCCGAGGCGATTCTTCACCAGCCCGTAGGTGCCGAACGAGAACGCCAGCAGCAGCGGGATCACCGGCACGGCGTGCGCCTCGACCGCCAGCACCACGGCTGCCACGGCGCCGATGGCGACGGCCGTCGCCTGCAGGGGGCGCAGCCGCTCGCGCAGCACGATCAGGCCGAGGCCGACGCTGACGAGCGGGTTGAGGAAGTAGCCCAGCGCGGCCTCGGTGATCCGACCGGTGGTCACCGCGATCAGATAGACGATCCAGTTCACCGAGATCAGCAGGCCCGCGAGCGTGACGGCGCCGAGCGTGCGGGGCCGGCGCATGGTGACCCAGAAGTCCGTCAGCCCGCGGCCGGCCGCGAGCACCACGAGGCAGCACAGCCCGGACCACAGGATCCGCTGCCCGAGGATCTCCACTGCCCCGGCGGGCTGAAGCGCCCGGATATAGAGCGGGAACGAGCCCCAGATGAGGTAGGCGGCCAATCCGAAGACGACCCCGCGGGCTCGCTCCCGTTCCTCGGCGTCGGCGCCGCCGACCGTCACGAACCGTCGTCCTCCACGACCCATGGGTCGCGGCCGGCGAAGAGGTTGTTGAGGTCGTCGTCGGTGGGCCGACCGCCGGCCTCGATCGCGGCGTCGATCTGCGCGCGGACCTGGTCGTCGTACGCCGGGCGAGAGATGTCGCGGAACACCCCGACGGGGACGTGCGACATGTCGCCGGGGTCCATCCAGGCCAGGGTGAAGGCCCGGCTCGGGTCCGGATCGCGCGGGTCGTGGATGAGCACCTGCTCGTCCTGGACGGAGTCTCGGGGCACCAGCTCCAGGCCCCGGGTTCCGGAGATGACCGCCCGGTCGGCGGTGACCAGCGGCTGGCCCTCCTCCATGCGCAGCAGTCGGGCCTGGGCCTGTTCCGCGTCCCGCAGCACGTCGAACGCGCCGTCGTTGAAGATCGGGCAGTTCTGATAGATCTCGACGAAGGCCGCGCCCCGGTGCGCCGCAGCGGCCCGCAGAATCCCGGCCAGGTGGTCGCGGTCGGAGGCCATCGTGCGGGCCACGAAGGTCGCCTGGGAGCCCAGCGCGAGCGCGACGGGGTTGAACGGTGCGTCCAGGGAGCCCTGGGGGGAGGACTTCGTGACGATGCCGACCGGCGAGGTGGGCGAGTACTGCCCCTTGGTCAGCCCGTAGATCCTGTTGTTGAACATCAGGATCTTCAGGTTGACGTTGCGGCGCAGCGCGTGGATCAGGTGGTTGCCGCCGATCGAGAGGGCGTCGCCATCGCCGGTGACCACCCAGACCGACAGATCCTCGCGGGCCGTGGCCAGCCCGGTGGCGATCGCCGGGGCGCGGCCGTGGATGGAGTGCATGCCGTAGGCGTCCACGTAGTACGGGAAGCGCGAGCTGCAGCCGATGCCCGAGACGACGGCGATGTTCTCGCGGCGGATCCCCAGCTCGGGCATGACGGCCTGGAAGGTGGCCAGGATGGCGTAGTCGCCGCAGCCCGGGCACCAGCGCACCTCTTGATCGGAGGTGAAGTCCTTGCGGGTCAGGGTCTGACCCTCGGGGACGGTCGGTACGCCGTGCAGGCCGGGCAGGGGCAGGTCGACGGTGGTCATCTCAGGACTCCTGGGCTCCGGTGCGGACGGAATGCGGACCGTGCAGCTTGCGCATCTCGCCCTCGATCATCTCCCGGATCTGCAGCGGGACGAAGGGCAGGCCGCGGACCTGGGTGAACGAGGCGATGTCGACGAGGAACTTCCCGCGCAGCACGAGCGCGAGCTGGCCGAGGTTCATCTCCGGCAGGACCACCCGGCGGTAGGAGCGCAGCACCTCGCCGGTGTTGTGCGGCAGCGGCGCGATGTGCCGCAGGTGCGCCTGGGCCACCTGCAGGCCGTCGCGGCGCATGTTGCGCACGGCGGCGGTGATCGGTCCGTACGTCGAGCCCCACCCGATGACCAGCAGCTCGGCGGAGCCGCTGGGGTCATCGACCTCCAGGGGCGGGATGCCGTCGGCCATCTTCTCCAGCTTGGCCGCCCGCAGCAGCGTCATGGTCTCGTGGTTGGCGGAGTCGTAGCTGATCGCCCCGTGTCCGTCGGCCTTCTCGATGCCGCCGATGCGGTGCTCCAGGCCCGGGACGCCCGGCGGGGCCCACGGCCGGGCCAGCGTGATCTGGTCTCGGGCGTAGGGGTGGAACGTCGGCCGGCCGGCCGCATCGACGGCATTGGGGCCTGTCGCGAACGCCGGGTCGATCGGCGGCAGTTCCTTGATGTCGGGCAGGCGCCACGGCTCGGACCCGTTGGCGAGGTAGCCGTCGGTCAGCAGGATGACCGGGTGGCGGTAGGTGATGGCCAGGCGGCAGGCCTCGTACGCCGCATCGAAGCAGTCCGTCGGCGACTTGGCCGCAATGACCGCCACCGGGGACTCGCCGTTGCGTCCGTAGAGCGCCTGCAGCAGGTCGGCCTGCTCGGTCTTGGTGGGCAGACCGGTCGAGGGGCCGCCGCGCTGGACGTCGACGACGACGAGCGGCAGCTCGGTGGAGACGGCCAGGCCGATGGCCTCGCTCTTCAGGCACAGCCCTGGACCGCTGGTCGTTGTCACGCCGAGGGAGCCGCCGAAGCTGGCGCCCAGGGCGATCCCGGCGCCGGCGATCTCGTCCTCGGCCTGGACCGTGGTCACGCCGTACCGCTTCATCCCGGACAAAACGTGCAGGATCTCCGACGCGGGGGTGATCGGGTAGGACCCCAGCAGCAGTTTCAGGCCGGCCCGGTGGGCGGCGGCGACGAGCCCGTATGCCGTGGCGGTGTTGCCGGTGACATTGCGGTAGCGGCCCGCGCGCATCGGCGCGGGCGCGACCTCGTAGCGCACGTCGAAGGCCTCGGTGGTCTCGCCGTAGCTCCAACCCGCCTCCAGCGCCTTGAGGTTGGCGGCCAGGATGTCCGGCTTCTTGGCGAACTTGCTCTTCAGGAAGTCCTTGGTGCCATCCAGATTGCGGCTGTACATCCACTCCAGCAGGCCCAGGGCGAACATGTTCTTCGCCCGTTCCTTTTCCTTGCGGGACAGCGCGGAGTCGGCGAGCGCCTCGACGGTGACGCTGGTCAGCGGGACCGCGTGCAGCCGGTAGTCCTCCAGGCTGCCGTCGTCCAGCGGGCTGACCGCATAGCCGACCTTGGCGAGGTTGCGCTTGGTGAACTCATCGGAATCGGCCAGGATCACCCCGCCGCGCGGCAGGTCGCCGAGATTGGCCTTGAGGGCCGCCGGGTTCATCGCGACAAGCACATCGGGCGCGTCGCCGGGGGTCAGCACGTCGAAGCTGGCGAAGTGCAGCTGGAAGGAGCTCACGCCGTGCAGCGTGCCCTGCGGGGCGCGGATCTCGGCCGGATAGTTGGGCAGGGTGGCCAGGTCGTTGCCGAGTCCGGCCGTGTCCGAGGTGAACCGATCGCCGGTGAGCTGCATCCCGTCGCCGGAGTCACCCGCGAATCGGATGACGACGCGATCGACGGTGCGGACCTGGGTGGACTCGACGGTGTTCATGTTCACCGAACCTCTGCTGGCGGGCTGGCGTCGCGGATGGCGCCCGGACGGGGCTTCCCGAGACCAACCATCCTAGAGAAAGTCCCCGGGACCGAAGCGTTAGACCGAACTCTAGCCATAGTTACATGGACTCTTCTAGTAGTTGATCCGACATTTTCGCGACCCGGTGCCGTCTGCCTCCGTTGGGCCGGGTGATGGCCGCGGCGGGAACGGAATGAGGCGTCCTGGCGTTGCCCCGACTATGCATCGGCACTACAACGGCGTGAAGACCGCCGCTCTGTTCGGCGGCATCTGGGCCCTCCTGCTCGGCCTCGGGGCGCTGATCGGCGGTGGCCGGTTCGTGTGGCTCTTCGCGCTGGTGGGCGTGGCGATGACGGCGTACGGCTATTGGAACAGCGACAAGATCGCCATCCGCGCGATGCGCGCCTACCCGGTGACCCCGCAGCAGCAGCCGACGATGTATCGGATCGTCGCCGAACTGTCCCAGCGGGCCGGCCAGCCCATGCCGCGGCTCTACGTCTCCCCGACCGAGGCGCCGAACGCCTTCGCGACCGGTCGCAACCCCAGCAACGCCGCGGTCTGCTGCACCGAGGGCATCCTGCGCCTGCTCGACGAGCGGGAACTGCGCGGTGTCCTCGGCCACGAGCTCATGCACGTCTACAACCGCGACATCCTCACCTCCTCCGTGGCGGCGGCGATCGCCGGGGTCATCACCTCCGTGGCGCAGATGGCGCTGTTCTTCGGCGGCGGCAGCGACGAGGACCGGCCCAACCCGATCGCGATGCTCGCGTTGGCCCTGCTCGCGCCGCTCGCGGCCTCAGTGATCCAGCTGGCCATCAGCCGCACCCGGGAGTACGACGCGGACGAGGACGGCGCAAAGCTCACCGGCGACCCGTTGGCGCTGGCCAGCGCGCTGCGCAAGCTGGAATCGGGCACCTCGCGGGCGCCGCTGCCGCCGCAGCAGGACCTCGTCAACGCCAGCCACCTGATGATCGCCAACCCCTTTCGCGCCAAAGACGCCTCGGGCCTGTTCAGCACGCACCCGCCGATGGCGCAGCGGATCGACCGGTTGGAGAAGATGGCGGGCCGCCGCTGATCCGGTCGTGCCAGAGTTGGCCCCGTGTCCGCACTGACCCATGACGAGGCCCGGCAGCGGGCCCGATTGCTCACGATCACGGCGTACACCGTCGAACTCGACCTGACCACCGCTCTCGCCGACGGCCCGGACGGGGAGACCTTCACCTCCAGAACCGTCGTCTCCTTCCGCTGCGCCGAGCCCGGCGCCAACACATTCATCGACCTCAAGGCCCATCGCGTCGACCGGATCCGACTCAACGGCGTCGACCTGGACCCGGAGAGCGTCGCGGCCGGACAGCTCCCGTTGCCGGGGTTGAGCGCCGAGAACGAGCTGGTCGTCGAGGCAGCGATGGCCTACCGCCGGGACGGGCAGGGGCTGCACCGCGCGGTGGACCCGGCGGACGGCCATCGCTACATCTTCGGGCACCTGTTCCTCGACGCCGCCCCGCGCGTGTTCGCGTGCTTCGACCAGCCGGACCTCAAGGCGCCGTACGACGTGGCGGTCCGCGTCCCCCCAGACTGGGTGGTGATCGGCAACGGCGAGGCCACCCAGGGCCCCGACGGCTGGTGGCGGCTCGCGACGACCCCGCCCCTGTCGACGTACTTCGTCACCGTCTGTGCGGGGCCGTATGCGCGGGTGGGCGCGGAGCACCGGGGGATCCGCCTGGGCCTGTTCGCGCGGGCCTCACTGGCCGAGCAGCTCGCCGACCAGGGGCCCGAACTGCTGGCCGTGACGCGCGCCGGGCTGGACTATTACCAGGATCTGTTCGGCATCGACTACCCGTTCGGGGGCTACGACCAGGTCTTCGTCCCCGAGTTCAACGCCGGCGCGATGGAGAACCCGGGCTGCGTCGTGCTGCGCGATCAGATGATCTTCCGCGGCACCGTCGGCGAGGCCGAGCGGATGTCCCGCGCCAACACGGTGCTGCACGAGATGGCGCACATGTGGTTCGGCGACCTGGTGACGATGCGGTGGTGGGACGACCTGTGGCTGAACGAGTCGTTCGCGGAATACCTGGCGCATCGCAGTGCGACCGCCATCACCGAGCTCGGCTCGCCCTGGGCTGATTTCACGATCATGCGCAAGACCTGGGGGTACGCCGCGGAGCGCAGTCCCTCGACGCACCCCGTCGCGGGTCATCCGCCGGCCGACGCGGCGGCCGCGCTGCAGAACTTCGACGGCATCTCCTACGCCAAGGGCGCGGTGGTCCTGGGCCAGCTCGTGGCCTACCTGGGGGAGGCGGGATTCATCGCCGGGGTCCGGGCGCACCTGGCCGCGCACGCCTACGGCAATGCCGACCTGGCCGACTTCCTGGCCGCGATGGCGGCCGCGACGGGCCGCGACGTCGGCGCCTGGGCGCGGGCGTGGCTGCGGACCGCGGGCCTCGACGAGATCGTGGTCGACCTGCGCAGCGACGGGACGGGGGTCGGCGGGGCGACCGTACGCCGTGGCCAGCCGGGCGGTCGCGAACCCGCCGACCGGCCGCACGCGGTGGCGGTGGCGGGATATCAGAACGGCCGAGAACTGTGGCGCCGTTCGGTGCTGCTGGACGACGACGAGGTCGAGGTGCCCGACCTCGCCGGCGCGGCGGTGCCGGCGCTCGTCATCCCCGACCCGGGCTCGGCGACGTGGGCGACGATCCGGCTGTCCCCAGCCAGCCTCGCGGCGCTGCCGCGGGAATTGCCCCTGGTGGAGGACCCGGTCGCGCGGGCGGTGGTCTGGGCGGCCGTGCTCGACGGGGTCCGCGACGCCCGCATCGATCCGCGCGAGGTGATCGCGCTGGCCGAGGCGGCCCTGCCGGCCGAGACCGATCCCGGGCTGCTGCACGGCATCCTCACCACGGTGCTGCGGCCGATCGTGCGGGTCTATCTGACGCCGACGGACCGGGCGGTGGCGTTGCCCCGGTTGGCGGCGGTGGGCCGCGCCTTGACCGCCGGACATGCGCCGGGGGAGTCCGGCTACCTGGTCGGGGTCCGCGCCCGGGCCTGGTGGGAGACCGACATCGACTACCTGCGCGGCCTGCTGACCGGGGACACCGCGGTCGAGCCGCTCGCGGGGGACGCGGACCTGCGCTGGATGGCGGCGACGACGCTGGCCCAGCGGGGACTCCTCGACCTCGCGACGCTGGATCGGCAGCACGATCAGGACCGCACGCTCGCCGGCAGCCTGGCCTATCTCACCGCGCGGGCGGCCCTGCCCGGCCGCGACGCCAAGGCCTGGGCCTGGCAGGAGCTCACCGCGCGCCCGGACCTGTCCAACTACGAACGCAACGCCCTCGCGACCGGCTTCTGGCTCACCGACGACCCGACGCCGCTGCGCGACTACGTGGCGCGCTACTTCACGGACATCCCGGCGCTGTCGGGTCACGTGGGCGAGGACGCGTTGGCCCGGATCGCCTGGCTCGCGTTCCCCTCGGTCGTGGTCGAGGAGGCCACCGCGCAGGCCGCGCGGCGCGCGCTCGACTCGGGTCGGCTCAGCGACGCCGTACGCCGGGAGATCGTCGACGGCCTCGCCACCCTGGAACAGCCGCTGGCCTCGCGGGCGCGCTACTCCTGCTGAGGAACTCGTTTCTCGGTCGCGCCGGCTCCCGCGATGTCGGTCCGTGCTGGCATGCTGCGGCGGACAGGAGGGATACGAGGGATCCGAGGGATCCGAGGGAGACGGGGGAGCAATGGGTCAGAACAACCGGCAACGGCGCGCGGCGAAGCAGAAGGATCGGGTTCGGGCTCGAGCTGCCGCGACGGCTCGGGACCAGGCGGCGGGTCGGTCCAGAGCCGGTGCCGGGTCTTCGGATGGCGTCGGGCCGGGGCTTGCGGACGTGGTCCGGCTGAGGTCTCGCTGTGCCGCGCTCCTGGAGGAGGCGTGCGTCGCGCTCGCGGTGGGGCGCCGGGTCGACGCGGCGATGGCCGAGCTCGTGGAGCTGGGCACGACGCCGGAGAGCCTCGCGGTCGTCCGCGACGTCGTGGCCGGCCAGCTGAGCGGCCAGGTGCGGGCCGTCTGGGCGCGCGGGTGGCAGCCGCGGGACCTGCAGGAGTTCCTGGGGCGCAGCCAGGAGCGGCCCGAGCTGGAGCTGTTGGGCGACGTGATGGCGGCCGATCTGGCGACCTATCCCAGATTGAGCGTGGACGACCGCTGGTTCGACCAGCTCACGGCCTACGGGGCCACGCTCTGGTGGCCGGCGTCGAGCTCCTTCCTGGCCGCACGTGCCGCGCGCGTCGGCAGCTGGCCCGTGGTGCTCGAGCTGGCCGTCCGGGTGCTGGCGGGGCTGCGGCGGTTGGGGCGGTTGGAGGCGTTCCTGCCGCCGCCGGGCACCGCGTCGTCGGCTCGGTCTCGGCCTCGGCCGGCACAGGTCGACGACAAGATGCTCTTCCGGGTCCGGCAGATGCTGGCCAAGGCGGAGTCGACGACCTTTGAGGCCGAGGCGGAGGCCTTTACGGCAGCGGCGCAGAAGCTGATGGCGCGTCACAGCATCGATCAGGCGATGCTGACGGCCGCCGACCCGGCTCAGCGATCCGGCGGACCGACCGGGCGCCGGGTGTGGCTCGCCACGCCCTATGTCAAGGAGAAGGTGCTCCTGTTGGGTGCCGTGGCCCGCGCCAATCGGGTGCAGACGGTGTGGAGTTCGGCGGACGACATGGTCACGCTGCTGGGCTACGACGTGGATCTGGAAGCGGTCGACACGCTGTTCACGTCGCTGCTGCTGCAGGCCACTCAGGCGATGCACGCCGAGGGCAAGCGGGTGACCCGGGGTGGGAGCTCGCGGACCCGGTCGTTCCGGGCGTCCTTCCTGGCGGCGTACGCGGTCCGGATCGGTGAGCGCCTCGCGGCGGCGGTGGACGCGGAGACGGAGGCCGCGGCCACGGACTATCGGACGTCCAGCGGCGCGGAGCTGGTCCCCGTGCTGTCGGCACGCACGGAGGAGGTCGAGGACTACGCCGCCCAGGTCTTTCCGCACGTCGTGCACAAGCCGGTGAGCATGGGCCGCGACCGTGAGGGCTGGGCGAAGGGTCGTCAGGCCGCCGACCAGGCCCAGCTGCGCTGGGGCGAGGCCCTGTCAGGCAGGCACGTTGACGACCGATAGGCTCGTGAGTACATTGTACATACGTAACGACAGAAGGCGACGATGTCATGGCCTCACGTATCGCAGCCACACAGAAGACTGAGCGCATCAACCTGCGTGCCACGCAGCGACAAGAGGCCCTGCTCCGGCAGGCCGCTGAAGCCGCCGACACGTCGATGAGCGACTTCATCCTGAGCAGTGCCGTCGTCCAAGCCGAGCGCGTTCTTGCTGACCGGCGGTGGTTCGTGGCCACGCAAGAGCAGTACGACGAGTTCGTGCGTCTTCTGGATGCGCCGATGGAGACGCCGAAGCTAGCTGCGCTCTTCGCCGAGGAATCGCCGTTCGGCAAGCCGTTCCCGCTCGAATGATGTCGACGAGCACGCTTAGCCGGCCACGTAAGCTGCGGAAAGACGATGGGAAATCCCTGTCGTCCTTCCGCAGTGGCGTTGCTGAGCTGGACGAGTGGTTCCAGGACTACGCCTGGGAGAGTCAGCAGGCCCATAATGCGATTACCTACATCACGACGCTCGATGAAGGCGTCGTCGTCGGGTGCTACGCGCTCTCTTCGGCCGGCATCAGTCGGAACCATGCGCCGGCGAAGTTCGCTATAGGTAGGCCACGCGATATTCCCTGCATCCTTCTGGCGCGGCTGGCCGTGGATCAGCGATATCAGGGACGACACGTGGGTCGTCATCTCGTACGCGACGCGATCAGCCGGGCCGTCACGGCGAGCGATTCCATCGGGGCGGCCTGCTTGCTCATCCATGCTCGCGACGAGGACGCGAAAGCCTTCTATCTTCGGCAGGCGGACTTCCAGCAGTCGCCCATCAACGCCTTGCACCTTGTGCTGCCGATGAAGGTTGCTCGGCAGCTTTAGCGAGGTTGAACCGATCAACCCAATCTCCGGGCCCGCGCGTCGTAATCTCGACGCCGGCCGATCAGACCGGCGTCGCCAGGCGCTTTTTCGCCCGGCCTGCCTCACCCGAAGTGCCTCACCAGAGCCGGGTCGTCACGTCGGGCGGGGCACCCGCGGACGAGCCTCGCCTCGCGGGTCTCGCGCAGGTCGCGAAGAGTCAAGGCATCGACGAGAAGCGAGCTGTCGATGACGACGGGTTCAGCGGCCGTCACGGTCCGCCCGGATCAGGTCCACGCTCGACATCAGGGCCGACTCGGACCGGAGGTCGACCCGCGCCAGGACGTCGGCCACATCGGGTGTCGCGGTCAGGTTGGCCAGGCGCGCCGCCTCAACGCTGTGTCGGTGCCTCAGGAGCTTCAGTGGGTGTCGAAGATCTCCTGGATGTGCGCCGAATCCGTTGTCTTAGTCAGCGCAAGCGCCAGCAGGATGCGCGCCTTCGGCGAGGTGAGGTCGTCCCCGGCGATCAGGCCCAGCGCGCTGTCGGGCACGGCCCCGTCGCGCGCCACGACCCCTTCGCCGACCCGGGACGTCCGGACGACCGGCACCCCGGCGGCCGCGATCTGCGCCAACGCGTCCCGCAGGTCGAGCGGGATGTTGCCCCCGCCGTGCCCGACGTAGACCAGGCCACAGGCCCCGGACGCGACGTAGGCCTGCAGGATCGACGCGGGCAGCCCGGCCCGCCCATAGACCGTCTCGACCGGTGGCAGGGATTCGGGCAGCCCGGCCAGGCCCACGGCGCTCGCGAAGCCGAATCGCCGCGCCGGCTGCTGGTAGTAGGTCACGCAGTGGTCGGTGACCTCCCCGATCGGGCCGTGTGCCGAGGCGAACGCATCGACGCGCGAGGTGTGCCGTTTGGCCAGGTCCCGGGCCGAGTGGATAGCCCCGCCAAGGACGACGAGGGTGCCGCGGCCGGTCGACTCGCTGCAGGCCGCGGTGCGTACTGCAGCAAGCAGGTTCGCCGGGCCGTCCGCCCCGGGCGCGTCGGCCGGGCGCATCGCACCGACCAGCACCGCGGGCTTGGCGGACGGCAACACCAGGTGCAGCAGGTACGCCGTCTCCTCGAGGGTGTCCGTGCCGTGCGTGACCACCACCGCATCGACGTCGTCGCGGGCCTGCAACTCCGCCACCCGGCGGGCCAGCGCCAGCTGCCGCTCCAACGTCATGTCGCAGGAGTCGATCTGGGCGAATTGCTCGTAGGACAAGGCCGCGATCCGATCCAGCCCCGGCACGGCCCCGACCAGGTCGGCGATCGAGACCACGCCGGCCTGGTACGACACACCGTCGCCGACCGCCGCGGAGCCGGCGATGGTGCCGCCGGTGCCGACCAGCACGATCCGCGGAGGGGAACCGACTCCGACGACGTCGCTGCTGTTCATCGGGGTCGCGGCGGGCATAGGGCAGATCCGATCTGTCGTGCGGCGGTGTCGGCAGGAGCTGTGTCGAGTTCCCCACCGTACTCGGTGGGGAACTCGACATGACTCGGGCCGGCGAGCGCTGCGGTCAGCCCTGGCCGGCACCCCGGCGGTCCGCGGGCAGCCAGCCGAACGATTCCACCGTGGAGGTGGTCGGCTTGTATTCCAGCGCGACGTAATCCGCCCACCCCCGCGCCCGCAACTCGCCGAGAATCCCCTCGATGTCGAGCGAGCCGGTGCCGGGTTCCCCACGGCCGGGGTTGTCGGCGACCTGGACGTGCCCGAACAGCTCGTAGTAGTCGTCGATCGCCGCGAACACGTCGTCGCCGTTGGCGGCCAGGTGGAAGCAGTCGTAGAGCAGGGCGACGTTCGCCGAGCCCGCGGCCTGCACCGCCTCGACGACCGCGGCCACCTGGGCGGCGGTCTTCAGCGGGTACGTCGGGGCGCCGCTGATCGGCTCGATCAGCACGATCCCGCCGAAGGAGTCGACCGACTGGCAGGCCAGCAGCAGGTTCTCCGTCGCCACTTGGTCCAGCGCCGCCTGGTCCGAGCCCTGCGGGGTGTTGCCGTAGAGCGCGTTGAACGCCCGGCAGCCGGTCCGTTCGGCGATCCGCGCGGCGATCGTGACGCTGGCCCGGAACTCCTCGGTGCGCTCTGTCAGGTTGAGCACCCCGCGGTCCCCGCCGGGCATGTCGCCGGCGAAGAAGTTCAGCCCGACGAGCTGCACCCCGGCGGAGGCGATCGACGCGCAGAACTCATCGACCTCGGCGTCCGAGGGGGTGGCCGTGGCCCAGGGCCACCAGAACTCGACCGCCGTGAAGCCGGCCTCTGCCGCGGCGGCGGCGCGGTCCAGGAGCGGCAGCTCGGTGAACAGGATCGAGCAGTTGACGGCGTACGTGAAGGCCATCGGGTCTCCTTGTCGAAGCTCTATGTCGTGGGCTCAGTCGAGGATCTGGATGTCGGCGCTCGGGGCGTCCCGGTGGGCCACCTCATGCTCGCGCAGATCCGGGTCGGGGTGCTCGGCGAGGTCGCCATGGTCGTCCGGGGTCGGGTTCGCCGGCTCGCCGGAGGCGTGCGCGATCGACATCGGCGCGTCGTCTAGCCCAGAGGCCAGCGGCTCGAACTCGGTCATGTTGTCCAACTCGGTGCCCATCGAGATGTTGGTGACCCGTTCCAGGATCACCTCGACCATGACCGGCACCCGGAACTCCTCCAGCATCGCCCGCGCCTTGCCGAACGCCGCGCCGAGGTCCTCCGGATCCGTGACCCGAATCGCCTTGCATCCCAGGCCCTCCACAACGGCGACGTGGTCCACGCCATAAACCCCGAGCTCCGGGGCGTTGAGGTTCTCGAAGCTCAATTGAACTTGATAGTCCATGTCGAAGCCGCGCTGGCTCTGCCGGATCAGGCCGAGGTAGGCGTTGTTCACGACCACGTGGATGAACGGCAGGTTGAACTGCGCCCCGACCGCCATCTCCTCGATCATGAACTGGAAGTCGTAGTCGCCGGACAAGGCGACGATGAGCCCGTCGGGGTCGGCCGCACGGACGCCGAGCGCCGCGGGCAGCGTCCATCCGAGCGGGCCGGCCTGGCCGCAGTTGATCCAGTGCCGCGGGTGGTAGACGTGCAGGAATTGCGCCGCGGCGATCTGGGACAGGCCGATGGTCGTCACGTACCGAACGTCCCGCCCGAAGCTGCGGATCATCTCCTCATACACCCGCATCGGCTTGATCGGCGTCTGCGTGTAGTGCGTCGTGCGCAACATCGTCGCCTTGCGGTCCTGGCAGGACCGCGCCCACGCCGAGTAGTCGGGCAGCCCACCAGTGCGCCCGGCGCTCTCGGCGCGCTCCCGCGCCGCCGCCAGCAGCTGCACCAGGGCGGCCTTGGCGTCGGAGACGATCGAGTAGTCCGGCGGGAAGATCCGCCCGATCTGGGTGCCCTCGATGTCGATGTGCACGAAGGTGCGGCCGCGCCGGTAGGTGTCCAGCCCACCGGTGTGCCGGTTGGCCCACCGGTTGCCGATGCCGAGCACGAAGTCCGACTCCAGGAAGCTGGCGTTGCCGTAGCGCTGCGACGTCTGAATGCCCACCATGCCCGCGGCGAGGGGGTGGTCGTCCGGGATGGTGCCCCAGCCCATCAGGGTGGGAATGACCGGCACGCCCAGCAGCTCCGCCAGCTCGACGAGCTCGGCGGAGGCGTCGGCGTTGATGACCCCGCCGCCGGCGATGATGACCGGGCGCTGCGAGGCCAGCAGCATGTCGAGCGCCTTGTCGGCCTGGGCTCGGGTCGCCTCGGGGCGATAGACCGGCAGCGGCTCGTAGGTGTCGATGTCGAACTCGATCACCTCGGTCTGCACGTCGAAGGGCAGGTCGATGTGCACCGGGCCGGGCCGGCCGGACCGCATCAGGTGGAACGCCTTCTGGAACGTGCCGGGCACCTGGGCGCCCTTGAGCACGTTCACCGACATCTTGGTGAGGGACTGCGTCACGGCCGGGGTGTCCAGCCCCTGGAAGTCCTCCATCGCCAGCTTGGCCACCGGGGCCTGGCCGGTGATCGCCAGGATCGGGGTGGAGTCGGCCGCTGCGGAGTACAGACCCGTGGCCATGTCGGTGCCCGCCGGACCCGACGTACCGATGCAGACCCCGATGTTGCCCGCCGTCGCCCGGGTGTACCCCTCGGCCATGTGGGAGGCGCCCTCGACGTGCCGGGCGAGGATGTGCGTGATGCTTCCGTTGTCTCGCAGGGCCTTGTAGAACGGGTTGATGGCCGCCCCCGGAACGCCGAAGGCGTGCTGGACGCCTTCCTTCTCCAGGATGGCGACGGCCGCCGCTGCCGCGGTCATGCGTGCCATGTCGGTGGTTCCTTTCGCGTGGGTGCCGGTCAGAGGTCGCGGCCGTTGAGCCGCAGGACGCCGCGGAACAGCGCGGAGTGGTCAAGGCCGCCGTCGCCGTTCTGGCGGGCGGACTGCATCAGCTGGGCGACGAGCGCGCCCACCGGGATGACCACGCCGGCCTCGCGGGCGGCGGCGGTGATGATGCCCATGTCCTTGTGGTGCAGGTCGATCCGGAAGCCCGGGGCGAAGCTGCGGGTACGCATCGCCTCGCCCTTGAGCTCCATGATCCGGGTGTGCGCCAGGCCGCCGTTGAGCACCCGGAAGGCCGCTTCGGTGTCGACACCGAAGGCCTCCAGGAAGGCCAACGACTCGGCCATCAGCTCGTAGATCCCGCCGACCATGAGCTGGTTGGCGGCCTTGACGGTCTGCCCGGCGCCGGCCGGGCCGACGTGCACGACCGTGCCGCCCATGACGTCCAGGATGGGCTGGGCCTCGGCGAACACCGCTGGGTCGCCGCCCACCATGATCGACAGCTTGGCGTTCTCGGCGCCGGCCTCGCCGCCGGACACCGGGGCGTCCAGGGCCCGGACGCCGGCGGCCGCACAGCGCTCGGCGACGGACACGGCGACGTCCGGGCGGATGGTGCTCATGTCGATGTACAGCAGGCCGGGCCGCGCCCCCTCCAGCAAGCCACCGGTCAGAACCTCTTCGACCTGGGGCGAGTCGGGGACCATCGTGATCGCCACGTCGGCCTTCGCGACGGCCTCGGCGATGCTTGCCGCCGGCAGCACGCCGCGCTGGGCGACGGCGGCGATGGCGTCGGGGTTTCGGTCGACCCCGTAGACGGTGTGGCCAGCGGCGGCGAGATGTCCCGCCATGTGCTTGCCCATGATCCCGAGTCCGATGAACGCGATGGAGGCCACGATCCGGCACCTTTCACGATATGAAAAAGAACTTCCGATATGAAGATAGGCACCCGTCCAGCCGCGGTCAAGAGTGGTGAGCGTCACGCCGCCCCCGGCGATCGGTGCCGCAGCACAGCGGGCCATCGGCGCCCGGACGGGACGGTTCGGCGCGCACTTTTCCGCCTGTCGGGAGAACGGGGTGATCGCGTGTGTTCTATCGTTATGCGGAAAGTCGGCGTGAGTCGGGGTGGCCCGCGTCTCGGTCCACGAAGGAGCGCGCATGCCGGAGCACCAGGGCGGGGTGCAGTCCGTCGCCAGGGCCTTGGCGATCCTGGAGATCATCGCCGACGCCGGGGGGGAGCTGGGGATCAGCGAAATCGCGGAGGCCACCGAGCTGCCGCTGCCGACGATCCACCGCCTGCTGCGCACCCTCATCGCCCGGGGGTATGCCCACCAGACGCCGCGGCGGCGCTACGCCCTCGGCGTACGGCTGATTCCCCTGGGCGAGCGCGCCGGAGGCTCTCTCGGGGCGCTGTGCAAGGCCGCCCTCACCGATGTCGTGGCCGAGGTGGACGAGTCGGCCAGCGTGGCGATGTTCGACCTGAATAGGGCGATGTACATCGCGCACGTCCCGTCCAGCCGCACCATGCGCATGTTCACCGAGGTGGGCCATCGCGCGGAGCTGCACGCGACCGGCGTGGGCAAGGCCCTGCTGTCGCTGATCCCCAATGACGAGATCATCTCGCGCGTCACCCGGGTGGGTCTGAACGCCAAGACCCCGCGCACGATCACCAGCGTCGAGCGGTTGCTGGAGGAGATCCAGCTCGTCCGGCAGCGCGGCTATGCCCTGGACGAGGAGGAGCAGGAGGTCGGCGTGCACTGCGTCGCGGTGCCCATCGACGGGCCGATCAAGCTCGCCATGTCGGTCTCCGGGCCGACCTCGCGCATGTCGTCCGACGTGGTCGCCGGCATCGTTCCGGTGCTTCGCGCCGGGGCGCAGAAGGTGGCCAGTCAGGTGCGCAGCGAGTTGTAGGCCGCCCGCTCCAGTGTCGGCATGCGGAAAGTCCGGTACGCCGAGCGGGGCGGGGCGACCGGCTCGCCGCGAGCAGTCCGGCCGTCGACGCCGTCCCGCATCCAGGGCGCTGAGCAGCGCCGATGAACCCTGGTGGCCACGGCGACATCGACTGGCGCGTCGTCGGGGATGGCCCGGCGCCGGTGTCGCGCCGCTCGCCCGTCGCCCAGGTCACATTCCGTTCTTTGGAAAAGTCTTTCCGAAAGAGGGCTCGGGGTGCTAGCTTCGAGGTGACCTGAGAGGCAGTCCGCGGGACGGTGGTGACGCCGACTTCCCGGCGGCGGTGAGGTGGCAGGAGGCAGTGATGGGCTCGAACGAGCACACGTACGACCTCGTGATCCGAGCGGACCGGGTGGTGACGGCCGCCGGTGAGCGGCCCGCGGCCGTGGCCGTCCGCGGGGGGACCATTGCCTACGTCGGGGACCTCGAGGCCGACCTGACGGCCCCGATCGACCTGCGCCTCGCGGCCGACGAGGTGCTCATCCCCGGCGTGGTCGACGGACACGTCCACGTCAACGAGCCGGGCCGCACCGAATGGGAGGGCTTCGCGACCGCGACCCGCGCCGCGGCGGCCGGGGGCACCACCACGATCGTGGACATGCCCCTCAACAGCATCCCGTCGACGACCACCCCGGAGGCGCTGCGCACCAAGCTGGACGCGGCCACCGGGCAGCTCACCTGCGACGTCGCGTTCGTCGGTGGGGCCGTCCCGCAGAACATCGGCGCGCTGCGCCCACTGTCCGAAGCGGGCGTGGTGGCCTTCAAGTCCTTCCTCGCCCCGTCGGGCGTGGACGAGTTCGAACACATCAGCCGCGACCAGCTCCGCGCGCACCTCGGCGAATTGGCGACCTTTGACGGCGTACTCATGGTGCACGCCGAAGACCCCGACGTGCTGGCGGCGGCGCCCGTGCCGGACGGCCGCTCCTACGACGCGTTCGTCGGGTCGCGTCCGCAGGATGCCGAGGTCACCGCGATCGAATGGGCCGTGGCCACCGCACAGCAGACCGGCGCGCGACTGCACATCGTGCACGTGGCCAGCGCCGACGCCCTACCGGTCATCGCTGCGGCCAAGCGCGACGGCGTACGGATCACGGCCGAAACCTGTCCGCACTACCTGACGTTCACGGCGGAGCAGATCCCCGACGGCGCCACGCAATACAAGTGCTGCCCGCCGATCCGAGACAAGGCGGTGCAGGAGGCCCTCTGGGACGGCCTGCGCGCGGGGACCCTCGACTGGGTCGCCTCCGACCACTCCCCGGCGACCGTCGACGTCAAGGGGCTCGACACCGGCGACTTCGAGACGGCCTGGGGCGGCATCGCGTCGGTCGAACTGCTGCTGCGCGCGGTGTGGACCGGCGCCCGCGCCCGAGGCGTCGCGCTGTCCGATGTCGTCGGCTGGGTCTGCGAGCGGCCGGCCGCGCACCTGGGGCTGGCCCGCAAGGGTCGCATCGAGCCCGGCTACGACGCGGACTTCGTCGTGTTCGCGCCCGAGCAGACCCAGCTCATCGACGTCCACCGGCTGCACCACAAGAACCCCGTCACGCCGTACGACGCCGTCGAGCTCGCCGGCGGCATCCGGGCCACCTACCTGCGCGGTCGCCTTGTCGACCTCGACCAGCCGCACGGCCGTGCCGTGCTGGCCCACAGCTGACCTACCCTGACCACGCGGGACCCGGCCACCCGTCATCTGACCGCTATTTGACCGCCATTTGAATGCCACTGTCGAGGAACGACCAGGAAGGACCACGGTTTCCATGACCAGCTCCGCCATTCGCACGATGAAGTCGATGGTCAACGAGATCGGTTTCGCCGGGCACAGCCTGGCCTCGATCAACGACCTGTCCAACGAGCAGATCTACCAGCTGTTCGAGCTGGCCAAGGTGCTGGAGCCGTACAACCGCAGCAAGATCGACCTGTTCCCCGGCTCGCTGATGGCGACGCTGTTCTTCCAGCCGTCGACCCGCACCCGGATGTCCTTCGAGACCGCGATGAACCGGCTCGGCGGCATGGTCGTCTCCGAGGCCGCGGCGATGATCTCCAGCTCGGCGGCGAAGGAGGAGTCGCTGGCTGACATGCTGGCGTGCGTCTCCCAGTACGCGAACATCATCGTGCTGCGCCACCCCAACGACGTCGAGGCCCGCGAGGCCGCGCCGAAGTCGACCTGCCCGGTCATCTCCGGCGGGTGGGGGCATTGGGAGCACCCGACGCAGGCGCTGCTCGACCTCTACGCGCTCTACCGCAAGTTCGGCAAGATCGAGGGTGTCAAGGTGTGTGTGGCCGCCGCCGACATGATCGAGGCCCGCACCGGTCACTCGATGGCCCAGGGTCTGGCCCGGCTCGGCGCCGAGGTCACGATCGCCTCGCCGAGTGACAAGAAGGTCCCGGCGCACATCATCGAGAACGTTCGCAAGAACTACCCGAACGCGAAGATCACCGAGGAGACCGACTTCGACCAGGACGGCTTCAACGAGCTGATCTCCGGCATGGACGAGATCTACCTGCCGGGGTGCTCGGCGCCCAAGGGCGAGACCGCCGAGGCGTACAAGAAGGTCATGGACAACTACATGGTCCGCGGCGACACCCTCGCCAAGGTGCGCGCGTCGGGCCGCGACATCTACGTCACGCACACCCTGCCGCGCCGCGCCGGCGAGATGGACCTGTCGATCGACGACACCCCGAGCCAGCTCGCGTTCGAGGCCATCGGCCACAGCGTCTCCATCCGCATGGCGCTGGTCGCGGCCATGCTGGGTCTCTGAGCCCGGGGCGTTCTGATGCCCAAGGAGAAGCTGGCCGTCGTCGCGGTGGGTGGCAACGCGCTGATCACCAGCTCGGAGCACAAGTCGCTGCCCGACCAGCGGCTGGCCTCCCGCGAGGCGATGCAGCACGTCGTCGCCATGATCGAGGCCGGCTGGACCGTCGTCATCACGCACGGCAACGGCCCGCAGGTCGGTTTCCTGCTGCGGCGCGCCGAGCTGGCGCACGACGAGCTGCCGGAGATCCCGTTGGACGTCTGCGGCGCCGACACCCAGGGCGCCACCGGCTATCTGTTCGCCAGCGAGCTCAACACCGAGTTCCACCATCGCGGCTTGGCCAAGCAGTGCGTCGCCCTGGTCACCCAGACCGTCGTGGACCGGGACGACCCGGCCTTCGGGGCGCCGAGCAAGCCGATCGGCTCGTTCATGAGCGAGGCGGAGGCCGCGGCGCGCCGGGACCGGGACGGGTGGGACGTCGTCGAGGACGCCGGCCGCGGGTGGCGGCGGGTGGTGGCCTCGCCGCAGCCGCAGCGCATCGTCGAACTCGAGGCGATCCGGTTCCTGACCGACCAAGGGTTCATCGTGGTCGCGGCTGGCGGCGGCGGGATCCCCGTCGCCGAGACCGAGGACGGCCAGGTCGTCGGGGTCGAGGCGGTCATCGACAAGGACCTGAGCTCGGCCGTGCTGGCCCGCGAACTGGATGCCGAGGTGCTGCTGATCTCGACGGCGGTCGAGGCGGTGGCCGTCGACTTCGGCACGCCGAACCAGCGCTGGCTGGGCGAGATCACGGTCGCCGAGGCGCGGCAGTACCTGGAGCAGGGCCAGTTCGGCAAGGGCAGCATGGAGCCGAAGGTGGCCGCGGCGGTGCAGTACGTCGAGGGCGGCGGCACCCGCGCGATCATCACCGACCCGCCGAACATGGTCCGGGCCCTGGAGGGCGAGACCGGCACCACGATCATCGCGGGGTGAACCCCGCCCGGCTTTCGCGGGTCAACCCGCCCGAGATCATCGCGGGTTCCCCGCGACCACAAGCCCGTACGTCGGGTGCTCGGACCGCGCCGGCACCCGACGTACGACCTCAGTCCCACTATCGCAACAGTTGTCGCAACAGTTGAGGAAGGACCAGACATGACGATCCTGGAGATCACCGCCGGCGGTTTCGAGTTCAAGGCCCGCTGGGAGGAGGAGAGCGCCCCCAAGACGGTGGCCGCGCTGCGCGAGAAGCTGTTTCCGCTGGAGAGCAAGATCATCCACGTGCGCTGGTCCGGCCAGGCCGGGTGGATCCCGTTCGGCGAGCTTGAGCTCGGCGTGGGCCCGGAGAATGGCACCTGCTACCCGCACCCGGGTGAGATCGTGCTCTACCCGGGCGGCGTCTCCGAGACGGAGATCCTGCTGGCGTATGGGTACGTGAACTTCGCCTCCAAGGCCGGTCAGCTGGCCGGCAACCACTTCGCGACGATCTACGAGGGCAACGAGAACCTCGCCGCGCTCGGCGAGAAGTTCCTCTGGGAGGGCGCGCAGGACATCACCTTCCGCGAGGTGCAGGGCTGATTTCGCGCCGCGGTCGAGCCGTCATCCACAGGTCGCGAGACATGCGCGGCCTGTGGATGACGTCCTCGGGCGCGCCGTCCGCTCCGGCATCCTGTCTCCCGCAAGGCGTTGCCCGGTACGCCGGGTGCGCGTGAGACTAGGGACATGGAGGGGGGAAGCCCAATGAGCACAGCCGCAGCGGTGCTGCCGCATGTCGTCGACCTGGCCCGGTGGGACGCCGAGATCTGCTTTCACGAGGACAGCTACGAGCTGGTCGAGGGCGTTCCGACGATGGCACCACCGGAGAGCTACGGAAACCGCTGCGTCGGAATGCTGCTGACGTTGCTGTTGAACCCGAACCGGGACGGCTGGATCGCGGTCACCGACGCGGGGCTCACCATCCGGGAGCTGCCGCGGGCCACGGTGCGGTGCCCTGACGTCGTGGTTGGCCCACTGGCGTCGATGCGCCCGGACGGCCACAACGAGATGCGGCTAGAGGCTGGCGAGGCGCTGTTCGTCGCCGAGGTCGTCTCGCCGTCCTCGATCGAGCGAGACCTGGTCGCCAAGCGGCGCGACTACGCCCAGGCCGGAGTGCCGAGTTATCTCGTGATCGACCTGCGCGACGGGCGGCGGGAGCTGACCCTGTACGAGCAGCGGGACGCGGACGGCCTGTTCGTGGACGTCGAGCCCACGGACCGGGTCACGGTCACGATCGCGGGCACCGCGATCGAGGTCGGCGTCGACGACCTGCTGGCGTGAGTCGCCCCGTCCACCGGGGCGGGAAGGAACACGGCATGACTTCGCCATCCCTGGACGCGCGGATCGACCCGGACCGGCTGTGGCGATCGTTGGCGGCGGTGTCCGCGTTCGGTGGAACCGACGACGGCGGCCTGCACCGGCTGGCCGCGACGGCCGACGACGGCCGGGCCCGTGACCTGGTCGTGGCTGCGGCCCGGTCCGCCGGCTGCGCGGTGCGCGTCGACCGGGTGGGCAACGTCTTCTGCCGCCGCCCGGGCACCGATCCCGAGGCGGCGGCGGTGCTGATGGGGTCGCACCTGGACAGCCAGCCGCGGGCCGGGCGGTACGACGGGGTGTACGGCGTGATGGCCGGTCTCGAGGTGCTTACGGCGCTGGGGGCGGCGGGGGAGCCCACGCGTCGGCCGGTCGAGCTGGCGATCTGGACCAACGAGGAGGGCGCCCGCTTCCCCCCGGCGATGATGGGCTCGGCGGTGTTCGCGGGCCGGTTGTCGCCCGAGGAGGCGCTCGCCACCCGTGACGCCGAGGGGATCGCGCTGGGGGAGGCGTTGAGTCGGATCGGGTACGCGGGGGCACACGACGTCCTGACGCAGGAGTTCGCGGCCTATCTCGAGGCGCACATCGAGCAGGGCCCGATCCTGGAAGCGGCCGGGCTGCGGATCGGGGTGGTGACCGGCGCCCAGGCCCAGTACTGGCTGGACGTGCAGCTGCACGGGGTGCGCGGGCATGCGGGAACCTTCCCGATGGAGTCCCGCGCGGACGCGCTGGTGGCGGCGGCCGAGCTGGTCCTGGCGGTACGCCGGGTGGGGCTGGCCCGCCCGGAGGTGGGCCGCGCGACGGTCGGCCGGTTGGAGGTGCCGGACTCGGCGCCGAACGTCGTACCGAGCCTTGTCCGGCTCACCGTCGAGCTGCGGCACCCGCAGGCGGAGGAGCTGGCGGCGATGCTTGCAGAAGTTCGCAGCGAGTTGGAGAGGGTGTGCGAGACGTACGGCGTGAGCGCGACCAGCGACCTGACGTTGCAGGCCGCGCCGACCCCCTTCGACGCCGAGGTGGTGGCGGTGGTCGAGGCGGCAGCGCAGACGCTGGGGCTGTCGCGGCAGCGGATGATCTCCGGGGCCGGGCACGACGCCGTACCGCTGGCTTCCGTCATCCCCACGGGCATGATCTTCGTGCCGTGTGTGGCCGGGGTGAGCCATTCTCCGCGCGAGCGCCTCGACCCGCAGGCCGCCGCCGACGGCGCCGCGGTCCTGCTGGAGTCGGTCCGCCGCCTCGCCCACTGACCGCTCGGCATCCGCGACGGTGGCCAGCGGTGTCGCGGCGACGGCGTACGGTCCCTTCATGGACTCGGGACTGTGGCAGGAGATCGGCGCGACCATCACCCGCGGGCAGGGGAGCGACGGACGCGAGGCAGCCCGCGAGAGGTTCGACCAGCTGTGGGCGTCGTGCCCGCCGGGCGAGCACGCGTTGCGGTGCGTGATCGCCCACTACGCGGCCGACCTGCAGGACGATGCGTCGGTTGAGTTGCGCTGGGACGAGCTGGCGCTGGCCGAGCATGCGGCGTCCGATGCGGCGGACTGGCAGGTGATCGGCATCGCCGACCCCGAGGGGATGCTCGCGTCCCTGCACCTCAACCTGGGCGACGGCTATCTGCGGGCCGGCCGGACCGGTCTCGCCCAGCAGCACTTGGACGCTGCGGAGGACGGTCTGGCGGGGCTGGACGACGATGGGTACGGCGCGATGATCCGCGCCGGCGTCGAGGGCCTTCGTGAGCGTCTTGCAGTCGCAGCGGAGCGCTGAGGGCGAGATAGCTGCCCCCACTGCTGCCTGCCCTGACGGCACGGCGCCTAGGAGCTCGGCTGCCCACGCCGAGCTGAGAGTGACTACTGACGGATGGCAGGGGTGAGGACAGGTTTGGTGCTGTCCTGGGAGCAGCAACCCTGTCATCTCGGCTGCCATGCCGATCGTCGGTGGGGCATGGCGTGCTGACACGCGCCATGGCGTGCGCAGACGGGCCATGCCGTGCCGGGACGAGGCGCGGCCTTCATCCACACTCCGACCGTTCGTCGCCTGCCCTTTTGGCACCATGGTGCTATAACCGCAGGTCACCAACGGTCGCCCTGTGGACACCGGGCCCCCCGGAAGCCGAAGCCGAGGCCGAAGCCGAAGCCGAAGGGGGCACGGCGCGCGGCGTACCATCCCGCCATGGCGGTCGACGACGTGCTCCACACCCGGGTCCCGGCGTCACACGAGCCGTGGCCGACGACCCCGACGCGGGGAGCCCGCGAGGTTGGCTTCGAGGGCCGCGTCGCACAGCTCAACGGGCATGCCGCCCGGCTGGGCACCGGCAACACCGCCGTGCCAGCCTCCTTCGCGCTCGACGGGTCCATCCACGGCTGCAGCGGCCTCGTCCTGACCGACTGGGACTGGGACCGCGTCCCCGCCAGCCGTGTCGCGCCCAACGGGCGAGAGGGGTGGTATCGCCTCGTCGGCACCCACGAGGGCTCGACCTTCACGGTCACGCGACCGGTGGCGCCGATGCCGCCCCGGCCAGCCGTTGTCCCGCGGGAGGACATCGTCCCGTGCGCGGAGCCGGCTGGCGGCTGGCGGCATCCCGAGCCGGGGCGAGCGACGTCCGCGCACTTCGAGGCGGCCCGGCACGTCGCTCAGCGGCAGCCCGGATTCGTGATGGTCTGGTTCGACCAGAAGCCTGCGCGTGCGGTGGGCCGGGAGATGGCCGCCTACAACGCCGACCTGTCGATAGTCTGCGTCACGGTGCACGGCGAGACCGAGACGGTCCGTGACCGGATCCGGGAGGTCTACGGAGGCATGCTCTGCATTGCGGCCTGGCCGGTCAGCGGGGCAACCCTGCTCGGCATCGAACGCGAACTCCGCGACGCGTCCGACGTCATCGACGCGGGGGTGCGCTTGCCTGGGCGCGTCGAGGCCACCGTGGTCGACGACGCGGAGGGCAGACTGCAGACGATGTACGACGCCCGGTACGGCCCTGGCATCGTCTGGATCCATTCCCAGCTTCGGTCCGTGCCCGGTGATGCATCGACGAGATGGCAGGGGTGAGGGCAGGTTTGGTGCTGTCCTGGGAGCAGCAACCCTGTCTGCTTGGCTGCCATGCCGATCGTCGGTGGGGCATGGCGTGCTGACACGCGCCATGGCGTGCGCAGACGGGCCATGCCGTGCCGGGACGAGGCGCGGCCTTTGTCCACAGCGCGACCGTTCGCCGCCTGCCCTTTTGGCACCATGGTGCTATAGCTGCAGTTCACGAGCGGTCGCTCTGTGGACAACGGGGTGTCCTGGGACGGGCTCCGGACGCGAGGAGGGGCGCGATCCGTGGTGGATCGCGCCCCTCGCCGCTAGCCCGCACGGCGCAGGCGGGCCAGAGTCAGACCCGGTGGGAACCGGGGGTCGACGCGGCGGCCTCGTCGTCGGGCAGGACGACGACCTTCCCGTTGGCGATCGCGTAGTAGATGATCGCGGCCAGCGGCGCGCCGATGAACCAGCCGAAGTCCTTGATCGCGCTGAAGGCCGGCACGTGCGCGACGCTCAGCGCCACGATGGCCGCGGGGATGAAGGACATCAGTGAGTAGTTCGACACACCCTTGTTGAAGTAGTAGATCGACTCCGGCGTCGGCAGATACATGTGCCGGATCGAGAACTTCTGCCTGCGCACCAGGAAGTAGTCGACGACGAGGATGCCGAAGAACGGGCCGAGCAGGGCTCCGAGGGTGCCGAGGAAGTAGCCGATGACCACCGGGTTGTTGAAGTAGTTCCACGGGGTGACCAGGACTGCTGCCAGAGCGGTGATGATGCCGCCCATCTGGAAACTGATCCGGCGCGGGTTGATGTTGGAGATGTCGAAGCTGGCGGAGACGAAGTTCGCGACGATGTTGACGCCGAGCGTCGCGAACAGGAAGGCGATGGAGCCGATCCAGAACATGACCGAATTGTCGAGGTTGTCGAGGAGAACGGTCGGGTCCTTGATCTTCGCCATGTCGGTGTTGAGGACCTTGGCCGCCGCCGCGGTGGTGATGACGGACGTCACCGCGAAGGCCGTCCAGTTCAGCGGCAGTCCCCAGGCGTTCCCCATGATGACGGACTTGCGGTTAGGCGCATACCGGGCGAAGTCGGAGAAGTTGAGCATCAGCGTCGCCAGCGTGCCGACGGTCTGGGCCATGGCGATGAGGATGTACTTCGTCTGCTCCCCACCCGAGAGCGGACCCTTCGGGCCCTCGAAAAAGTTGATGTTCCAGCCGGCCTTGGCGAGGAAGTAGAACATCAGGCCGAGCATGACGATCCAGATGGTCGGGCCGGCCAGGCCCTGGAAGTGCCGGACGGCCTCCATGCCCCGCCAGACGATGGCGAGCTGAGCCGCCGACAGCAGGAGGAAGGCGATCCAGCCGCCCACCGACAGGCCGAGGACCTGCGTGGAGCTTTCGAGAGTCAGAGCGCGGTAGCCGGGGCTGAGGCGGGCGAGCATGCCTTGCAGAGCCATGGAGGCCAGGTAGGTCTGCACGCCGTACCAGGCGATCGCGACGATGCCACGCACGATGGCCGGGAAGTTCGCTCCCCATACACCCCACGTGATGCGGGAGATCACCGGGTACGGCGTACCCGTCGCGTGCCCCATGAACCCGGACAGGTTGCAGCCGATCATGATGATGAGCGAGCCGAGCAGGATGCCGAGCGTGATGTCGAAGGCGGACATCCCGAACCCGACGAACAGGCCGGCGGCCCAGGTGTAGTTGCCGGCGTTGTGGGCGTCGTTCATCCACAGGGAGAACAGCTGATAGCCGTTCCACTTGCGTTGGCTCGGTTCGGAGGGCGCCAGGTCCTCGTTGTAGAGCCGTCCCTCCGGGTCTTGCGCGGCGAGCTGGGCGTTGGAGACGCCGTGGACGATGTCGGTCATGACGTCCTCCTCACTTGTCGGAGCCGGGGGCGGCGCCCGGCATCTGCGGGTCGGGGTTGCCGGCGCTGCCCTGGTCGAGGGCGACCTCGTCG
>JAIUNK010000009.1 GCA_020161845.1 Actinomycetota bacterium
CGGACGGTGCTCGATTCGCATCGGGCCCGGCCTCTGTTCCGGACCCGGACGTCGCATGTTCGCCATGGCGGATAGGTTGCCAGACGGCTCGGCCCCCTGGCGAACAGGCTGCCGCGGGACAAGCTGTCTCAGACTGCACGCAACGTCTGTCGCCAGGTGCTGCGTGGCTGGCGCTCGGTGGTAGGCGGGGGTCATGAACCCCTTCGAGTGCAGTCTAGCATCCCTAGACACTTATGTCTAGGGATGCTAGACTGACCTGGTGACCAAGCGGCGTGTCTTGATTCGAACGCTTGCTGCGGGCGCTCGGGGCGCGGGCTTGCCCTTCGGGGTTGCGCGGGAAGGTGGCCGACACACCATCTTCTTCGTGGGATCAACACTGATTCCGGTTCCCCGGCACGCAGAGATCAACGAGGTGGTCACTATCGCGATCTACAAAGAGGCATCGGTCGAGCTTGGAAAGGACTGGTGGAAGTGACACGCTACGAGGCGCTGGCGCGTCGGGTGGGAAATTCCTGGGCTATTCAGGTGGCGAACGTCGGCCCTACGCAGGCTCGACGGCTCGGGGAGATCGAGGAGATGGCCCGCGACCTGGTGGCTTGTATGGCGAACGTCGACGTGCACACGGTCGACATCGACATCACCGTCGAACTGCCCGAAGGCGTGCGGCATTCACTGGAGCACGCGCACCGAGCTAGGGCGGCTGAGGAGCAATCCCGGGCGGAGGCCAACAGGAGTTTCCAGGACGCGGCGCGGCAGCTTCGAGACGGCGGCCTCACGGTTCGCGAAATCGGGACGCTCCTCGGCGTTTCGTACCAGCGGGCCCACCAGTTGCTGAGTGCCTGACCCAAGGTCCGGGGCCGGCGCCGGCGCACGACGTACCGCCTGACCGTGGTCACCCCATAACAGGCCCAGCTCAGGGCAGGTGCGGCATCCTCCCGGCGGTCGGGTTCAGCCGCTCCCAGGCAGCGCCGACCGCCAGGGCCTCGGCCTCCCGGAGCGGTTTGCCGATCACCTGCAGGCCGATCGGTAGCCCCGCGCCGGAGAAGCCGCACGGCACCGACAGCGCCGTCAGGCCGGTGAGATTGCCGAGGGCGCTGGTGCGCACGGACGAGTCGATGTTCGCCCTCCGGCTCGCCGTGTGGCGACCGCCTCCGGCCGACCGCGCCACCGTCTCCAGGGCTGGCATCGGTCGAGCTGCGGACGGAAGGTCCGAGTTGATCAGGGTATTTACATAGTCATAGATGTGATCTGTCTAACAGTTATATTCGATGCGAGAAGCGCTGTACCCGAGTGAATGTCGCGCACAAGCCGGTCGCGTTTCGTGAATAATCTCGAACATAACATGAGTCTGTGACTGGACTATTGGAGCGCGTGTACGAGATCATTAGTCATGACCACGACGGATGATCGGCCCCACACCACGGGTGTGGCAGCATCGCCGTTCGAGGTCATGCTCTGGCTGGGCGATGCCGTACGTCGAGTGGGGTCGGGGCTGCGGAGCTTGACCGGTGCCGGCGCGCCTGAGGCCGACGCGTGTCGGGCTGACGTGCCTGGCGGTGGCGATGGTGGTGGCCCGGTTCGGCTGGGCGACGTGTTGGCCTTGGTGCCGACCGACGAGCTGGCGGGGCTGTTCGGGGACTTGGTGGCGGTGCGGGCGTTGGCGGAAGGGGTCTCGGCGGCGGTGCTGGCCGAGGCCGTGTCGCGTGGGGTGGTCGCTGCCGCGGATGAGTCGCCGCGGCCGATCGGGCCGAAGGTTACCGCGTGGGTGCAGGAGCAGGCCGCCGCAGCGGGGACGCCGGTCACGGCAGGGGTGGCAGGCACGTATCGGACGGGTTGGGAGCAGTCCCGCCGGCCCGAGCTGGCGCCGCTGACGGAGGCGGTCCGGGCCGGCCGGATCTCGCTGGCCGTGGGGGCCCGGCTCGGGTCTGATTTGTCGACGTTGGCGGTCAAGATCCCCACCGACTGGTGGGACGCGGCGGCGGGAGAGTTGATCGCGCACGCCGCCACAGGTGCCTCAGCGACCCAGCTGGGCAGCCTCAAAGAAGCGCTGATCGCCAGCTACGGCGACGAAGGCGACTTCGAGGAGCAGCAGAAAGACCTGCACGCTCAGCGGCGGTTCACCAACCCCGTCAAGGACGCGACCGGAATGTGGGTCGGCCGCTATGCGATGACCAACGACGACTACGCCGCCCTCAAAGCCGCCCTCGATGCCCTGGCGGCGCCGACCCCGACCGCGGAGGGTGAGGTTGATACCCGCACTGCGGAACAACGCAACCTGGACGCGATCATCGAGATGGCCCGCGTCGTGGCCACCGATCCCACGTTGAGCGGCCACGTCCGGCCCGGTTCGGCCGTCAAGGCCCAGATCATCATCACCATCGACCACGACCTGCTGGCCGAGAAGGTCCGCGCCTACCACGCCCAACGCGCCGGCCACCACGGCGCCCAGCGCGCCGACCATGAGTGCGCGCAGCGCGCCGGCCACGATTGCGCCCAGGGCGCCGGCCAGGACTGCGCCCGGGAGAACTCGTGCGGTGTGCAGGAGTCGACGGGAAGCGCCGGGTCAGCTGGAAGCGCCGGGTCAGCGGGCAGCGCGGGGTCGACGGGGTCGGCCAGGTCAGCGGGGTCGGCCGGGTCGGCGGGTCGAGGGGCTGGGTGGGGGTACGGGCTGGATGGGCATGGCACCCCACTGACCCCGGCCACGGTGCGGCGGTTGGCCTGTGATGCCCGGTTGATCCCGGCCGTGCTCGGCACCGACGGCGCGATCCTCGACCTCGGCCGGGCGGCGCGGCTCGCCTCCCCGGATCAGGTCCGCTACCTGCGCCTGCGGGACGGGTGCTGCACCTTCCCCGGCTGCGACCGACCACCGTCCTGGTGCGAGGCTCACCATCTGCGCGAATGGACCGAAGACCTCGGCGAGACCAATGTCGACAATCTCGCGCTGCTGTGCACCAGACACCACACCGACGTCCACACCCGCGGCCTCGTCGGGCGCTTGGTCGACGGCCGGATCCGCTGGAGCCGCCGCCAGTAGCCGCTGCCCCCTTTCGGCCGCACGCCCACCATTTCCGCACGTCCACCCCCCGGGTGCCCTCCCACGCGCCCGCGCGTCCACCCGGCTGCATGCCCACTCGGCCGGGTTGGCGTTCGATGTCGTTAGCTGCGGCGGAAGGCGGCGCAGGCGCCCCCTTCCGCCGCAGTCAGTCGGCTGTTGAGCGACCGTGCTAGCCGAGTCACCGTGCCGGCCCGCCGCGCGGCAGGGCGAACGACGGGCCGCTGCCGCGACGGACGAGTCCGAGGACGGAACCAGCGACGCCAAGAGGCCATCAGTTGTCCATGATTTGCCCACCGCCGTGGGCGCTACCGCTGCGTACCCGCCACATAACCTAACTCCGCTCCGGCATGCACGCGCCGTACGTCCTCGGCGACGTGCTACTGCCGCAGCGTCGCTCGCCGCGGCTCGGTGCGCTTGGCCGTACCGATAACGACGTCGCAACCGTCCGGACGACAAGGGGGCATGTGCCCATGACGGCACCCGGCCAGGAGCCGCGATTCAGCCACCGCCTCCCAAGCCCGCCGACCGGCCCGAACGAGACGGTGCGCGGATGCGCTTGCCAATCAGTCCCAAGGAAACTCTGCGAGACGGTGACCACGGAGGGGTGTCCGGAATGACCGACATACCTGCCGAAACGCATCGACACGGTGAGCCCGTGTCCCCGTCTTCTGCGACGCCGCACTCCCACGAAGCCGCCGCCACGTCGACCCCTCCGGTAGACCCCGATCCTGCGCTGGACTCCTCCGGAGCGTCGGTGAACCCAGTGGGCGCGGGCGTTCCGCCGGCCGACCATGCCCACCAAACCGACCAAGCCGACCAAGCCGCAGCAGCCGACACGCCGGAAAGCCATGCCGGAGGGCTCGCCGGTCCCGCGGCCTGGGCTGCCGAACTCGCCGGGCTCCGCGACCAGATTGCCGGCTTCCATGAGCGGTCCGCGGCGCAGGAGGACGTGATTCGCCGGATGCAGCAACGCATCGAAGAGCTGCAGGCCGAGGTCGCCCGGTCCTTCTTCGCACCGGTGATCAACGAGCTCGCCTCGCTGCACGCCGACGCTACCCAGGCGGCGGAGGCCGCCGAGGCGACCGCCGAGACCTTCACCGCGCAGCGGGCCCACAACGAACTCCTCGCTTTCCTCGCGCGGGTGGAGACCTGCATGGAGCACCTCGGCGTCGAGCCGCTGGCTGCGAGGCCCCTCGACGACTTCGACTCGCGCACGCAGACGGCCGTCGGGACGACACCCACGGCGGACCCCCGTCTGGATCGGCGCGTCGCTCGCGTGGTCCGGCAAGGGTTCGCCCCGCCCGGCGCCCGTCGCCCTACCGTGTACACCCGCGTCGTCGTGTACACCCACGACCCCGAGCACGCTCCCGCGTCGGCGCCAGAACCAGCGCCCGCGCTCGATGGAACACCCGACATGCCCCCGACGATCCCGCTGCCCGACCGCAGCAACGAAAGGTGAGGTAACCGCCATGGCTGATCCGGTGTTCGGCATCGATCTGGGGACGACCTACTCCGCCATCGCCTACATCAATGACTACGGGCAGGCGGAGGTCATCCGTAACAGCGAAGGCCAGGAGACCACGCCGTCCGTCGTGTACTTCGAGAGCGATACCAGCTACGTCGTCGGGCGCGAGGCGAAGAACACGGCGCTGGCCTACCCGGACGACACGGTGTCCCTCATCAAGCGACAAATGGGCAACCGGGTGGAAATGGAGCACTTCGGCAAGGCTCACAGCCCGGAGACGATCTCGGCACTCATCCTCACCGACCTGGTGCGCACGGCCCAGGAGGCCACCGGCATCCAGTCCAACCGGGTGGTCATCACCGTGCCCGCCTACTTCGGTCTGACCGAGCGCGGCGCTACCCGGCAGGCCGGCGAGATCGCCGGTCTGGAGGTCGTCGGGGTCGTCACCGAGCCGGTCGCCGCAGCCCTGTCGGCCGGGATCAAGGGCGACGCCGAGAAGACGCTGTTCGTCTACGACCTCGGCGGCGGCACCTTCGACTGCACGGTCATGCGCGTCTCCCCGGCAGGGGTCGAGGTGATCGTCACCGACGGGAACCGCCTTCTCGGCGGAGCCGACTGGGACGTCGCGCTCTTCGACCTCATCGTCGAGAAGTTCCAGGCCCGCGCCAACCTCACGGAAGACCCCGCCGAGGACTCCGACTTTGTGCAGAAACTCAGCAACGACGTTGAGCAGTGCAAGATCACCCTGACGAAGAAACAGAAGGCCACCGTGCCCTGCCGGTACGCCGGGGCGACCGAGATCATCGAGGTCACCCGCGAGGAATTCGAGGAGCGCACCCGCCCCCTCGTCGAGCGGACCCTGGACATCGTCCGCCGCGCCAAGGAGGACGCCGAACGGCGTCACCCCGGCATCAGTTTCGATGAGGTGCTCCTCGTCGGCGGATCGGCCCGCATGCCGATGATCTCGCAATCCCTCACGGACACCTTCGGCTGGGAGCTCACGAAGACCGACTTCGACCTCGCGGTGGCCAAGGGCGCCGCGATCTACGGCCAGGGCGCCTCCGGCTTCGCCGACCGGGACATCACCGGCGGTGAGGGGGGCTCCGGGGACGACGGCGACCGCCGCACGGCGGTGGGCGAAGGCGATGGCGCCGCCACCGTGGACCCGGACGCGCCGAAGCAGCTGCTCATCGGCGGCCGGACCATGTCGATCAGCGGCGTTCTCTCGCGCGGCCTCGGCATCCTGTTTGTGCGGGACAACCCCACCACGGGGGCCATGGAGGAGTACGTCGAATTCCTCGCGCACAAGGATGACCCGGTGCCCCTCGATATCGAGGTCCACGCCGGCACCTACAGCGCCAACCAGACCGAGGCGCAGGTCGCGATCTACGAGCAAGCCGGCGATGTCGAATCCGAGGACAAGGCCAACAGCCGCGAGCTGCCGCCCGGCTGCGAATTCACCGGGTTGCCTCCGCTTCCCAAGAACTCCCCGATCGACATCACCGTGCACATCGACGCGGAGGGCCTGTCCACCATCACGGCGTACGAGCCCACCAGCGGCCGCCGTCTCACCGCGACCGCCCAGCTGTCCGTCCTCTCCGAGGCCGAGCAGGCGGCGGCCAAGGAGATGGTGTCCGGGCTGGTACGGCGGGACGACTGACCAGGCGAGTCAACCGGCCACCCAACGGGTGAGAGCGGCCGGCTGACAAGCGGCGACCGACCGGAATGACTGGGCAGCGCGGACCAAGAACTGGGGGTGTGGCGTGGCATTCGACCAAGGCGACTATCGCAAACGGGTCCTGCAGTCCTACCGCGGTTCCAAGCAGCGGTTCCTCAACGCGGCATTGCGCGAACTCAAGTCGGATCCCACGTTGCGGGTGCCCGTCGGCCTAGACCTCACGGATCTCTACGACATGCCCCGCGGCGCGGCGGATGCCCAGGTCGCCGCGCAGGTGGTGGCCGTCGGGAAGACCTTCGGCAATGTCGCCGGAAACGCCCGGATGGCGACCATCGGCCCAGCGCTGACGTCGTTGCACGCGATGTTGACGGAGCGAAATCCGGACTTCGGGACCGCCGCGTTCTGGCAGGCACGCTTTCGCGACAAGGAGGCGGCACGGCTGGAGCAGCTGCGCGACCTGCTCCCCGCGGTGCACGCCGCGACGCACGGCCTCGGGGTCGTCTCGCGGGACCGCATCGCCGACGTCGTCGCGCAGAGCGGCCATGACCCCTCGGCCATCGAAGGACTGAGCACCCTCGCCGCGGAGGCGGGGCTGCTCGTCGTGCCGGCGGCACCCTCACCGAGCAGCTCGGTCACGGCGCCCTTCGCCAACGCCTTCGCCAAGTCCGGGTGCGCCTCGGTGATCGACTTGATCTTTCTGGAACGGCCGCCGACCGCATTCCGCATCGTCGATGGTTTCGCCGCCGAGCCACCCATGGCCCTGTCCGTGGCGCAGGCCCAGGAGAGTTTCCGGCTCACCGAGCGACGGCCCAGCAATGACGACTTCAACATGGCCCAGGGCCAGGCTCTCCAGGTGATTCTCCGGGAGGTCCACTCCGACGCCGACCTCGCTGCCTTCGCCTACGCCGCCCTGGTTGACCAGGCCAAACAGGCGTTGCGCGGTGCGCCGCCGGTCGCCGTGGCCCGCGAACTCGCGGCCACCCGACTGGACCCCAGCGAAGCCAACCGGATCGTCCTCTCCCTCGCCGGTACGGCGACCGTGGTGACCTTCGACGACGTCAGCGCCTTGCTGGCCGAAGGGCGGGTGCGGGAGGCCCGGGGCCTGTTCGCCAGGCTTGACACCGATGGGGGAGCCTCGACGGGGGAGTCTCGCGCCAAGGCCGAGTCCTCGCTCGCCGAGCGCGAACTGATGCTGGCCCAGCTCCGCGACAGGGCGCGCCAAGCCCTGGACGACGGTGACGTAGAGACCAGCCGAAAGGCCCTCGATCAGGCCCTCAGCCTGTGCACGGACGACGACGAGCTGGACACGATGCTGCGGGGCCTGCCGCCTGCGCCGCCGCGGTCGCTCGTGGCCGCCGCCTCCGGCGAGGGTCACATTCACCTGTCCTGGAGCGGCGGATTCGGGTCCGGGGAGCAGACCCGCTATCGCATCGTGCGCAAGGTCGGATCCGCACCGGCGAACGCCCACGATGGCGTCTCGATGGGGGACCTGCAGGCGGCCACCGAAGCACGGGACGATGCTCCCCCGATCGGGGTCGACCTGCACTACGGCGTGGCGGCTCGCCACACGGCCGGGTTCTCCTCCGTCGCGACGGTAGCGACGCGAGTCGTCCCACCCGTGAGCAATGTGCGGGTCGTGTCGGAACCGACGCGCCTCACGGTCCGGTGGGACAGCCACCCGGCGACCGCAAGGGTCGACGTGGTCCAGGTCGATTCCGCCGGGGTCAGCACCCCGCTCGTGCCCAACCGACATGGGTCGGTCACCGCGGAAGGCCTGACCACCGGCACGCCGTACGTCGTTGCCCTGACCGCCCGCTATGTGACCGAGGCCGGCGAGGCCGCCGCCGAGGTGGTCCGGGTCACCGGCATACCCCGGGGACAGGCACGGCCGGTGCCGATGCTCACGGTGCGGCGCGTCGATGACGCGGGCGACCTCCTCATCGACGCCAGCTGGAAGCCCGTGGACGGGTTCGACGTCGAGGTGTGGCACTTCGACCAGGCCCCGGAATGGGGTTATGGGTCGCGGGTGCCTTACCCCGCCATCACGGCGGCTGGCTCGCGCTTGGCGGGCCGCGACATCAGCACCGACCGGCACCAGGGCGTGCGCGGACCGGTCACGGCCGGCCTGCGCCACTACGTCGCGATCACGCGCGACGGCCCGGAGGGCATTGTCGGCGCGTGCGAGCCGCTCGGCATCTGCCCGCCCCTGCACGACGTCGACGCCGAACGGTTCCAGGATCTCGTGGTCCTCAGCTGGCGGTGGCCAGGTCCGGAGTTCGACGTGGTGGCTCGGTGGACCGGGCCGGCGGGACAGGGCGAGCGGCGGCTCACCCACGCGGCGTACCGCGCCGAAGGCGGGCTGCGGATTCCCTGCGGCGGCGGGGATCTCAAGGTCGTGCTCACGACCGCGACCCCGGTGGGTGCGACGGACTGGCGGTCCCCGAAACGCGTGGTGGAGGTCAAGGGGTCGCCTCCGACCGTGCACTACGAGGTCACCTGGGCCAAGGGGATGCTCGGCAAACCCAAGGCGGTCACGATCTCCTTCACCGGGTCGCAGGAGCTCACCCTCCCGATCACCGTCGTCGCACGCGGGGGCGAGGTGATGCCGTTCGGGCCGTCCGGCGCGGTGGCGCTGTTTGAGGGCCGCATCGATGTCACCCCGGAGCGTCCCACCGTCCTGCCGACGATTCCCCTGCCCCCGCTGGGCCGGCACTTCTGGGTTCGGGCGTTCAGCGGCACGCCAGCGGCGCGATTGATTGACCCCCCCGTCGAGACCCTGCGAGGCGCATGATGCCGGTCCCGTTCAAGAAGGCCCCCTGCCCCTACTGCTACCAGCGGATCGACCCGACGAGGCCGAGTTACCGCTGCTCGGGACGTCCCACGCCGGGCAAACCTCCGTGCGTCAAGGCGGAGGATCCCGTGCGCAGGCAGAATCTCGAAAGCGCCGAACCCGTCTATCCCACGTTTATCCCGGAACGCGGTCTGCTGCGCCGCAACGGGGCCACCTGTCCGCACTGTGGGGGCACGACCGGCACCCGGGTCTGCCCCCTGTGCCACTCCGTGTTGCCGGCAAACTTCACCGCGGACAGCCCCCTATTCGGGCTGGTCGGGGTGCGCGGGTCCGGTAAGACCGTGATGCTCTCCGTGCTGAGCAAGGAGCTGAAGACGTCCGTGGCACGCCGGTTCTCCGCGTCGATCGCATCCGTGGGATCTTCGTCGCTGCTCGTCGCCCTCGAACGCGACCGGGACAGTATGGACCAGGTCGGCGGCATCCTGCCGGCGCAGACCGTCCGGGCGACCCGACGAGACACCACCCCGGCAGTATTCGAATGGCAACACACCCGCGAGATGCTCGGGATGGAACGGGCCGCCTCGACGATCCTCTCCTTCTACGACTCCTCCGGTGAGGACCTGAGCAGCGACGAAATCACCCGCGAGCTGCACAATCTCGCAGCCACCGACGGGCTGATCTTGCTCCTGGATCCCTTCGGCTTCCCCGCCAACCGAGAGGACGCACTTCACCGTGGCGTCGACAAGAACAACCTGAGGGACGCGCCCGAGGCCGTTCTGGGCAACGTGACCAGCCTGCTGCGCGAGGCCGATCGGCTCTCCACGAACAAGAAGATCAAGCGGCCGCTCGCCGTCGTGCTGGCCAAGATCGACGCCTTCTTCGACCAGGTCGGTCCCGATCACCCCATCAGGCGGCCGGCCTCGTCCGCGTCGGCCTTCGACGAGGCCGAGGCGCGGGAGCTGCACGCGCACGTCGAATCGCTCGTGAGCCAGTGGGGCGGCGACCCGGTGCTGGCGTTGCTGCGGCACAACTACACGACGTACCGCTTCTTCGTCGCCTCCGCGCTCGGCGCCGAACCGAACTACCGCACGGGCGAGGTGAGCCCCAAGGGCGTCCTGCCGCACCGGGTGGCCGAGCCGCTCCTGTGGCTCATGGCACAGCGGGGGTTCATCAGGAAGGTGGGCTGACGTGTTCGAGGTGCTGCTCTACACCGACTGCGCGGCCGACGAATCCGTCTCCGGGCGATCCGGGTTCCAGTTCCATGCCGAGTCCGAGGGCGCGACGCCCAGCGACGAGCGCGTGGTGCAGCAACGCCTGCTGTATGTCGTCCCGTTCGCCGCACCCGTCGATGACCTGAGCCGCCACCCTGAGATGTGCGCGTACCTGCGCACCGACGACGGGTTCTATCTCTCCCGAGGGCGGTCGACCGGGGCCACCCTCAGTGGGCGCCCCGGCAACCAGCTCACCCAGGCCGTCGTCACCAAGGATCCCGGCGACATCCTGCCAGCGCGCCCGGCCCAGCTGTATTCAGCCCCGAACTGGCGTCTGCAGAAGGTCACCTCCGGTGAGCTTGGGGGGTGGCCGACCCCGTTGGAGGTCGCCCCGGAGTTCGAGGTCGAGGGCCTTCACGAGCTGGCTATCAGCGACCTGCGACTGGCGCCGCTGCTTCCCGTCCTGCTCACCATGGGCGAGCAGGCGGCGGCCACCCCCCGCGTCAAGCTCATCCTCGTCCACCGCGATCTCGACACGATCATGCGGTGGATCGCCCTCATCACCCTCTTCGAGGACGCCGGCCGGGCCCTCAACCTGTCCTTCCGGGCGTATGCCGACGATCCCCTGTCGGACCAGGCGGATATCGTCGCGGCCCACCCGGATCTTCTCCCGGACTTCGGCCCCCGGTCGGCGACCGCCGCGAACGTCGTCGACCTGGACGGCCTGGAGCACACTGACGTCGAGCCCAGCGCGTCCGCGCGACTGCACGCGGCGTGGTTCCTGGGTGGCGACCCGTACGAGGCGTTGGACGCCATCGAGGCCAGTCGCCGCTGGGCCACCGTCCTTGACCCCGACGTCGCGGCTCGTGGCGCCGGGCTTGCGGCACGCCCCTCGTCCTCGGGGGAACGGACCTGGCCGATGGTGCAGGACGCCTGCGAGGTCCTGACCACGCTCGCCAGAGAGGGGATGGCGGACGAGCTCGAGGCCTACGGCGACGAACTGGTCGACGTCATCGCCGAGCACTCCCCGGCTCCCGGCGAGGACATTACCCGCGTCGTCAGCACCGTCTGGGCCTTGCACGGGGTGCGACAGGACAAGCACGCCGCAGACGTCGCGACCGCGTGCTTGGAGTGGGCCCGCGCCGATGACACGGCGGCCCGCGCCTGGGCGGCCAGCTCCCTGCCGCCGCATTCCCTCGCGGTCGGGAAGACCCTGCCTTGGCCGGCGGAAACCGACCAAGAACAGCCACGGCTCCTCCTGCGCGACCTGCTGGAGTTGGCACCCGACGAGGACCTCGGCACCTGGTTCGGGATCGCGCAAACGTTGGGTCTCGGGCTGGCCGAGACCGAGATCGCTGCTCCGATCGATCGGCTGGCCCGACGCTGGGCCGCCCAGCCGGATCTCACCGAGGCGGCGCGGCTGTGGTTCCACCTCGATGCCATCACCCTGGCTTTGGCGCGGCACCTCCTTGAGGCGCTGGAGCGCGGGCACCGACCGACCCTCGACGACGTGGCCGCCGGACGCTGGCGCTGGCTGCGCGGAGCTTCTCGCGACTACCGCGACGCTCAGGGGCTCAGCGCGTGGCTAGCGCTGGAGCACGCCAGCCGCTGGCAGGAGCCCAGCTATCGCCGCATCCTCGCGGACGTCTCGCCGGCCCTGCCCGCGTGGGCCGCAACCGAGTTCGTGCCGCGCCGCAAGGACGCACGCAGCTATGCCAAGGACGCCGTCCGGTGGCTGTCCGACCATCCCGGCCCGATTCCTGAGGGGTTCGCCGAAGACCTTGCGGCGATGCTGCTGGCCTGCTGCGACGCGGGGGAGCCGGACGCCTTCACCGATCTCATGGAGGCGATCGAAGCCGCGGACGGGCAGATCCAGACACCCTCGCTGCGCGCCGTGAGCAATGATGACCGCGCCATCCGCGAGGCCTATGTGGCTGCGGAGGCCGAGACGCAGGCGCGCCGTAGCCCAGGGCTCGCCCGCTTGGCCGGCTGTCATCCGCGAATGCTACGGCTCTCCCGAGAGCAACTGATCCCGCTGATCTTCTCGGCGGCCGACCACGACGGCGCTCGTGCCCTCCTCGCCGCCCTGCCGTCCATGACCCACCGGGCTGTCGCCGAGTATGCCCAGGAGCGCCTTCGCGCCCGGGATGGCACGGCCTTCGAGGCCTGCCTAGCGCTCGAGGACGGAACGCCCGAAACCGCCGGCCTCACCCAGGTCCTCGACTGGTTGCTCGGCAACAAACTCAACGAGCAGCTGGTCAGCGACCTGCGCAAGGCCCTTTCACCGGAGGGCAGGAAGCGGCTTGAGGCACGTCCCCAACCGCAGCGGTCCCGCCTGGGATCGGCGCTGTGGGAACGGATGAGCGGAAAGCTCGAACGGGGGGGTCGAGGCTGATGGACGACGGCCTGTGGTTCTTGGTCGTGGGTGCCGCCATCGTGGTGGCAGCGGTCTTCGTGGTGTGGATCATCCTGGCGCTGCTGATGCGCTTCTTCTCCTTCTTGGTCTTCTACTGGGTGGTCTCCCTGACTGCGGGGGCACTGGTCGGTCTGATCTCCGGGGTGGTGCTCCCGTGGCGGGTGCTCCGCGGCCGGGGCAGCATCCCGTTCCGGCAGCTGACGCCGCAGGATGTCGTGGCCGGCAACGTCATCCTCGGCGGCGTCCGTGGCCAGTCCCGGCATTACGGATGGGACCTGGCCTGGCCGACGTACATGCCCTACCAAGCCCGCGAGGACAGCAAGGCGGTGGTCGCGGAGGCGAAGGCGCACACAGAGGAGAGCTGGGCGACGGCGAGGCAATGGATGATGCACGGCGGTGCGCTTCCATTGACCGGGACACTCAAGGCGCGAGCCCTGGCCGCCGGCAAGGTGATGGCCGCCTCCAGCCCCACGATCGTGGCCGTGGCCCTCGTCGCGCCCCCAGTCGCGGCTTACCTCGCTGGTCTATGGGTCTCGATCGTGGTCTGGCAGGGGATCATGCTCGTCGGCGGCGTGGTCTGGGTGATCATCCAGAAGGTTGTGCTGGCCGGCCTGAAGACCCACGACGTGCTCACCCGCCGGCAGCAACGGGCGTCCCTGAAGTGCACGGCCTGCTACGCGGAGACGACCCTGCCCAGTTATCACTGCGACCGTCCGGGTTGCAGGGTCGTCCATCGGCAGCTGCTGCCCGGCCCGCTCGGGCTGCTGACCCGAGTCTGCGACTGCGGCCAGGCACTTCCCAATACCATCGGCCGAGCCGCGGCCCGGCTCACCCCGGTCTGCCCGAGCTGCAATACCGCCATGGCCATAGGCAGCGGCAACCGGCAGACCATCCACATCCCCGTCATCGGCGCCGTCGCCGCCGGCAAGACGCGCTTCCTGGGCGCCGCCGTCGTCGCCCTCGAGACGGACCTGGCGGTGGCCGGGGGCGGGCTGGAGGTGCTCACCCCGGCCGGAGAGGTCGTGATCGCCGAACTGCGCAGGATGATCACGTCGCATCAGCACACCCGCAAGACCGCCGCCGAGATCACGCCGGCCGGAATCCCCCTGCTGTGCCGGCGCGATGGCGACGAGGTCGAACTGCAGGTGCTGGACGCTGCCGGCGAGCAGTTCGGCACGTGGGACACCACGGGTGAGCTGCGCTATCTCGACTCGGGCACCGCGTACCTGTTCATCCTCGACCCGCTGGCCCTGCCACAGCTCGGTCATGAGATGCGCGCCTTGGGCTTGTCCGGGGAGGTTCTCACCGCCGAGGGTGACCAGGCGGCCGCATACGGCTCGGCCTTCGACCGGCTCCGCGCCGAGGGAATCGACCTTCGGCGACGGACACTCGCCGTCGTGGTGACCAAGGCCGACATGGTCGCCAAACTCCCCTCGGGCCGCGACCTGATCTCCTCAGCCGCAGCCAGCGACGCAATCCGAGACTGGCTGATCGAGATGGGCGCTGACCGCCTCGTGGAACGCATCGTTCGCGACTTCCCCAAGGCTCGCTACTTTCTCGTCGACTCCATGGGCACTCGCAGCGGGAGCGATCCCCTCTCGCCCCTCGGGCCGCTGCAGTGGGCCCTCCAGATCAACAAGAGCAAGGTCTCCGCGGCTCAAGCCCCGGCCGCCAAGACCAGCGGAAAGGCCGGCTGATGGGACGGACCGACATACCGCCCAGCTATGGACGATTCCGCAACGGATGGGGGGTCGTCCACTTGAGCCTCCTGGGCTTCGCGCTCCTCGCCCTCATCATCTGGGCCGCGAGCAACGGCAACGGTGCACGCCTGGTGAGTTCCTGGTGGGCGACCTCGATGCGCATCCAGTCCGTGGTGTTCAACCTCATCCCGTTCCCGTGGGGGTGAGGTTTTCGTGACGCAGTCGTGCCCGAGGTGCTCCAGCAACGTTTGGCGCGGCCGACGATGCCTGGCCTGCGGGCTGGCGGAGTCGGGCTCGACGGGGGCGGCAGGATCGACGGGAGCGGCAGGGTCGACGGGAGCGGCAGGGTCGACGGGGGCCGCAGGGTCGACGGGGGCGGCAGGGTCTACCGGAGGGTGGGATACCCGCCGTACGTCGTCATCAGGCCCGCCTCCCGGCGGCCCACCCCCCAACCCTGGACCGGCAGGCGCCGGCCCGGGGGGCGCGACCCCGCCGCCAGGACCCGCCTCACCGCCGCCGGGGACAGCTCGGCCGGCGCCGGCGGGGTCGGCCGCGATGCCCGCGAACCTCTTCGGGGGCCTGCGGCTGCGCGGCACGATCGTCGTTGTCGACCCGGAGCGGGACCGGACCGTCAGCCTCGCCCTCTCCAACGCTTTCGCACGTGGCACGGTGCAGCTGCTGCTCCTGCCCCTGCGGGCGTTCGTGTTCGTCATCGGGATGCTGATACCACCGCTCCGTGCACTCATCGGCACGAGCCTGATCGGCATGGCTGGGCGGGGAGCCCTCGGCGGAGAGCAGCTGATCGTGCGGGAGACCGCGTTCCGGCTGCGGGACACCGCCGGCGACCAGCACGACTGCCTGCTGCGCGGGGAACTGAGAGGGGGAGCGCTGCGGCTTGGTGATCAGGTCGATGTGCGGGGCAGCCGGGCCTTGCGCGGCCGCGAAATCCAGGTGAGCCAGGTGACGAACATCGTCACCGGCACGGTCACCACCGGGCATCTACCTGCCAAGGCTCGGCACAGCGCGGTGGTGACGGTTCTGCAGGCGGTGGTCTTCATGGTCGTCGCCTACACCCTGCTGCGTAGCTGCGGCGCGATCTGACGGAGGAAGGAGAAGGACGTGGGGGGCCTCGAAGGCAGTCGCCGCGATGTCGCAAGCGAAACGAGCTCGCAGCTCGAAGGAGTGCGGCCCATGGAGTCGCCCAGGATTGGCGAATTGGGCTTCAAAGAGCGGCCCGACTACGAGTTTCGCGCCAAATATGAGGATGAATACATCGAACCTCTGTCGCGACCCGCGGGAATCGAGCCATTCGATGATCCGCGGCGCACTGTCCAGCGCATTAACCCCGAATTCGAGAGCGGCCCTGAATACCAAACCAACTGCGCGGACTGCTCCCGGTGTTTCGAACGAACCTGGCGCGGTAGTGCGGAGGAGGCCGCCGGTCGGAGGCCCCTCTTCGTCACGGAGTCTGGGGACAACTACTGCGAGGGCGAGTATCAAGAACGCTTGGAGGAGTGGGCCGGCGCACCCTTCAAGCCGCTGGCCTCACCCGATCAGCTGCATGACCGGCTGGCGGGCAGCGGGCACGGCGCCAGCGCGATGATCGTGAGCTTCGGCCAGGACCGCAATGGCAGTCCTTACGCGCACGCCTACAATGCGGTCAACTACCGCGGACAGGTCACCGTCGTCGACGCCCAGGAGGGCATTGTTCCGGGCTGGAACTCGGAGTCGCTACACCCGGACCTGCCCTCGGGCGGGGAGCATTTCGCGATGGCGTGGGACAAGGAAGGGCGACGGATATGGTGAATCCGATGTCGGAAGAGGGCGCGCGCGCGGCCCTCTCCGCAGTGCGCAGCCCCGCAGCCGACCCCAGCAAGTATGACGCCCGTCGACTGGAGGGTGGCTGGCTCTTCGGCTGGAGCGCATCGGCCGGAAGGCCGCCGATGGACACCCGGTCGTGGGTGGTGGCTGACACCGGTGAGGCGCGCCGGCTCACGCTCAAGGAGCTAGCGGAGGACGTGCTTCGCGGTCTGAACGGCGCCTGACGACCCCATGAGACTCGCTGAACTTCTCGGCGCCCGACTCCCGCCGCTGCAACCCGAACCGCGCGCCGAGACCGTTCTCGATGCGTTGACCTGGGGGCCGTTCGCGGACGACCTGGCCGCACCGCCCCCACATCCGGAGTCCACGACATGGGTGCGGGTCACCGCGGCGCCGCCCGGGGGCGCGAACGTGGTCGGGCCGGTGGATCGCCTGCTCGACACACTCAGTGGGGGCACCACCCCGCTGGAGATCGTGATTCGGCGCACGGGCGGTTCCCCCGAGCTCTTGTTGGGTGCCGACGCCGCGACGGGGTTCCGCCTGCGCCAGGTCCTGACACCCGCCTGCGACGTCGTACCTGCGGCGACCCCCACCCTCGTCCAAGGGCTGGCGGCGGGCGTCGTCTTTCGGCTGCGACCCGAGACCGGAACCCCCGGCGGCTTGGCCGAAGCCGCCTTGCTGGAGCGGCTGGCGTCCGTGCCAGGTCCGTGGACCGTGCTCGTGCGGGCGTCCCCCGTCCCTGCGCGGGATCTCCTCGCGGCGGACCGGGAGCTCGACCTGCTCGCCGACGCCGCGGCCGCCAGGACCGGCCGGACCGTGCAGATCGACCCGACGGCGTCGGTTGCCCAGGCCGCGCCCGGCTGGGACCGCGTGCTGCGCTGGGTCGACGCCCACCACGGCCATCTGTCGGAGGCAGCGGCCCACGGGGGCTGGCTCGCCGCGACCTGGGTCACGGCGCCCGGTCACGACGCCTTCGCCGAGGTGCTCAGCGCGCTCTATGGCGCTGTCCGCGGCGACGCAGGTCGGCGACTTGTCGCGGTGGACCTCGACCCGGACGTCGACGCACCCGAACCCGCCTCCCTGCTGACCTCGCGAGACCTGGCGCAGCTCGTGGGAACCCCGGCCACTTCGGTGCCCGGCCTGCGCGTCCGGCGAGCCCCTCCCGGGCACCGGCGGCCCGCCACGTCCGGCGACGCACTCGACCTCGGGACCTACTGGGGCACCGACCTCCCGGCAGCGATTTCCCTGTCCGACCTGGAGGGGCACGCGTTCGTGACGGGCACGACCGGGTCGGGGAAGACTACGACGCTGCACCGGCTTCTCCAGGAGGCTTGGAACCGGCGCCGCGTCCCGTTTCTCGTTATCGACCCCGTCAAGGACGACTACTCATCGACCGCCGGCTCCTTCACCGACGGCTTGCAGGTGGTCACGGGGCGGGAGCTCTGCCTTGACGTCATGGCGCCCTGGCCGGGGGAGGACCCGGCGACGCACATCGCCCTGCTGGCACAGGCCTTCCGCGGGTCGTTCACGATGCCCTCCCCGACGCCGTACGTCGTCACCCAGCTCTTCGACGGCATCGCCATGCAGCCGGGAGGTCCGGCAGGCACCGATCTCTTCGACGTCCGCGACCGTCTGGCCGGTGTCGTCGACCGCCTGGGGTACGCACCGGAGGCGCACGCAAACATCCTCGCCTCCCTCACGACCCGTCTCAATGTCCTGCTAGCGCCGCTGCGCGCGCACCGGTTCGCCTGGTCGGACTCGACCATGGTCGAGCAGCTCTTCCGGACCCCCACCGTCGTGACGCTCGCGGACCTTGCCGACGACGAGGAACGCTCCTTTGTCGTCCTCCTGCTCGCTCTCGCGACGTGGGCGCACGCCCGAGCCCGACGCCGGCCCAAGCAGGTCCATCACCTCCTCGTCCTCGAAGAGGCCCACCGGATCCTGCCGGAGATCGGTTCGGGACCGGCCGGGGAGGAGGCGGGCAGCGCCGGCAGCGTCTCCAGCCAGCTGATCTCCGCAATGCTGGCCGAGGCTCGCGGCTTCGGACAACAGGTGATCGTCGTGGACCAAAGCCCCGCGAAGGTCGACAGCAGCGTGTTGCGCAACACGAATACCAAGATCGTGCACCGGATCGTCCATCCCGAGGACCAGGAGCAAGTCGCGGCCGCGCTCGGCCTGGAGCCCCAGGACCGGATTGTGCTCGGGGCGTTGGACCGCGGTCAGGCCCTCATCTCGACCCGGCGCGAACCCAGCCCCCAGGCGGTCGCCGTCGCTCGCATGAGCCCGCCGAGCGATGGGGTGTCGACTGCTGCGCTGCGTCGCGTTCGGGTCGGTGGGACCTCGTGGCCCTGTTGCGCCGGCAAGGCGCCCGAAGGGCACTTTCGCGCCCGGGCCGGTGCAGCTCGCACACAGGCCGCGATCGCGCTATTCGTCATCGCCTGTCGCATCGGGCAGGGGGATGGTCACGCGGTACGTCGGGAGGTGTACGGCCCCCTGCGTGCCGCCGCCGCGACGCTCACCACCACCGAGGACTGCCTAAGCTGGGCGGGACTCCGACGGATGCTCACGTTGGAGCGGGAAGGCGGTCGATTCACCAGCTCTGCCGCCGTCGACCAGGCCCTTGGCGCCGGCTTCGAGATGTGGCGGGACCGAGCGCCGATCACCGCGCAGAACGCGCACGACCTGGGCGCTAGCGGGACGGGCCGGCGGATGCTCTGTCCAGCCTGCGGAACCACCTGTGGGATCAGTGTCCCGGCCGGGGCGATCCTCGCGGAGGCGCCGCGCACCGGGCTCGTGGCGCTCGCCGGCCCGGGCTGGCGTTCTGACATTCCCGACGTTGCCGCCTGGCTAGCAGACCAGCTTGCCGTGCTGACCAAGCTTCTCGGCCGGGAGAGCGCGACGACCGTTCTGGTCTGCCAGGTGCATCAGTCCGTTCGCCGCCACCGCCTGCCCGAGGACGTCGCTGGCTTGCTGTTGAAGCGTGCTGGCATGCGCTGACCCCTGACCCCTGCCCCCTGACCCCCTGACCCCCTGACCCCAGCCGCCCGGCCCACCGTTCAGATCATCGCGAGGATCTCGAGGACACTGCATGACATCACCCGCGCCAGTCATTGGAATCGACCTTGGAACGACGTACTCCGCGGTCGCGCACGTCGACAGCGACAGCCAGGTGCGCGTGATCCCCAACGCGGAAGGGCGTCTGCTCACAGCCTCGGCGGTGTACTTCGACCCCGACGGGTCCGTCGTCGTCGGAGACGCCGCCAAGGTGCGGGACGCGACCGATCCGGACCGCACGGTCATCGGCATCAAGCGCTGGATGGGCAAAGACCATGTCCGCTGGATCGACGACCAGGAGTACCGACCGGAGGCCATCTCCGCGGTGATCCTGCGCAGCCTCGTCGTGAGCGCGGCAGCGGATCTCGGCTGCTCGCCGGACGCATTCTCGGCGGTCATCACGGTGCCCGCCTATTTCGGGGTTGCCGAACGGGAGGCCACCGCGGCGGCCGCCCGGATCGCCGGGATCCGGTGCCTGGACCTCGTGGCTGAGCCCGTCGCGGCCGCGCTGTCCTTTGGGGTGCGTACGGGCGTCCAAGGGAGCGTCCTCGTCTACGACCTCGGAGGCGGCACTTTCGACGCGACGGTCGTAGCCCTCGGCCCCTCCGGCCCAGTGGTGGCCTCTGTCGACGGCTCCACCGAACTCGGCGGCCTGAACTTCGACGAGCGCCTGGTGGGCCTGGTCAGCGTGTCCTTTGCGCACGTGAGTGGCGCAGACGTGGTAGACGACGAGGCCGTGGAGAGCGCGGTCTGGTCCGGAGTGGAGGACCTGAAGCGCTCGCTCAGCCGGGCCGATCGAGCCGTCCTCACCGTCGACGTTCCTGGGCAGCGGACGCGCGTTTCGGTGACCCGAGAGCAGTTCGAGAAGGAGTGCGCTGACCTGCTCGCCCTCAGCCTGGACATCACGGACCGAGCGATTGCAGCCGCGGGCAGGGGGGTGCCGCGTCCGGCCGTCGCCGTGCTCGTTGGCGGCTCGACCCGGATGCCGATGGTTGCCGAGGCGTTGGGGCGGCGCTTCGGCCTCCCCGTGCGGGTCGATGAACCGGACCTCGCCGTGGCCAAAGGTGCCGCGATCCACGCCGCGGCGCTCGCGGATGTCCTGCCCCGGCTCGGTCCCGGTCCGAGTGCGTCCGGCGCGCCTCCCACGGCGGCATTGCGGCTGGCCGGGGCCAAAGCGGTGGCAACGGTGTTGCCGCGGGCCCTGGGCATCAAGCTCCACGACAGCGCCGATCCGAGCGGGGAGAGGGTCCTGGTGCACCACATCATTGGGGCCAACACCCCACTGCCTGTTGAGGGCGCGACATTCACCTGCGCCACCGTTCTCAACGACCAGGACCGGATCAGAATCGAGCTGATGGAGCAGGCCGGCGCCGTAGCCTCCCCGGAACTCGTTCATCACCGTCGGGTGTTGGACGGCGAGATCACCGGGGTACCGGCCGGACTGCGGGCCGGCTCGCCGATCGAGATCACCCTCGAGGTATCGCTGGCGGGCCAGATCACGTGCATCGCCACCGAACCGCGAAGTGGGAAACGCCTGGAGCTGACGTCGTACATGGACGGCGTTGCCGACGGGACGGAGGAGGCCGCCCAGCGGTCTCGCGTGAATCGCCTTGTGTTGCGGGAGAACTGACATGTCGACCTGGATGAAGAAGCGGTTCGAGTCGGTCGGAGTGACCCAGTATCCGGTCGGCGAGCATCTGCCCGCCGTTCAGCAGCGCTTCGGCGGCACCGTCATCCTCGCCCTCGACGTCAGCGGGTCGATGTCCGGTGGACCGCTTCGCGACGCCGTCGCTGGGGGACAGCGCTTCATCACCGAGGCCCTGGAGGGGAACTACGCCGTCGGCGTGGTGCTGTGGCACCACGACGTGGCGGCGAGACTGGCCCCGTGCCACGATCGTCGCCTCCTGCAGGGGTTCTTGGGTGCGGCCCACTCGACCGGGGGCACGAACGTCGTGCCGGCCCTGAGGTACTGCGGCAGCGTCCTGGAGCCGCTCACCGGTGACCGGGTCATCGCGCTCTTTGGGGACGGCGACCTCGGCTCACCGCAGGAGGCCAAACGGGTGGCCGGCGAGATCGCTGCTACCGGGATCCGCATCATCACCCTCGGTCTCGGCCATGACAGCGCCAGCCACCTGGACGTCATCTCCACCGAGGAGCTGGCCGCTCCGCGAGTGGCATCCGCAGAGACGCTGGCCGAGGATATCGCGGGTCTGCGCTCGGGGCTGCTGCGCCGGGTCCGCTGACCAGGGGATCGGGGGTCCTCTGGGACTCGATCTCTCTCGTTGCGGCGAAAGGCGGCGCAGGCGTCCCCTTTTGCCGCAATCAGTCGGCTGCTGAGCGACCGAGCGGGCCGAATCACCGAGACGGCCCGCCGCGCGCCAGGGCGCACGGCGGGCCGCTGTCGCGACGGACGTGTCCGAGGACGGAACCGACGGACCCCTAAGACGCCCAGGGCGCCGGTCCCGGTCTGCGAGGTCCCAGGGAGCCTCTGGTGCAAAAGCACCACCGCGACACGTGGTCTCCGCGCGACGTTTCTCACTCTGCCACTTCGATCGGGGCGTACGCCCGAATTGCCGTGCGAAACGCGGGATATCCCGCCTCCGAAGAGCGGCCCGGCACGCATCGAGGCCCCCACCCAAAGGGTGGGGGCCTCGACGGTCATCCCTGGCGCGTCACCGCCAGATTGCCGCCCCTGGCGAAGGCGGCTCTCCCAGGATACAGGACGGGTGACCAAGAGCGACAGCCTGTCGCCGCGACCGGCGGTTTCGACGTGTGGCGGTGTGTGTGGCGGTGTGCCATTCCTCAGGAATCCGCGGAACCGGCCGCCGGCGCCAGGGTTGCCGGGGGGTCAGTGCGTGTGCGCGTCGTCGTGCTCCGCCGCATGCCCGTGCTTGGCCAGTCGGGCGCTCCGATGCGAATAGCCGAAGTAGATGAAGAATCCGAGCGCCATCCAGATGAGGAACCGGAACCACGTCTCGACCGACAGGTTCAGCGTCAGCCACAGGCACGCCAGCGCGGACAGCACGGGCAGCACGGGGCTGAGCGGCACCGTGAACGAGCGCTTGAGGTCGGGGCGCTTCTTGCGCAGCACCGGCACCGCCAGCGAGACCAGGATGAACGCGGTCAGCGTGCCGATGTTGACCATCTGTTCCAGGTTTCCGATGGGGGTGAACGCGGCCACGAACGCCACTGTCGTACCGATCGCGATCGTCAGCTTGACCGGCGTGCCGGTCTTGGCGTTGGTGCGGCCCCAGCTGGACGGCAGCAGCCAGTCGCGGCACATCGCGAACATGACGCGGGTCGCGCCGATCATCAGCGTCATGACGACCGTGCACAGACCGGCCACGGCGCCGGCGGCGATGAGGGTGGCATAAGCGGGCTTGCCCACGTCCTCGAACGCGGTCGCCAGCGCGGCCTGCGGGTTGATGTGGTCGTAATGCACCATGCCGGTGATGACCAGGGCCACCGCGATGTAGAGGATCGTGCAGATGACCAGCGAGGCGATGATGCCGATCGGCAGGTCTCGCTGCGGGTTCTCGGCCTCCTCGGCGGTGGTCGCGACGACGTCGAAGCCGATGTAGGCGAAGAACACGATGGAGGCGCCGGCGAAGATGCCGCCCCAGCCGTACGTCGTGGGGGAGAAGCCCGAGATCACCTGAATGAGCGGGGAGGTCAGCCAGTCACCGCCGACGGTGGCGGCCGGCACCGGGTCGGGAATGAACGGGGCGTAGTTCGCCGTGTTGACGTAGGCCAGGCCGGCCACGATGACGAAGAGCACCACGAACAGCTTGAGCGCCACGAGCACGAGGTTGACCCGCAGCGATTCCTTGATGCCGTAGGCCACCAGCGCGGTCAGGACGATCACCAGCAGGAATGCGGGAGCGTCGAAGGTGGCGCCGGGCGCGATGCTCTCCGGCCAGGTGATCCCGATCCTCTTCAGGAAGACCACGAAGTACTGCGACCAGCCCTGGGCCACGACGCTCGCGCCGAGCATCATCTCCAAGAGGAGGTCCCAGCCGATGATCCAGGCGACGATCTCGCCGAGGGTGGCATAGGAGAAGGTATACGCCGACCCCGCCACCGGCACCGTGGACGCGAACTCCGCATAGCACAACGCCGCCAAACCGCAGGCGAGCGCGGCGGCGGCGAAGCTGATGACGATGGCCGGGCCGGCGTACGCCTGAGCCGCCCGGCCCGTCAGCGTGAAGATTCCGGCGCCGATGATGACGCCGATGCCGAAGACGGTCAGGTCCACTGCGCTCAGGCGCCGTTTGAGATGAAACTCTGCTTCGTCGGTCTCTGCGATCGATTGCTCGATCGTCTTGGTCCGCATGATGCTCATGGCGGGGCTCCTTGATTGGACGGTTGGGCGCCGATTGGACGGTTGGGCGCCGGTCGGCACACGTCGACACGCGCGCGTGAGGCTACTCCCCCCGCCGCGGCAGACGTCGCCGAACTGGTCAGTAATTGATTCGTGGCGCGGCCCGGTGGCGTCTCGCGCACGGTGAGCGGTACGCCGTGTGCCGCTTCCCGGGCGCGTCGCCCCATGGTCCAGGCCGTCCGCCTTGTTGCGAAGTACTCGCAATAAGGCAAGGATGCGGTTATGCACGTGCCCGACGGATTCCTCGACGTCCCCACCTCCCTCGCCACGGGAGCCATCGCGGTGGGGGCCGTCGGCCTGTCGCTGCGCCGGGCCGAGGCGGAGGTCCGCACCACCGGCCCCGCGCTGGCCGGGCTGACCGCGGCATTCATCTTCGCGGTGCAGATGGTCAACTTCCCCGTCGGCGCCGGCACCTCCGGCCACCTCCTGGGCGGGGTCCTGGCCGCCTGCCTCGTCGGCCCGTGGACCGCGGTGCTCGTCATGACCGTGGTGCTGCTGGTGCAGGGCTTGCTGTTCGCGGACGGCGGGCTCACCGCCCTCGGCACCAACATCCTGCTGATGGGCCTGGTCGCGGTGCTGGTCGGCTACGGCCTGACCCGCCTCCTGCTGCGCCTGCTGCCGCGGCGCCCCAGCTCGATCCTGCCCGCCGCCGCCGTGGGCGCGTTCGTCTCGACTCCCGCGGCCGCGCTGGCGTTCACCGGCCTGTACGCCGTGGGCGGCACCGTCGCCATCCCGCTGCCCACCCTCGCGACGGCCATGATCGGCTGGCACCTGCTCATCGGGATCGGCGAGGCGCTGATCACCACCGCGATCCTGGGGGCGGTCGTGGCCACCCGGCCCGACCTGGTGTACGCCGTCCGGGGACTGCGTCCCGACCTGGTCATCGTGGGCGACGACGGCTCCCGGCGTACCGTCGGCGCCGACCCACGCACGTCACCCACCGACCCGGCCACCACCGACCCGGCACCCGCCGACCACGCACCCGCCGGCCCATCCGGCACCCGGGGCGCGCGCGGCTTCCTGGCCGCCGGCGGTCTGGTCACCCTCGTCGTCGCCGGCCTGTTGTCCCTGCTGGCCAGCGGCCATCCGGACGGCCTCGAATACGTGGGGGAGGAGCTCGGCTTCGGCGGCTCGGCGCACGAGTCCGCCGTGGCCGGGTCCCCCCTCGCGGAGTACGGATTCACCGGACTGCAGGGTCCCCTCGCCACCACCGTCGCCGGGCTGGTCGGGGTGCTCGTCACGGTCGCCGTAGGCATGGCGGTGCTCGCCGTCGTGCGGGCCGGTCGGCGGCACCGGTCGCGCGGCCGCGCGCTCGCCGCCGAGGGCGCGCTCCCCGCCGGCCAGGCCGGCACCGCAGTTCCGGGGGACACCAACGATCTCGCCCGGCGGTGAGCGGCCCGCACGCGCACGGCGCCGGCGACGGTCTCGTCGTCCACCGCCATGGACCCCTGCACAGCCTGCCCGCGTCCGCCAAGCTGCTCGCGCTGCTGGGCTTCGTCCTGGTCGTGGTCGGTACGCCGGTGCCCGGCCGGCTCGCCGCGGCCGGGTGGCTGCCGTTCGCGGCGTACGGCGTGCTGCTCCTCATCGTCGTCGCGCTTGCCCAACTGCCGCCGGCCCTGGTCGCGCGCCGCAGCCTCGTCGAAACGCCGTTCCTGCTGTTCGCCGCCCTGATGCCTTTCGTGGTGCCCGGGTCGCGGGTGCAGCTGGGCCCGCTGGAGCTGTCCGAACCGGGCCTGGTCGGCGGGCTCGGCGTCGCGATCAAGGCGACGCTCGGGGTGGTGGCGGCCGTCGTCCTCGCCGCGACCACCCCGGCCCGAGACCTGCTCCTGGGCCTGGAACGGCTGCGGCTGCCCGCCGCGTTGGTGGCGATCGCGTCGTTCATGGTCCGCTACGCCACGGTCGTCACCGGCGACGCCGCCCGGATGCGGGTGGCGCGGGAGTCGCGCGGCTACACCGGCGGGCGGGCCGGGCACCTGGCGGCGGTCGCGGCCGGCGCGGGGACGTTGTTTGTGCGCAGCTACGAGCGCGGCGAGCGGGTGGCGCTGGCGATGGCATCCCGCGGCTACACCGGCCGGATGCCCCGCCTGGACGAGCTGCGCGGCGGGGCCGAGTCGATGGCGCTGGCAGGGCCGATGGCGGGGGCAGGGCCGATGGCGGGGGCGGCGCACGGCGTACTCGCTCGTCGTTCCCCGCGCCACGCCGCCGCCCTGTGCGCCGTGCTGCCCGGGGCCGCCGCGATGGTCCTGGTCGCCGCGAGGATGATGGGCCTGTGACGGGGGCGGCGGTGGCAGCGGTGGCGGTGCGCGACCTCGCCTTCGCCTACCCCGACGGACGCCAGGCGCTCTTCGGGGTCACCCTGACCGTCGACCCCGGCGAGCGGGTCGCCATCCTGGGCCCCAACGGGGCCGGCAAGACGACGCTGGTCATGCACCTCAACGGCATCCTCGGGGCAGCCGCCGGGGGCACCGGGGCGGGCTCGGTGGCGATCGGGGGCTTGCCGGTACGTCGGGAGCACCTGGCCGAGATCCGCCGTCGCGTCGGCATCGTCTTTCAGGACCCCGACGACCAGCTGTTCATGCCGACGGTGCGCGACGACGTGGCCTTCGGACCGGCGAATCTGGGTCTGCGGGGCGCGGCCCTCGACGCCGCCGTGCGGGGGGCGCTGAACCAGGTGGGCATGCTGGAAGTGGCCGACCGGCCGCCACATCACCTGAGTTTCGGCCAGCGGCGGCGCGTGGCCGTGGCGACGGTCCTCGCGATGAACCCGCAGCTCCTCGTGCTGGACGAGCCCTCCTCGAACCTCGACCCGGCGTCTCGTCGGGAGCTGGCGAACATCCTGCTCGCGCTCGAGGTCACGATGCTGATGGTGACGCACGACCTGCCGTACGCCCTGCAGTTGTGCCCCCGCGCCGTGCTGATGGACGGCGGTCGGATCGTCGCCGACGGGCCGACTCGCGAGATCCTCGCCGACGAGGCGCTGATGGCCGCGCATCGGCTGGAGCTGCCCTACGGTTTCGACCCGCTGTCGGTGCCGGGGGCCTGACCAGCGCCTGACCGTTCGCGACCTGCCCTTTTAGCACCATGGTGCTAAAAGGGCAGGTGACGAACGGTCGTGTTGTGGAAAAGTCATGGGCTCCGTGCGACATAAGCAATGGCGTCGGCGACGGGGCTGTGGACGGTGGGGGCGCGTCTCCATTCGCGGCGACGGGCTGTGGACGGTGGGGCGCGTCTCCATTCGCGTCGACGGTGTGGCGGTTGGTCGGTGCCCTCGTCCCGCGCCGCGGACAGTGGGTTCAGGCGGCCGAGGCGTCGCGGGCGGACTGCCTGGTCATCAACAGATCGAGCACGTCAGCGGCGTGCTGGGCCGGCCGGACCGGCTTGTCGTAGCTGAGGTCCGCGGCACGCAGCACCTGCGCCAACGCGTGCATCTGACGGCGCGCGACCCCGGCGTACCGCACGATTCCCCCGCGCAGCGTCCACGACGACATCCACAGGTGCACCTCGCAGCCGCCCTCGGGCAGCGCGACGGCCTCGACGGAGACCCCGGGCCGTCCGGGCAGCCGATGCTGCCGGTTGAGCGCGCCGTCGCCGTCGACGGGAGTCCAGTCGGCGACGGCGAACTGCGCCTGCGCCAGGTCCAGGGCCCACGCCGGCGGCATCGCCAGTTCCAGGCAGATCCCGTCGCGCACCCGTGCCGTGCCGCGCCGCCGCATGACGTGGGTGGTCCACCACAGGATCGCCAAACCCGCCAACGCCGACGGCGCGGCGAACAGCATCGCCTGCTGAATGGTCATGGACGCTCCCTTGATGCGGTGGCCGCCCGGGGTGCCGGGTGGCGACTACCCATTCGTCCATCCGCCGGGGGAACCTGAGCGGGAAGCCCGCGGCTTCGCCGGCGCGGAGCTCTCCGGGGCGTGGGGTTCGCCGGCGGGACCCGCGGGGCGGGGCGATCAGGTCGGTGCGCCGCGGCGCCGGGCGGCACCCGGGCCGAATCCGATTCGTGCCCTAATCTGTTGGGCATGGCAGACGTCCGGGGCATGACCATCGCCCTCAACGCCGGGGAGTTCACCGAAGTCCTCGACTTCTACACCCTGGTCTTCGGGCACGGTCCCGACACGGCTCCCCTGGACGACTTCCTGGAGTGGCAGATCTGCCCGGGGTCGTGGTTGCAGATCTCCACCGGGCATGACCGGCCCGGCGCGAACAACGCCCGGGTGCGCCTCGAGGTCGACAACATCGAGGTCTCGGTCAAACGGCTGACTGGCGCAAAGGTCCCCGTGGGGGAGGTCGTCGTCATCCAGGACGTCGTCAGTTTCGTGAACTTCTCGGACAACTGGGGCAACGCGCTCGGCTTCTACCAGCTGCTCAGCCCGCGCCATGTGCTCTCCGCCGAGGAACGCGCCCGGCGCGATCGGGAACGCGCCGCGGAGGTCGAGCGGGATCGCGCCGAGGAGGAAGCCGCCGCCAAGCCGCCCGCTCCGGCTCGGAACCCCAACCTGCCGCCCACGGGGTCCGGCGTTCCTGGTCAGCAGAGCTGACCGCACCCGGTCTGGCGGCTTAGCCCCAATAGCCGGTCGCGTCGCGCGGGGGCTCCCGACGGTCGTCGGTGGGCTGGGTGCTGCCACCGCGATACAACCACTCGCCGCCGTCGGCGTCATCGTCGCGTGATCCACCGCGGCGGCCGACGTCTCGGGTGCCGTTGCGATCGCCGTTGCGGTCGCCGCCGTGGTCGCCGACGCCGGGGTTGGCCCGGTGCTGGGCGCCGACGGTCGGGTCGGGAGCCGCCCCACCCGGCTGCTGCTGACGGCCCCGCAGCCACGCCGATGACCCCGCGCCTCGCCCGGCCCGGTTGGCGCCGCCGCGCAGGCGCTCACCCCACCGGCGCGATTCGCCCTCGGAGATCGCGTAGCGGCTGGTCGGGTCGTCGTCCCAGGACTCGCCGTACCCGGCGGCGAACCCACCGTACGGCGCGTCGTACCCGCCCCGCGACGCGTCGTCCGCGGCGTTGGCGTCCTCGGCGTCGGCCTGGTCGTCGGAATCCTTGTGGAAGATCTGCGCGACGATCGCCCGGTAGTTGACGTCGGGGTCCGGCACATGGTCGATCTCGCGCAGCGCCTGCTCCTGACCGGCACTTTCCAACACGAACGTGCCGTAGCCGAGCAGATAGCCCAACGGAGAGCGCTGGTAGCTCATGTCGGTGACCTTGCCCAGCGGCATCATGGCGACGCGCCGGACCAGAACGCCGTACACCAGCAGGAGCCGTCGATCCGTGGCGAGGAACCACGTGCGGGAGTGGTCGAAGGCCATCCAGATGGCCCGGACAAACAGCGCGAACCACAACCACCACATAAGGCTCGTGGAGGTCGTCGGTGAGGCGACGTCAAAGGTCAGCCACGCCACGAACAGCAGGGACAGGATGGCGGTGAGCCACGGCTCGGCGATCACGACCCAGTGGCGACGGAACGAGACCACCACTCTCTCGCCGCTGACCAGGTAATTCTCCACCGATCGCGGTCGATGCCCGACGCCGCTGTGCGAGGTCACGGCCCGCTCAGCTCGACCGCGTCGACGGCCGGCTCACCGTTGCAGCACCCGGTCGAAGAAGACGGCCAGGTTGTGGAAGCCGTTGGCGATGATGTCCCAGATCGACCGGACGATGTCCGCGGCGCGATCGGGCGAGGTGAAGATCGCGTAGATGACGAAGATCCAGAAGACCCACTGCAGCACCTTCTTGACCTGGGACGGCATCGGGAACTCCGGTTGCTCGAGGGGCGCGGGCCTCTCCGGGCAGAAAGGTCCAGTGGCAGCCTAGGTCGTCCGTTACGGAAGTCCGATGAGCCACACCGTAGTCGGCGCGCCGGGAGTCAGCCGGCCCGCCGGGGTCGCCTCACTCAGCCGGCTGACTCCAGGCGTTGGAGGTTGACCAGTGCGCCCAGCCAGTGCGCGACCAGGGCGGGATCGTCGAGCGCGGCCTCCCAGGTGATCCGCAGGACGCGCCAGCCGGAGATCGTGAGCCAGTTGTAGCGGGCCGCGTCCGCGATAAGGGCGCTGCGTGTCCCGTGGAAGGCGAAGCTGTCCGCTTCGATGACGATGCGCAGGCGGGTATCGGCGAGGTCGACAAAGATGAGACCCATCGGCAGGTCGATCTCCGCCTGCGGCTTGACGGTCAGCCCGGGCACGTCGAGGCTGATGGCCCGCACCAGGGACTCGAACGGATTAGCGGCGGCCGCGGTGGCGTGCTGGGCGACCCGACGGACCCGCCGAGCGCCCGGCCCGCGGATGTGGGCAGCCGCGGTGAGCAGCTCGTCGTGGTCGAACGAGCAATGCCGCAGGGCGCTGTCCGCGACGGCGAGCGCTTCGCCGAAGGGCAGGAACCGGGCACAGTCGAGCACCGTGCGGACCGGGTCGGTCACGTGCCTTTCGCGCTCGGTCGCCGAAAGCGTGGCGTAGTGGTAACTCACGTTCTTGCGACGCCGGGGGAGGTTCGTGACCGGCAAGCTCTTGCCGCGGGGGAGCGTCACGTGACAGCGATCCGGCTCGCGCAGCACCTCCCAGCCGTGGGCGATCGCTGCGGACAGATGGGAGACCGCGCCATGCGCCGCCGCGGCGGCGCGCCGCGCGTCCGCGATGTCCGGAAGGACATAGCGACCCTGCCCCACGCGGTCGATCTGCCCCTCCCGAACGGCCCGGGTCAGCAAGGCGGGCGAGCCCACGGTGACGAGCTCACCCCGGGTCGCGACGCCGCCCTGCCACGCCAAAACCTGCCGCATTGCCTCGATCGTCCCCATGACCGCAGGGTGGCATGCCGCCGGAAAACCCCGCTGCGGCTATCCACAGGCCCAAACCGATATCGCAATGGTTCTCGCCGGTGCGGCCCCGCGGACGAAGCCGCAGGTCGGCGCCCTCGGGCTCGAAGTGGCCCCGTCATTGCGATATCGGTTTGGGCGCTGTCTGGCACGGTCTGGCTCGGTTGGATGACGTCCCGTGGGCGGATCACTCCCGCTCGCGGCGGGCGTCGCGGGCGTAGCCCCACGCGGCCAATGCGCCGAACAGCAGGAACGTCGCCGCCAGCCAGACCAACTGGGGTGCGGCGGGGCCGGGGTCGATGCCGTTGAACCGTTGGACGTCACCCGCCGGGGCCACCCCGCCCCACACCAGCAGCCCGAAGTGATAGGTGGGCAGGTAGGGCGCCACGTCGCGCAGGATCTGCGGCAGGCTGGACAGCGAGGTGAAGAAGCCGGACACGAACGACAGCGGCAGGAACAGCAGGTTCCCGATCGCGGCGGCGGCCTTCGGCCGAGCCAGGAACGCCAGCCCAAACCCCATCGGGGCGAACGCCACGGTTCCGACCAGCAGCGCACCCAGCGTCCGAACCGCCGGTCCGACCTCGAACGGCACCCCGGCCGCCCCGATGGCCAGCGCCCAGACCAGCACATAGATCAGCACCGTGAGCAGCAGGGCGGCGGCGATCTTCGCCGCGAAATAGGCCCACATCGGCATCGGCGTGCACCGCAACCGGCGCAGCCAACCCCGGCCCCGCTCGGCGGCCACGTCGACGCCGAAGGTGAAGATCGCCAGCGACACCACCGCATACGCCGAGAACGATGCGACCAGCATGGCCCCCACATCCGTGCCGCCGGGCAGCCGCTGCCCGGCGTTGGACAGGCCGAACATCGCGTACAGGATCACGGGTACCCCGACGATGCCGACCAGGTATTCCGGCACCCGCACCATCTGGCGCAGCTCCGCCCCTACTTGAGCCGCCAGCAACCCCACCGGGCCGCCCGTGGGCCGACTCGGCGACCCCTCGGCGGCTGTCCGATCCGCGGTCTCGATCACCGTCGGTGTGCTCATCGGACTCATGCCACCTCACCCTCCCCGATCAGATGCAGGAACGCCGTCTCCATGTCGGCGTCCGCGACGACCAGCCGGTCGACCCGCGCCCCGCTGCCGAACAGCTCCCGGATCGCCTCCTCCGGCGACGTCGAGTCCATCTCGAAGCGCCCGGCCGCCCCGGCGACGCGCCCGGCCGCCCCGGCGACGCGCCCGGCCGCCCCGGCGACCGGACCGGCCGCGTCCCCGATCCGACGGACCGCGACCGTGCCGGGCAGGCCCTCCAGTCGCAGCTGTGTGGCGTCGGTGACCAGCTCGATGCGCCGGGTCACCACCGAGGCCGCGACCTGGCCCGGCGTGTCATCCGCCACCACCCGGCCGCGATGGACGACCACCACCCGGTCGGCCAGCGCCTCCACCTCGGCCATGTGGTGCGAGGCGAACAGCACCGTCACGCCCCGGTCGGCGTACCCGCGCACCTGCTCCCAGAACGCCCGCCGCGCCTCGATGTCGAGGGCGGCCGTCGGCTCGTCCAGGAACAACAGGTCCGGGTCGCCGACGATGGCCATCGCGAACGAGAGCCGCTGCCGCTGCCCGCCGGAGAGCTGGTTGGCCCGCGTGCCGGCCTTCGCGGTCAGGTCGGCGCGGCGCAGCACGTCCGCGACGTCCAGTCCGCGCGGGTAGTAGCGGCGCACCAGGGCGACGACCTCGGTGACGGTGAGCGCCTGAGGTACGTCGGTGTCCTGCAGCATCGCCCCGACCCGCGCCTTGACCGTGCGGGCGTCCGGGCGCTCGCCGAACAGCCGCACCTCGCCGGAGTCGGGGCGCCGCATGCCGAGCATCATCTCGATGAGGGTGGTCTTGCCCGCCCCGTTGGGTCCCAGGATCGCCACGACCTGCCCGGCCGGCACCGACAGGTCGATCCCGTCGACCGCGCGGGTGGTGCCGTAGGTCTTGCGAAGCCCCCTGGCCTGGATGTATTCCATGTCCTCGACGCTACGGCGCGGACCGCGACCACCGCAGGTGCCGACCGTCACGACCTGCGGCCATGACTTCCGGCACGGGTCTCCCGCCGCAGGCACGGTGGGCGCACGCCTCAGGGGCTCAGGGCTCGGACCGCTCCTGCGCGTCGAGGTCCGGTTCGGGCACCCACAACCGGCGGGTCGGTCCGTCGGCGCGGTCTTGCGCGGGCGGGGCGACGTGCGCGGCGGCCCAGAGCACCGCGACCCGCTCCACTCCGACGATGACCGCCAGCTCCAGGTGGGTCAGCTCGGCCAGCGCCTCGTTCAGTTGCCCGAGCCGGTGCAGCAGATCCTCCAGGGCGGGGACGTTGAGGGCCGGGCTGCCGCCGTACCCCAGCAGCAGCGGCGCCGACCCCAGCCCGCGCACCATGTCGTGCGCGTCGAACTCCGTCAGCGGCGGGATCCCATACCCGATGTCGCCCAGCAGCTCGGACGCCGGCCCGGACGGACCGAGCGAGACGATGGGGCCGAACGAGGGGTCCTCCGTGGTGGCCAGCGACATCGGCAGGCCGGGTCCGACCTGTTCCTGGAGCACGTACGTCGTGGTGGCCGCCGTCCCGAGGTCTTCGGTCAGCGAACGCCACGCTGCGGCCACCTCGTCCGGCCCGCTCAGCCCGGTGCGCAGGTGGCGTACGAACGGGTGCCGCCGCAGCTGGACATCCGTCGACTTCAGCACGAGCGGGCCGGCCATCTCGGCGGCGACCGACCTCGCCTCCTCCAGGGTGTGCACCGGCCGGGTCCGGCTCAGGTGGATCCCGAACGTCGCGAGCAGACCCGTGGTCGCGGCGTCGTCGAAGGTTCCCCCGTCGGGGTGCTCGACCAGCCAGGCTTCGACGAAGGCCCGGGCCGCGTCGGGGTCGACATCCGCCAGCACCGGCACCGGAGTGATGGGCCGGCCGAGCCACTCGGCGTACTTGACCACCCGCGCCAGCGCCCGCGCCGCGCTCTCCGGCGCCGGATAGGAGGGCACCGACCCGCGGCCGGTGCCGCCGCTGGCGTCGACGACGCGCAGCGCCTCGGGCACGCCCCGTTCCGCGTGAAACGTCGTGAGCAGCGGTTTGCGGCACTCCCGGCCGACCGCGGCCATGGCCTCGGCCACCGATTCGTCCCGCTCTTCCAGCGGTGGGGAGTAGACGGCGAACACCGCGTCCACGGTGGGGGTGGCCATGGCCGCACGCAGCGCGGCCTCCATCTGGGCGCCGGTGGGCGAGACCGGCAGCAGTTCGGTGCGCTCGACGACGAGGCGCGTCCCGACCAGGGCGTCCGCGGCGAGGTTGACGACCTCGCCGGAGTTGCCGATGAGCGCGACCCGGGGCCCCTCCGGCAGCGGTTGGTGTGCGAGCAGCTGCGCCACGTCGAACATCTCGTCGAGGGTGTCGACGTGGATCAGCCCGGCCTGCCGGAACATCGCGGCCCACGCGGCGGCCGGGGCGAGCGACCGCCGGACCCGGTGCCAGGTCGGCGCCGCGCCCCGATCCGCCCGGCCCGACTTCACGGCCACCACGGGCTTCAACCGCCCCACCCGGCGGGCGATCCGGGAGAACTTGCGGGGGTTCCCGATCGACTCCAGATAGAGCAGGACGACCTCGGTCGCGTCGTCCTCCTCCCAGTACTGCAGCAGGTCGTTCCCCGATACGTCCGCGCGGTTGCCCGCCGACACGAACGTCGACAGCCCCAGCCCGCGGCCGGAGACATTGCGCAGGATCGCCATGCCCAGCGCGCCGGACTGGGAGAAGAACCCGACCCGTCCCGGCAGCGGCATGAGCGGCGAGACGGTGGCGTTCAGCGAGACCGTCGGGTCGGTGTTGATGACGCCGAGCCCGTTGGGGCCGACGAGGCGCATCCCATACCCGCGGGTCAGGTCCAGCAGCTGCCGCTGCCGCTCGACCCCCTCCGGGCCCGCCTCGGCGAACCCGCTGGAGACGACGACGAGGCCGTGGACACCGTGTCGGGCGCACTCCAGCGCCACCTCGTTCACCCGGTCCGCGGGCACCGCGATGATCGCCAGGTCGACGTGTTCGGAGATGTCGGCCATGCTCCGGTAAGCGGGGATCCCCAGGATCGCGTCCGCCTCCGGGTGCACGAGGTAGATCCGGCCGGTGAACCCGCCGAGGACGAGGTTGTGCACGATGCGCTGGCCCATGCTGTTGCGCTGCCGGCTGGCCCCCAGCACGACGACGCTGCGGGCCACGAAGAACCGCTGCATCGACCGGGCCTCGGCGCGGTGTTCGCGCGAGACCATCACCGCCAACGAGTTCTGGGTCGGCGCGATCGGGAACTCGAACCGCATCAGGCCCTGCGCGAAGCCCTGACTGATCTGGTAGCCGGCCGCCCGAAACGCCCGCAGCATCTGCCCGTTCTCGGGAAGAACCTCCGCCACGAACCGGCGTACCCCCCGCTCCCGCCCCGCCTGCGCCAGGTGCTCCAGCAACAGCGTGCCCACCCCGCGGCCCTGCTGGTCGTCGGAGACCATGAAGGCGACCTCGGCCTCTTCGTCGTTCATCCGGTCGTAGCCGCCCGTGCCGATCATGTCCTCGCCGAGCGTCATCACCAGCACGACGCGTTGATTCTGGTCGGCGCCGGTGAAGCGCTGGATCTCGTAGTCGGTGAGGGCGTTCTTCGGGGAGAAGAACCGCATGTAGCGCGAGTCCTCCGACATTCGCTCGAAGAGGGCCACCAGGCGGTCGCCGTCGTCGCCTCGGATCGGCCGGATCCGCGCCGTGCCCCCGTCGACGAGCAGAACATCGGCCTCCCAGTGCGACGTGACGTCGTTCGCCAAAGCCATGCCCCGAAGCCTGGCACAGCCGCCGTGGCGGCGCGGCGGTCCTGGCTTCCCGAGTTCGCGCGCCATGACTTCCGGCACTGACCTGGGGCGCTTGCGACTGTTTACGCTGCCAGGGTGAGCGACGGCAGGGCCGAACGGCAGTTCTCCGAGACGACGTTGGGTGCGATCGCGGGGCTCGGCGGGGTGTGCGCGTGGCTCGCGGCCGTGATCCCTGCGTTGTCCGATCTGTCGGGCGGCGGCCCGGTCGCGGTGCCGTGGCTCGGCCTATCCGTCGCGTACCTGGTCGTCTTCCTGCTCAACATGCGCGACTGGTCGCCGGCCCGGGCGCGGGGGCTGGCGCTGCTGCTGGTCGCCCTGTACGTCGTCCTGCTGCTGGTCGCGCCGGGGTACGGCACCAACGGCATGTTCACCGTGATGGCCATCGCGTGCGTCGCGTTCTGCTTCTCGGACCGGGTCACGGCGGCGGTGGCGCTCGGGCAGGCGCTGGCGTTGGCGGCGGCCCTGGCGGTGAGCCAGCCGGGCGGATCCCTGCTGGGCCCGCTCAGCTGGGGCGGCGCCTACCTCGGGATCCAGCTCTTCGCGGTCGCTATGGTCGCGGCCACCCGCCGGGAGCGCGAGGCGCGGATGGAGCTGGCCGCGGCGCAGGCCGCGCTGGCCGAGGCGAGCCGCGCCGAGGAGCGGCTGCGGATGGCCCGCGACCTGCACGACCAGGTGGGTCACCAGTTGACCGCGCTGGCCTTGCACCTGGAGGCCGCGACGCACCTGGCGGCCGGGGGTCCGGCGGCCGAGCCCGTCGAGCGGTGTCGGGCGCTCGCCAAGGACACCCTCGCCGACGTCCGGGCGGTGGTGGCCGGCTGGCGCGGGGACGGCACGGCGTACGACGGCGCGGCCTATGACGGGGCGGCCCTGGCCGCTCGGCTGGACGACCTGGCCGCCGCGGTGCCGCAGCCGCGCGTCGTCGTAGGGGTCAGTGACCTCCCGACGCTGACTCCGGCGGCGTACGACGCGCTTGTCCGGGCCGCGCAGGAGGTCGTGACGAACGCGGCCCGCCATGCCGGGGCCACCGAACTGCGGCTCGACGTGCGCGCCGAGGACGGCGAGATCGTGCTGCGCGGCGTCGACGACGGGCGGGGGGCCGCCGAGGTGGTGGCGGGCAACGGGCTGACCGGGATGCGCGAGCGGTTCGCGAGGCTGGGCGGTTTGGTGACGGCGTCCGGTACGCCGGGCGGGGGGTTCCGCGTCGTCGCGCGGCTCCCGGAGCGGTCATGAGCAGCGGCGACGCCCGCGCGATCCGGGTCGTGCTGGTGGACGATCAGACGTTGGTACGGCTGGGGATCCGGCAGTTGCTCGAACTCGCCGACGGCATCGAGGTGGTCGGGGAGGCCGGCGACGGGGTGGCCGCCCTGGCGCTCATCCGGGAGGTCGAGCCGGACGTCGTGCTGTTGGACCTGCGGATGCCGCGGCTCGACGGGCACGGGGTGCTGGCGGAGCTGGCGACCTGGCCCGCGGCGCCGCCCGTGCTCGTGCTGACGACCTTCGACGACGACGAGGCGGTGCTGGGCGCGTTGCGGGCGGGGGCGCGGGGTTATCTGCTCAAGGACGTGACGTTGGCGCAGTTGGTCGAGGCGGTCCGGACCCTGGCGGCCGGCGGCCGACTCGTCCAGCCGGCGGTGACCGCGTCGCTGCTGGACCGCCTGACGGGGGCGCCCGCTCGGGCTGGTCGGGCGGGCGCGCCGGAGGCGGAACCATGGCGCAGCGGCGGCCCGGCGAGCGGCTTGGGTGGTCACACGGCTCCGGTGGCGTTGACCGACCGGGAACTCGACGTGTTGCGGCTGATGGCGGCGGGGTATTCGAACCGGGAGATCGCGGCGGGCCTGCATCTGGCGGAGGGCACGGTGAAGAACCACGTCAGTGCGGTCCTGCTGAAGCTGGGCACCCGGGATCGCACCCGGGCCGTGCTGAAGGCCCTGGAACTGGGCCTGGTCACCGGCTAACAGCTCCGCCCCACCGGCTCGGTATTCGCGGATTTGCCCGCGGAGGTCCGTACGGACAGAAGCTCGATCGGATTATCGGGCTCGAGCCCGGACCTGACCGATGTTGACAGGCAGGTCCACGCGACGGTGTCGGCTGCGGACGTACAGTACTGCCTCCGCGTGGCCCACGGGGTGCCCCCCGGACTGTAAATCCGCAGCTCAGGGGGCTGTGGAAAATGTCGAGCGCGTGTCGTCGCGAAGTACTGTACGTCGCCAGCCGACTGATCCGTTCGCCGGCCGCGTTCCGGGGGGTGCCGGCGCCGCGTAACCGTGGGGTCCGGGTCGTCGGCAAGCGGTTCGAGAGCTCAGACCACGCCGTAGAGGCGGTCGCCCGCGTCCCCCAGGCCCGGCACGATGTAGCCCTGCTCGTTGAGGTGGTCATCGACCGCGCCGACCACGAGTTGCACGGCGACGCCACGCACCTCATGCATCTCGCGCACGTGCTCGATCCCCTCCGGCGCCGCGAGCAGGCAGACCGCGGTGATGTCGTCGGCGCCCAGCTGCAGCAGGTAGTCCAGCGCCATGACCAGCGAGTGCCCGGTCGCGAGCATCGGGTCGACGACATAACACTGCCGGCCGGTGAGTGACTTCGGCAGGCGGTTCGCGTAGGTGCTCACCTCCAGCGTCTCCTCGTCCCGCACCATGCCGAGGAAGCCGACCTCCGCGCTGGGCAGCAGCCGCGTCATCCCCTCGAGCATGCCCAGCCCGGCGCGCAGGATCGGCACGATGACGGGTTTGGGGCTGGCCAGCCGCACCCCGGTGGTGGGGCACAGCGGGGTCTCGATGGGTTTGGGCTCCACACGCACGTCGCGGGTGGCCTCGTAGGCGAGCAGGGTGACCAGTTCCTCCGCCAGCCGCCGGAACGTCGGGCTGTCGGTGTTCTTGTCGCGCAGGTAGGTCAGCTTGTGGTTGATGAGTGGGTGGTCGGCCACGTGGACGCGCATGGCGCAAACTTAGCGCGTGACCTCGCCGACCCCGCCGCCGTACGACGCCGGGCCGAGCGACGCCGGGCCGAACGACGCCGGGCCGGCGCGGGGGCTGGGGGTCGAGCAGCGGTACGCCGAGTGGATGGGCCGAGCCCTGACCCTGGCCGGTGCGGCCGTCGCGACCGGGGACGTACCGGTCGGCGCGGTCGTCGCCGATCCGGACGGGCGGATCGTGGGGGAGGGGTGCAACGTCCGGGAGGCGCGCGTCGACCCGACCGGGCACGCAGAGATCCTGGCGCTGCGGGCGGCCGCCCAGCGGCTGGGCACTCGGCGCCTCGACGGCTGCACGCTGGTCGTGACGCTCGAGCCGTGCCCGATGTGCGCGGGCGCCGCGTCGCTGGCCCGGGTGGCGCGGATCGTGCTGGGCGCTTGGGACCCCAAGGCGGGGGCGTGCGGTTCGGTGTGGGACCTGGTCCGCGACCGGCAGGCGCTGCATCGGGTCGAGGTGGTCGGCGGGGTGCGGGCGGCCGAATGCTCGGCCCTGCTGCGGGACTTCTTCGCCGAGCATCGCTGAGGGTCCCGGGGCGCCGGCGCGCAACGCGCTGGCCAGGACGAATCGGGTCTGCGGCCGGTGCCGACGGATGCCAACGTCCCCGGGTGGTGGGATTTCGTGGGCCGTTGCGGCTCTAGTACCCTGGTCGGCGGTGGCGTGTCCGAGCGGCCAAAGGAGCACGCCTCGAAAGCGTGTGTGGGGGCAACTCCACCGTGGGTTCAAATCCCACCGCCACCGCCAAGCAGGCCTCGCGAGCGATCCGGGGCGGCACGAGAGAACCCCCGAGGCATCGACTCGGGGGTTCTCTGTCGTTGGCGGCTCAGTCGAGCCAGGCTTAATTCAGGCGCTCACCTGAAGAACGACCAGAGCCATCACGATCGGCACGGCGCCCCAGACACAGGCCTGCGCGGTCGTACCCCACAGCTGCAGCGTGTGGTCGGTGTCCGGGCCGGGGGCGCCGACATAGCGGTGCACCGCCTGGTGGTAGCGCCGGAACGCCCCCACGATCAGCAGCAGCAACGCGGCGGAGCCGGCCCACATGGCGTCCGGGCACAGCATCGAGACGACCACGATGATGCCAAGGCCGAACGCCAGCGCAAGGTAGCGCTCGTAGCGGCGGTACTCCTCGAAGACGTCGGAGATCATTGCCGAGCTGTTCGTGGAGTTCACGTTCATGGCGGTCCTTCGGGGGCCTCGGTCGACCGGGGTGGGGTCCGGGCGAGCGCGATTGGGGAGGCGTGGAACTCGCGCTCCGTCGTACGCGTCCCTGTCGGCACGGCGACCCGTGACCTGAACGAGACTTCCGCTCAGATCGGCCGGATGGGATCGATGGGGCCCAGGCCTTGGACGCCGCCGATGGGGCCCTGGCCGCCGCCACGGCGCCGCACCAAGGGGCATGCGGCCGTGTAATGCCCGACCTGGAGGCAGCGTCCACACCGGGGCGCCTGGGTCGGCGGGGTCGGCGGCGGCGGCTTGCGCACCGGGCGGCTGAACGTGCCCGACCCCGGCACCGGCGCGGGCGGTGGGGGCGCCTGAACGAGGTCGTCGAAGTACTGCGGCACCCCCAGCGACAGCGCCGCCGCGCGCAGGTGACGCACCTGGTCCTGGGTCACCGGACCCCGCCCGAACGCGGTGCTGCGGAGCGACTCCAGCAGCCGTTCCAGGACGGCGCGCAGCTGGGCCGCGGGAAAACCAGCACGTACGGCGGCGCCGGTGAGCTCCCGGACCTCATCGGCGACGATCCGGCCGGTGGGCAACACCGAGGTCAGTGCGTCGAGGTAACCGGCCAGCCGGCCGTCGTGACCCTCGGCGGCGCTCATCGGCAGGTCCGCCATGAGGTCCGCCAGCCACCCGGTCGGGGGCGTGCCGACCGTCCCCGCCGGGCGCGCCAGGGTGGGGGCGACGCGACGGTGCCGGCCCGCCGCGCCGGCCGCGTCGACCGTCGAGGGGGTCGGCGCCACGGGGTAGCTGAGCCGGCTGCCGAGCCGGCTCAGGATCACCGGCAGGATCGCCGCGACGAGCAGCGCATCGTCGAGCGCCGAGGACGGCACACAGCGGCGCCGATCCGCCAGCCGGGCCAGCGTGCCGAGCCGGACGTTAGGGGTAGTGACCGCCACCGGAGCGAGCCGGGACAGATCCAATGCCGGGAGGGTCGGGGCGAGGACCCCGACCCGCATCAGTTCGGCGGCCAGGAAGGACTCCAGCAGCGCGGCGTTATGCGCCACCACGACGGCCGCTTCGCACCGGGTGAGCAGCTCGGAGGCGACATCGGCCAGCGCGGGTGCGCCGTGCAGCGTCCCCGGGCCGATGCCGTGCACGGCTGCGCCCCCGATCTCCTCCCGCCGCGGATCGATCAGCGTGGTCCACCGGTCCAGGACGGTGCCCGCGGCGTCGACGCGCACGACGGCGAGCTCGACGATGCGCTCGCGGGCTGCGGCGAAGCCGGTGGTCGCGGCGGCGAGGCAGACGTAGTCGCCGTGGTGGCGATGCTCGACCGACGCTGCCGCTGTCGACCCCGCGGTCCTCGGGGGTCCCGCGGGCGACACGGGCGACGCGGGCGACACGGGCCCCGTCTCCAGGGCGCCGTAGGCGAACAGCGGGGCCCGTTGCCGCACGGTGGTCCGTCCCGGGCGGGCGCTGCCCGGTGGGCGGTCGGCACCCGGTGGGCGGTCGGCACCGGGTGGACGGTCGGCACCGGGTGGACGGTCGGCACCCGGTGATCCACCGGCACGGGGTGGACGGTCGGCGCCGGGTGAAGTGTCGGCGTTCCCGCCCCGATCGGGCTGGTCGCCGGCCCCGATCGCGGCTGGTTCGGCCGCCCCGATGGCTGCGGGGCCGGCTGTGCCGCCGGGACGGGCGGAGTCGCGCTGCGCGCCACCGGCGTCCGGGGTTGGGCCGGGCGCCGACGCCACCCCGTCATGGCCGGGCGGTGCCGAGCCGGCAGCCGGGCCGGCAGTCGTGCCAGCAGTCGGGCCGGGGGCTCGCGGCCCGCGTCGCGGCCACCAGGCCCAGATGAACGCGATGGTCGTCGCGGCGAGGAGCAGGGCGAAGATCGCGCCGTTCATGCCCCTCCCCACTGGTTGCGGACGCGCGCTGCTGAGGTGGGCGTCGCCCGGGCGGCCAGGCCACCGCGTTGTCCCATCGCCCGAGGGAGCCGCGGTCTGAGCGCTCCGACCGGCCGGCTCACCAGACGCGGCGGAGGCAGCTCCGGTGTGCCCGACCGGTCGGCGCACCCGACGCGGCGGGCGGCATCCGGCCGGGTCAGCCCAGGCGGCGGGCGATGCGGGCCGAGGTCGCCGCGATCCGCGGGCCCAGCTCCTGCGGCGAGAGGTCGCCGACGAAGGTCACGGCGACGGCCGCCGGGGTCCGATATCCGGGCAGCGGGGCCGCGACCGAGGTGACGCCCTCGAAGACCTCCCCGCTCGAGATCGTCCAGCCCAGCTCGCGGGCCTGCCGCACGGCCGCTCGGTCCGCCGGGCCAGGTGGCTCGAGCGAGGCGATGGCCGCCCCCGGCGCCCCCCGACCGATCGGGTGCTGGGACCCGACCCGTTGGGTGAACCAGGTGCCGGGCGTGGTCGGCTCGGCCACCAGCACGGTGATCGCCTCATCCCCCTCGCGCACCATGACGAAGGCGGCCAGGTCCACGGCCTGCGCCAGCGCCTGCAATTCGCCGGTGGCGGCGGTCGCGAGATCGTTGACGGCACGCCGGGCCAGGGTGGCCAGCCGGTAGCCCGGCGCGAACCGGTCACCGGGCTCACGGCGTACCAGCCGGTGGTCCTCCAAGGTGCGCAGCAAGCGGTAGGCGACCGAACGATGCAGCCCCACCATCGCGGCGACCTGGCCCGTGGTCACCGGCTCTGGGGCATCGGCGATCGCTTCCAGCAGCCTCAGTCCGCGGTCCAGGGTCTGCGACGCCGGCTCCGAATTCCGTTGCTTCACAGTCTTATTCGGCATTGAAGGATGCCTCTCGGGGGGTGCGACGGCTCCCCTTGCGGTGCCCCGCCGGCCCCCCGTAGCGTCTGCGGAAACCGTCATGGGAACGGTTGATTCGCATATCGAACCACTGATTCGGAGCCGAACGCATGGCCGCGCCGTCCGATGTCGCCGACCCGGCGGTCGTGCTGGTCCTCGGGAACGGTCCGGTGGGACAGACCGCGGCCTTGCTGCTGGCGCGGTGGGGGGTCCGCGTGGTGCTGCTCGACCGGCGCGCGCGCCGGGACGACCGGGGGTCCAAGGCCGTCTGCCAGCATCGCGAGTCCCTCGACATCTGGTCTCACGTCGGGGCCGGCGACCGGATCGCCGCCGAGGGCCTGACCTGGGACCGGTCGGTCATCCTGCATGGCGACGTGGAGTTGTTCCGGCAGGGCTACGTCGACGCCGGGATCTCGCCGTACCCGCCGTTCGTCAACCTCGGCCAACACCGCGTCGAGCAGATCCTCGACGAGCGCATCGCGCAGGAGCCGCTCATCGACGTGCGCTGGGGGCACGAGGTCGTCGGCCTGGAGCAGGACGAGCACGGTGTGCGGCTGCTCTGCCGCCGCGCGCCGGCGGGGGCCGGGGAGCCCGTGCTGCTGGCCGGGGCGTACGCGATCGCCTGCACCGGGGCCGACGGCGAGGACGTACGTCGCATGCTCGGGCAGCGCATCGACGGGGTGACGTTCCCGGACCGGCTGCTGATGTGCGAGGTCCGGGCGGCCCTGCCGGGGTGGGAACACGAGCGCCGGTTCTTCTTCGAGCCGGACTGGAATCCCGGTCGGCAGGTCCTGATCCACCCGATCCCGGACTCGACGTACCGCCTCGACTGGCAACTGCCGCCCGACTTCGACCTCGCGGCCGAGGAGGCCGACGGCCGCCTCGACCAGCGGTTGCGCCGCATCCTGGGCGAGGCCGACTACGAGCTGCGCTGGCGGGCGGTCTATCCGTTGCGGGCCGGGCGGGTGCGCCGGATGCGGGTCGGCCGGGTGCTCATCGCGGGCGATGCGGCGCATCTGCTCAGCCCGTTCGGGGCGCGCGGGTTGAACTCGGGGGTGGCGGATGCGGAGAACGCGGCGTGGAAGATCGCGTACGTCGTGCGCGGCTGGGCACAGCCCGCCCTGCTGGAGACCTATCACGACGAGCGGTCGGCCGCCGCGGCCGAGAACCTGGCGATCGCCCGCGCCACGATGGAGTTCCTGGTGCCCCCGGACGAGGCCGCGAGCCGCCGACGCCGCGCGCTGCTGTCGGCGGCGCGCACGGACCCGACCGCGCTGGCGCTGGTCGAGTCGGGCCGGCTGGCCGAGTCGTCGTGCTACGTGGCCAGTCGGCTGACCATGCCGGATCCGAGGCGGCCGGACGACGCGCGTCCGCCGAGCGGACCGGCGGGGGACGCCGGCCCCGGACGGTGTCTGCCGGACGTGCCGATCTGCTGGGAGGGAGCCACCCGGCTGCGGCAGATCGTGCGCCACGGAATCACCGTGTTGCTGGCCCCCGGGATGGAGTCTCGGGCCGTGGCCGTCGTCCGGGCCCTCGCGGACCTGGCGGCGCCGGGTCCGCTGCGGGTGGTCGCCATGCGCGAGTTGAGTGGCCCGGTGGTGCCTGCGCTCGGCGCGGCCGACGGTGAGGTGTGGGTGGTGCGGCCGGACGCCTATGTCGCCGCGATCGTGCCGGCCGGTGGGCTGATCGGCCAGTCGCAGCCCGCGGCCGTCGCGGCGGCCGTCGCGGCGATCACCGGGCTCGGAAGCCTCGGAACGCGCTGATCACCGGGTCAGGAAGGCTCGGAACGCGCTGGTCAGCGGATCACCCCACCGGTCGCGGCCGCAGGGTCAACGGCTCGCCCAGGTGAGTCTCCAGGGCCGCCCGCGTCGCCGTCGGCAGGGTGGTCGATCGGCCGGTGCTCAGGTCCTGAATGGCCAGCGTCGTCTCGGCGATGACCGCGGGCTCGGGTCCGGAGGGTGCGTGGCTGATCGTCGTGTCCAACGTCAGCGAACTCGCGCCGACCCGCACCACCCAGACCCGCACGACGTACGGCTCGGCCAGGGAGGGCAGCAGCTCCCGGTGGTACTCCAACCGGTGCGCGACCACCACCGGCAGCAGCCCGTCGCCGAGGTCGTCCATCACCCCCGCCACGTGTTCGCCGGTGCGCGGGCTGCGCAGCCCGAAGAAGCGCATCCGAGCCTCGTCGACCACCCGCAAGGCCTCGACGTTGTCGACGTGTCCGGTGAAGTTGACGTCGCCGATGCGGGCTTGGATCGTGCAGGTGTAAGGCCGTGCCATACCTGGCATGCTGCCACGGGCACGAGCTGGCAGGCTGCCATGGCCGATCGTGACCACGGGGACATGAGCGACGACGGAGGGGACATGAGCGACGACGTGCGGTATGCCGCCTTCCTGCGCGCCGTCAACCTGGGTGGGAAGCGAAAGCTGCCGATGGCGCTGGTGCGGGAGGTGTTGCCCGCGGAGCTGGGGTATGCCCCGGTCCGGACGCACATCGCCTCCGGGAACATCCTGTTCGGCGTCCCGGCGGGCTCCTCGGCCGCCGGGCGGCAGGCCGACCCGCCCGAGGGGACCGACGCGGCGGCCGCCCGCCATGCCGCCGCCATCGAAGAGGTGCTCGGCCGGGCGGCCGGTTTCGAGGTGCCGACCGTCGTGCTGACCGGGGCGGCGCTGGCGCAGGTGCTCGCCGAGGAGCCCTACGACCCGCCGGTCGCCAAGCACGTCAACGTGGGCCTCGTGCAGGGCACCATCACGGCCCAGCTGCGCGCCCGGGCCGAGGCGATCGAGGCCAAGGCGGTGGCCGGCGAGGGCGTGTCCGTCGGCGAGCGGGCCATCTACCTGCATGTTCCGCATTCGATCCACGGCAGCAAGCTGGCCGCGGCGTACGGTCGGGCCGCCCCCGAGGCGACCGCCCGCAACCTGGCGACCATGCGCACGATGGCGCAGCTCCTGGCCAAGCTCTGACGGCTGGCGCGGGGCTCGGGGCAGCAGCGCGGGGGCGCCGGGCACACAGCGCGGGGCGCCGGGCACCTCGGCGAGGGCTACCGACCGTCCAGATCCCGGCGATGGGGAAGGATGCCGCTGTGCGCAGCTATGAGGAACTCGTCGACGAGGCGGCCGCGGCCGACGTCTCGGGGTGGGGCTGGGAATGGCTGCGCGGCCGGGCGACGGAGGACCGGCCGCAGTGGCGCTACTCGCGGATCCTCGCCCAGGAGTGGTCCCGCGCCGGCTCCGCCTTGGACCTGGACACCGGTGGCGGGGAGGTGCTCGCGGAGGCGCTCGGCGAGGTGCTCGGTGCGGGCGGCACGCTGCCCGCCCGCCGGGCGGCGACGGAGGGCTGGGGCCCGAACACGCGGGCGGCGCGCAGCACGTTGGGCCGCTACGGCGTCTCGGTCCGGCACGTGGATCCCGGTGAGCCGCTGCCGTTTCCGGATGCGAGTTTCGAACTGGTGACGAGCCGGCACCCCGTGACGCCGGACTGGGCGGAGATCTGCCGGGTGCTCGCCCCCGGAGCGGCGTACATCGGTCAGCACGTCAGCCACCGCTCGGCCGCCGAACTGGTGGAGTGGTTCCTCGGGCCGCAACCCCGGGGCCGCGACCCCCGCGACCCGGTGCGCGAGGGCGCCGCAGCGCAAGCCGCGGGCCTGCGGGTGCCGGACCTGAAGCTGGCGACCTCCCGGATGGAGTTCCACGACATCGGAGCCGTGGTGTGGGTGCTGCGCAAGTGCGTCTGGTGGGTGCCGGACTTCACCGTGGAGGCCCACGACCACGCCCTTCGGGAACTCGACCAGCGCATCCGCGACGAGGGTCCGTTCGTCACCTACTCGACCCGGCACCTGATCCGCTGCGTTCGTCCCGCCTGAGCCGCGCTTCGGGTCGATCAGCGGAGGGGGCGGGCGCGCATCGGCGCTGGTGGGTCAGCTCGCCTCGCCGAGGTGAGTCTCGAAGAAGGCGTCGATGCGCTCCCAGGCATCCTGGGCCGCCGCGGGTTCCGGGCCCATGCCCGCGATCTTGGCCAGGGGCCGCAGGACCAGCGGGCTGTTCGGCACGTGGTTGAGGAACGAATGCCCGGCCCGCGGGTACTCCTTGATGTCGTGCGGAACCCCGAACTCCGTCAGCGCGCCCTGCAGCCGCGCCGCCGAACCCTGCAGCGCGCGGTCTCGGCCGCCGTAGCTGGCGACGATCGGGCAGGCCCCGCGCAACACCTCCAGGTCGCCGGGCACCTGGCCGTAGTTGACGCTCGCGGCGTCGAACCCGCGGTCGGCGAGCACCAGCGCGAAAGACCCACCCATGCAGAACCCGATCACGCCCACGCGGCCGGAGCCGCCGGTGTGCCCGACCAGCCAGCGCCGTGCGGCCTGCACGTCCGCGAACGGGCGACCCTCGCGGCGCGCGATGGCGGTGAACACCTGTCGGACGCAGCGCAATCCGCCGCCGTCGCTGTAGAGATCGGGGGCCACCACAAGATATCCCCGCGAGGCCAGGTAGTCGGCCTGCCGGCGCAGGCACTCGTCCAGCCCCCAGGCCTCGTGCAGCGCGACGATTCCCGGCCATGGACCCGGCGTGGTGGGGGTGGCGACATAGGCGCGTAGCCCCCGGGAGGTACCGGGGTATCCAGGCCCCGACAGGTCGACCCACGCCATGGGGCTCAGGGTCTCACACGTCGACTACGGAGTCTCGTTCGGCGGCCCGCTGGCTGATCCGGTTGGCGATCCGCACCGCCAGTTCCCGGTCCTCGGCCACGACGTACGAATGGCGCCGATCGAGCGCCGTGACGCTATCGCCCAAGTCGATGCCCGCGACGATGTGTCCGACGCCGGGCAGCAGCACCACGAGGGCCCAACCATCCGTCAGCGCCTCGTTCGGCGGCACGGTGGTGCAGGTCAACCCGGGCATGTCGAACCCATGGAAGCTCGCCGCCAGGGCCGTCACCGCGGCCCCGCAGTCGACCATCCGCGCGACCAGCCGGGCCGCCTCGGCGGGGACGCCGCCGACATCGCGGCAGGCGAGGTAGACATCCGCCTTGTCCGCGCTGGCGCAGACCAGGTCCGCGATCGTCGCGACCCGCGCCAGCACGTCGCGGAAGGTGGCGACGCTGGTGGCGTAGTGGGCCGCGGCCTGCTCATAGGGGCTCTTGTCGTCCTGCGCCGCGGTCTCGCGGACCCGATGCGCGAGCGCGGTCAGGTCTTCGGTGTCGTAGAGCGGGCCGATCAGATGGTCCGCGCCACACACCGTGCCGGCCCACTCGTCCACCACGCTGGCCACACTGCCCATCACGATCCGGGCCCGGTGCGGCCCCGCGCCGGCGCGCAGCCGCCCGATCTGGGTGAGTCGATCGCGGTAGTTCAGCGGGGCGTCCACGTCGAGCATGAGCACGTCGGGCGCCAGTTCCTGGACGATCTGCTCCTCGGTCCCGTCCGCCCACAAACCGGTCAGCGCCGTGTCGACCCGGAAGTCCCGCAGCCGGGCAAACGCATTGCGGCACAAGTCCATCCGGTGGGCCGCGGCGGTCACGTCGATCTGCATCACGGAGCCGGTGGGCAACAGCGTCAGGAAGCCGTCGATCGAGCCCTCCAGGAGGGTGTCCAGCCGGGCGACCAGATACAACGGCGGGACCGCCGAGTCTTCGGCCAGCGCTTGCGCCAGCAAGCACCGTTGCGCGTCGAGGCGCACCAGCATCAGTTCCTGCAGGTCCGGGCTGACGATCAGGGCGGCGCGCAGCGACCAGGCGTCCTGGACGGTGCGGACCGCGGGATGACCCAGGATCCACCCGCTGATGTCCCTGGTCATGGCCTTGGTGACTGGTCTCAGGTCCGTCGCCCCCGGGTCGGCCCGGAAGGCGGCCACCAGGCGTGCAGTCTGCTCGTCCGCAGCCGCAGGCAGCACCAGGGCACCGGGCCGATGTCGCACCCGATCCAACCAACCGGCTAGAGCCATCCCCCAGCCTCCTGCCTGCCCCGGTCGTGCCTACCTCCGGGGACACGACATAGTCTCAACTTCTGACTGTACGCCGCGAGTCTGTCGACGGCTATTCCCCTGTTCAGCGGAATTTGCGCACCGCAGTGTCGATCCCGGCCGCGACTGCGGCCGCGGCGTAGGCCCGCGCCAGGCTCGCTACGGTCTCGTGCGCATTGAGTCCGCTGGGGTTGGGGACGACGTAGACCGCTGCGGTCCCGATCCGGCGGTCCTGACGTCCCGCCCGGGCGCGCGGCTCGCGGTAGGCGAGGCGGTACGCCGTGATCCCGGCGACGGCGACCACGGTGGGGGCGGTGGAGGCCACGACGGCCTCGACCCGGGCCGGTCCGGCGCGCAGCTCGGCCGCGCTGAGCTGGTCGGCCCTCGCCGGGGCCGGGGAGCAGGTCGGGCACAACGGCGCCCGCGTACGCGGAGAGATCGCCGACCGGCCGAGGCATACCGCGATCCTGTCAGCGATCCCAGCCGCGATCCTGTCAGCGATCCCGGCGGCGATGGCGGAGTTGGTCGGCGCCGGGGCGCGTGCGACGATGCCAGCCGGAACGCCGACCCTGCGTGGGCGGGGCCGGGCCGGGGCTCCCGGATGACGCCGGCCGCGCCTGCGGATCGACACCATGGGAGACAACGATGGCCAGACGGGCCGGGAAACCCGCGCCGGGCACGCACGCCTGGTACGACCAGATGGGGGCCGTCGGCGGCCGACTGAATTGGCTGCGGGCGGCCGTGCTCGGGGCCAACGACGGTATCGTCTCGGTCGCGGGCCTCGTGATCGGGGTAGCGGGCGCCTCGGCGTCGCGGGCGGCCCTGGTCACCGCGGGCATCGCCGGGTTGTCCGCGGGGGCGATGTCGATGGCCGTGGGGGAGTACGTCTCCGTCAGCGCCCAGCGGGACACCGAGCGGGGCATCCTCGACCTGGAGCGCCGCGAGCTGGCCGAACTCCCCGAGGAGGAGTTGGCCGAGCTGACGGGTCTGCTGCGCAAGCGCGGCCTGTCCGAGGCGACGGCCAGGGTCGCCGCCGTGGAGCTCACCGACCACGACGCGTTCGCCGCGCACGCGGACCTGGAGCTGGGGCTGGACCCGACGGAACGCACCAACCCCTGGGAGGCGGCCGGTGCATCGGCACTCGCCTTCGTGGTCGGCGCGCTCGTGCCGTTCCTGGCGATCCTGATCGCCCCCCGCGAGGTCGCCGTCCCGGTCACGGTGGCCGCCGTCGCCCTGGCCCTGGCGGCGACGGGGGTGACCTCGGCGCGGCTCGGCCGCGCGAGCGTGCCCCGGGCGGTGCTGCGCAATGTGCTGGGGGGCCTGCTGGCGATGGGCGTGACCTACTGGATCGGCCGGTTCTTCGGCGCCCAGATCTAAGACACGGGTTCCGGGGCGGTCGCCGCCGGCTCCGAGGCGTGACCGGCGTGACCCCCGGGACCGGCGGGACCGGCGTGACCCCCGGGACCGGCGGGACCAGCGAGACCTGTCAGGCCGGCCTCCTGACGGCGGACCCGGGCCCGGTCGGTCGCCAGCGTGCCGACGAAGGTCAACGCGAGGGCCACCAGAACCCCCACGCCGCTGGGGGCCAGCTCGCCCTCGCGACCGCCGAACGGCCCGAGCAGGTAGCCCTGCCACGGCAGGGTGTGATTGACGACGAGGCCCCAGCCGATCGCGGTGCCGAGGGCCATCAGGACCAGGGCGGCCGGATGGCCCGCGCCGTACCGGCCCGTGGCGCGGTGCAAGGCCGCTTCGTCGTACGCCGTCCGCCGCAGCGCAAGGTCACCCAGGAAGGTGCCCACCCAGGCGGCCAGCGGTACGCCGAGGGTGACGAGGAAGCCCTGGAACGTGCCGAGGAAGTCCTGGGCGACCCACACGACGTACCACGTGCCGACCGCCATGAACACCCCGTCGAGCGCGACGGCCTGCCAGCGTTGCACCGGCAACCCGAGCGTCAACAGCGTCAGCCCCGAGGAGTAGATGTCCAGGATCGCTCCGGAGAGCAGGCCCAGGAGGGCGACGCCGGCGAACGGCAGGACATACCAGGTTGGCAGCACCGAGGTCAGCGCCCCGATCGGGTCCGCGGCGATGGCCTGCGCCAACGCGGGGTCGGAGGCCGCCAGCAGCAGCCCGGACCCGGTCAGGACGGCGATCGGCAGGGCGGCGCCCAGGGTGGTCCAGCCGACGACCGCCCGGCCGGAGACATCCCGGGGCAGGTAGCGCGAGTAGTCGGCGGCGCAATTGACCCACCCCAGACCGAATCCGGTCAGGCAGAACACGAAGACGCCCACCGCCGCGGCGGCGGACCCGGTCGGCAGGCCGGCCAACGCGTCGAGCCGGATCTGGGGCGCCACCAGCAGCAGGTAGCCGGCGGTCAGCACGGCCGTCGCCGCCGTGATCCACCGTTGGATCCGCATGACCAGCGCGAAGCCCGCGATGCCGGCGGTCATCACCGCGGCCACCACGACCACGAAGGTCGCGGCCATCGCCAACGAACCGTCCGCGCCGAGCCGCTCGGCGACCGTGCGCGACATCAGTACGGCGAGGGAGACCAGCACGATTTCCCAGCCGACGAGGGAGGCGTAAGCCACGGCGGTGGGAACGGCATTGCCGCGCACCCCGAACGGCGCCCGGGACAGGACCATCGTCGGGGCGGAACCGCGCTGACCGGCCAGCGAGACCATGCCCACCAGCAGGAACGACGCGACGATGCCGAGTGCGGCCGCGACGATCGTCGCGCCCGCGCCGGCGCCGAAGCTGAGCACCCAGGCGCCGTAACTGAGCCCGAGCACCGAGACGTTCGCGGCGAACCAGGGCTGGAACAGGTCCCGGGGACGGCCGCGCCGCTCTGCCTCGGCGATGGTGTTGATGCCGTTGCGTTCCACGGAGCAACTGTGCCCGATCGGGCCCGGGCTTGACATCACGACAGCCGGACCACCACCGTTTCGGCCATGGATGTGCCGGGGGACGGCCGCGCGGATCGGGCGCGGGGTGCTCTCGTCGGCCTCGCCCTCGGCGACGCGCTCGGTATGCCGACCCAGCTGCTGTCGCGAGATCAGGTGCGGGACCGTTGGCCGAGGCTGGCCTGGTTCGAGGCCGGCCCTGCGGACTCCCTCCTCGCGCCGTCGGTGCCCGCCGGGACCGTGACCGACGACACCGAGCAGGCGTTGGTGGTCGCCCGGGAACTCCTGGAGGACGGCGGGCGGGTGGACCCCGACCGGCTGGCCGGGAGATTGGCGGAGTGGGCCGACCGCGCTACGGCCGCAGGCGGACTGGAGGTGTTGGGCCCGTCGTCGGCGCGGGCGTTGGCGCAGTACCGGCGGACCGGCACCTCCGTGGGGGCCGGCCGGTACGGCGACACGAACGGCGCCGCGATGCGCATCTGCCCGGTGGGGATCGTCTGTCGTCCGGAGCCTCTGGAGGACCTGGTGGATCTCGTGGCGGCGGTCGACCAGCCCACCCACGACACCCGGATCGCGCACGCCGGGGCGGCCGCGGTGGCCCGGGCCGTGTCCGCCGGGATCGAGGGCGTCGCGCCCGACCAGATCCTGCCGTTGGCGTTGGCCGCCGCCGCGCAGGGGGCGCGCCGCGGGCACGTCACCCCCGGCCCCGATGTGGCCGCGCGGATCGCCTGGGCGTGCGGGCTGGCCGCGGCGGCCGATGCGCCGCTGGACGTGATCGAGCTGCTCGTGGGCACCTCGGTCGCGACCCAGGAGTCGGTGCCGGCGGCCTTCGCGATCGCCACGACGTACGCCGACCCGTGGCAGGCCTGTCTCGCGGCGGCTGCCCTGGGCGGCGATGCGGACACGATCGCCGCCATGGTCGGGGCAATGGTGGGAGCCAGGCACGGCCTGTCCGCCTTCCCCGCCGACGCCGTCGCGGCGCTGACCGCGGCGAACCCGACGCTGGATCTGATCGGCACCGCCGACGACCTGCTGGCGGCCCGGCCGGCCCCGGCCCGGTCGGCGCCGGCCCGCCCGGACGAGGCCCGACCCGCGCCGGGCGTCGGGGGAGTGCCGCGGTGATCGGCGAGGTGAGGCGTCTCGTCGTGGCGGGCAGCGTCATCGTCGACCTGATGACCCGGGTGCCGCACCTGCCTGAGCGGGGCGGGGACGTGCTGGCCGGCGACGTGCGCGCCCAGGCCGGCGGCGGATTCAACGTGCTGGCCGCCGCCGCGCGCCTCGGGTTGCCGGCGGCGCTGGCGGGACGCGTCGGCTCCGGGCCCCTCGCGGACGTGGTGCGGGCGGCGCTGGCGCACGAGGGGGTCGCGGTGCTGCTGCCCGCCGTGGCCGGCGAGCAGGGGTTCTGTGTCGGGATGGTGGAGCCGGATGGGGAGCGGACGTTCGTGACCGCGCCGGGCACCGAGTCCAGGCTGACCCCCGCCGATCTGGACGGCGTCCGGCTGCTCCCCGGCGACGTGCTCTATGTCTCGGGCTACGACCTGCTCTATCCCGTGGCGGGGCCGGCGCTCGCGGCCTGGCTGACCGGCGCCGCGGCGGCCTGGCCGGTGGTCTTCGACCCGGGCCCGCTGGTCGCGGAGATTCCCGATGCCGTGCTCGACACGATCTTGCCCCGCGTCGACATCCTGGCGCTGAACACCCGCGAGATGGCGCTGTTGTCCGGGCAACCGGCGGAGGCCCGAACCCCGGGGGTGCTGGCCGAGCTCCGGCCCGAGGCGATCGTGCTGGTCCGCGACGGCGAACACGGCACGCTGCTGGTGCGGCCGGGCCAGTCGCTGGTGCGGGTGCCCGCCCCCCACGTTGCGGACGTGCTGGACACCACCGGCGCCGGCGACACCCACACCGGGGCCTTCCTGGCGGAACTGGCTCGGGGCGCGGACCCGCAGGAGGCGACTCGGGTCGCGAACGTGGCGGCCGCACTCTCGATCCGCACGATGGTCTCGGCCGGCGGGCCGACGCGCGCGGACCTCGACGCCGCGCTGGCCGACGCCGCCCCGACGCCCGCGTGACACTGACCCGGTCCGATCAGCAGGTCGGCCCGGCCAGCCGGTCAGCAGGGCGCGTGGCCTGGAAGCCCGCCAGTCAGCAGGTCGGTGTGGGGCTAGCGGTCGGCGGCGGGGCCACCGCCGCGAACTTGGCGCCGATGGCCACGTCGACCAGCTCGTCGGTGCGCTTGTCGTCGACCACCTTGACCGCGCCGGGGAAGCGCTGGGCGAGGACGTCGGCCTTCGCCGCCGCGGCCTTGCCGAACCGGATCTCGGCGGCGACGTCGAGCTTCTTGCCGGTCGGGTCGTTGGTCACCGCGCCGATCGTGAATCCCTGGTCCTGCAGGGTTTTCGCCGTCGCGGCGGCCAGTCCGGCCCGATCGGTGGCGTTGTAGACGTTGACCGTGACGGTCTTGGGTTCGGGGGCCGGCGGCACCGACGGACATGTCGTCGGAGTCCGGCTCGGCGTCCCGGTGGCCTGCTGCGCCGGGCCACCCTGCGGCGGGATCCAGCCCTGGATGTAGGCGAAGGCGATCAGGAACGAGACCAGCAGAAAGGCCCCGAGGCCGGTGAGGATCGCCACGGACCGACGGCGCTGCCGTTCCGCGGCCGACGCGCCGGATGTGTCGCGCTCGCTCACATGCCCTCCTGTCGCCCCTTGGGACCTATCCTGCCCGACGGCGCCGGACGGCACGCATGATCGCACCGGCCGGGCGTGCCGTCGTACGCTCCCCTCGTGAGCGAAACTGCCAAGTCTGCCGCCAAGTCTGTCGATCAGCTCGAGGCGATCCGCGCCGGCTATACCTTCTCCGGCCTGGCCATGCAGCTGGGTGCTGCCGTCTCCGAGGGGGGCACCGCGCACCCCGACGTACCGGTGAATCTGCCCCTGGCCGTGATGAACCGGCACGGTCTGGTCGCCGGGGCGACCGGCACCGGCAAGACGAAGACCCTGCAGCTGATGGCCGAGCAGCTCTCGGCGAACGGGGTGCCGGTGTTCCTCGCCGACATCAAGGGCGACCTGTCCGGGATGGCCGCCCCCGGCACCGCCAACGACCGTGTCCAGGCCCGCGCCACGGATGTCGGCCAGGCCTGGGCGGCCAGCGGATTCCCGGTCGAGTTCTTCAGCCTGGGTGGCCAGGGGGTCGGCATCCCGATGCGGGCGACGATCACCAGTTTCGGGCCGACCCTGTTGGCCAAGGTGCTGGGCCTCAACGACACCCAGACCTCCAGCCTGGGGTTGATCTTCCATTACGCGGACAGCCGCGGGCTGGAGCTGATCGATCTCAAGGACCTGCGGGCGGTGGTGCAGCACCTGACCAGCGACGAGGGCAAGGCCGACCTGAAGACCCTCGGCGGCCTGTCCTCGGCGACCGCCGGAGTCATCCTGCGCACCCTGATCTCGTTCTCCGACCAGGGCGCCGACGTCTTCTTCGGGGAACCCGAGTTCGACACGGCGGACCTGCTGCGCACGGCGGGCGGGCGGGGCGTGGTCTCCTGCCTGGAGCTGCCGGCCGTCCAGGACCGGCCCAAGCTGTTCTCGACCTTCCTGATGTGGCTGCTCGCGGACCTCTTCCACGACCTGCCCGAGGTGGGCGACGTCGACAAGCCCAAGTTGGTCTTCTTCTTCGACGAGGCGCACCTGCTCTTCGACGACGCGAGCAAGGAGTTCGTCGACTCGATCGAGCAGACCGTGCGGCTGATCCGGTCCAAGGGCGTGGGCGTGTTCTTCGTGACGCAGACCCCGAAGGACGTGCCGTCGGGCGTCCTGGCCCAGCTCGGCAACCGGGTGCAGCACGCGCTGCGGGCCTTCACCCCCGAGGACGCGAAGGCGCTGAAGGCGACCGTCTCGACGTTCCCGAAGAGCGGCTACGACCTGGGCGAATTGCTGACTCAGCTGGGCACCGGCGAGGCCGTCGTCACCGTGCTGTCCGAGCGCGGCGCGCCCACCCCGGTGGCGTGGACCCGAATGCGGGCGCCGCAGTCGCTGATGGCCCCGATCGACGCGGCGAAGCTGGAGCAGTCGGTGGGTGCGTCGACCCTGGGTGGCAAGTACCGCGACGCGGTCGACCGGGAGAGTGCCTTCGAGAAGCTGACGGCGGCGGAGCAGGCGGCGCAGCAAGCCGCGCAACAGGCCCAGGAACAGCAGCAGACGCAGGCGGCGCCCCCCGCCGCGGAACCCGCCCGGGGTGGCGGCTCGGGCGGCGGGTCGGGTCGCGGCCGGGCCCCCAAGGAGGAGCCGGGCATGCTCCAGCAGGTGGTGGAGTCCAGCGCGTTTCGCTCGATGCTGCGGTCCGCGGGAACCGTGGTCGGCCGCGAGATCACCCGCAGCATCTTCGGCACGGCCCGCCGGCGCTAGCCGGCGCAACCTCGACCCGAAAAGCTGACCATGTCTGCGGCACAAGCGAACTCGGCGTCGGGGCGACGTGACGTCCTGGCCGTGACGATCGGCCCGGGCGGCGTGCGCGCGCGGCGCACCGGCCGCAGCGACGCCGCGGACTCCTTCGTCGAGATGCCGGATGCCCCGGTGGCGCCGGGCGACGCGGCGGCCGGCGTACGGTTGGTGGCCGCCGTCGCGGACTTGACGCGACGCGCCGAGGGTAGCCCGGAGGCGGCGGTGTGGGCGGTGCCGGAGGAGTGGTACGGCGCGCCGGCGGCGCAGCTTCTCGAGGCGGCCAGAGCCCAGGTCTCCGGCGGGGCGACGGCGCCGCGGGTTGTCGTGGTCGCGCACGAATTCGCCACGCACGTCGGCGCGTTCGGCGCCGTCCGCGCGGGCACGTGCCTGGAGGTCGGCGCCTCGGCCGCCGCGCTCGCGACGGATGCTGGTCGCCTGTGGCATCGCCTCGACGGCTGGGGGCCGCTGCTCGGATCGCGCGGTTCGGGGGCCTGGATCGGCGCGCAGGGCGTCGCTGCCGGGCTGCGGTGGCGCGACGGCGTGCCGGACGGCTCGGAGGTGCTCCTGGCCGCGGGCCGTCAGGCGTTCGGCGACGAGTCGACCTGGCCGACCCTGCTGGCCGGCGCCGACGCCGCGGTGGCGCTGACGAGCTTCGCGCCGCGCGTGGCCGAGGCGGCCCACGAGGACGAGATCGCACGGGCCATCCTGCGGCACGCGGGGGAGGCGCTGGCCGACACGTTGCTGGCCGGGCGCCGGCTGCTCCCCGAGGAGCCGATCGTGGCGGTGGGCGGGCTGCTCTACCTGCACGAGCTCCGGGTCGCGCTCGCCGCTGCGCTGGGTCGGCGGCAGGCGTTTCTGGTGCCCGGGCTGGGCGGTGCGCTGGAGGGTGCGCGGCTCGTCGGGGAGCACCTGCTGGGCGGGGGAGGGCTGCCGCACCACCCGCCGTACGTCGTGCGCGACGACCCCCGGGAGCTGACCGGCTGACGGCGATTCGATCCAACCTGCCAGCTCGAGTACCCTGATCCGCGGAGGATTCGCATAGTGGCCTAGTGCGCACGATTGGAAATCGTGTTGGGGATGAAACCCCTCGCGGGTTCAAATCCCGCATCCTCCGCCAATCCGCCCGAACCCAGGCCGCCCGAACCCAGGCGGCCTCGGGCTGCTTCGGACGTGTGAACAGCCCGGATGCGCTCGGATGCCTCGGTGGCGACCGGTCGGGCCGCGCATGAGGGACCCCCCGCGTACCTGGAAGAGCTCGCTTACCCTTGCTGCATTCCTGCCCTGGGGGAGTTCGGCGAGGTACCACCACGCGGGGGGCCTGGCCCTCACTGTAGTGCAGTGGGCCCGAACCGGCCGAGGCGGCCGCCGATCGACTCGGGTCGGCCTGCGTTTGCTGCTGGGGTGTGTGGCTGTCGGCGCGGCCGATTACCCTCGGGGCGTGACCATCGCGCTGTACCGCCGCTACCGGCCGCAGACGTTCGCCGACGTCATCGGCCAGGAGCACGTCACCGAGCCGTTGATGCAGGCCCTGCGCACCGGGCGGGTGGGCCATGCGTACCTGTTCAGCGGCCCGCGCGGGTGCGGCAAGACGACCAGTGCTCGGATCCTGGCGCGATGTCTCAACTGCGAGCAGGGTCCCACCCCCACCCCGTGCGGCGAGTGCGGCTCGTGTGTCGCCCTGGCGACCGGTGGCCCGGGATCGGTGGACGTCATCGAGATCGACGCGGCCAGTCACGGTGGGGTCGACGACGCCCGTGATCTGCGCGAAAAGGCGGCGTATGGGCCTGCGCAGAGCCGGTACAAGGTCTACATCATCGACGAGGCGCACATGGTCACCCCGCAGGGATTCAACGCCCTGCTCAAAATCGTCGAAGAGCCACCCGAGCATGTGAAATTCGTCTTTGCCACCACCGAGCCGGAGAAAGTCATCGGGACCATCCGGTCGCGGACGCATCATTATCCGTTTCGGCTGGTCCCGCCGTCCCGGCTGACCGAATACCTGGAAACACTGTGCGAGCGCGAAGAAGTGGCGGTCGAACCCGGGGTGGTCTCGTTCGTCGTCCGGGCCGGCGGGGGCTCGGTGCGCGATTCCTTGTCGGTGCTCGACCAGCTCATCGCGGGGTCCGGCCAGGCGGGCCTGACGTACGCCGGCGCGGCGGCGCTGCTCGGTTTCACCGAGGCGGAACTGCTCGATGCCGTCGTCGATGCCCTGGCCGCGGGCGACGGCGGGGCCGTCTTCCGGCAGCTGGACAAGGTCATCGAGACCGGGCACGACCCGCGGCGATTCGTCGAGGATCTGCTGGAGCGCTTCCGCGATCTGATCATCGTCGCGGCGAGCGAGGACGCCGCGGCGGCCGTGCTGCGTGGGGTGCCCGAGGACCAGCTGCATCGGATGCGTCAGCAGGCCGCGTCCTTCGGACCGGGGGAGCTGTCGCGCAGCGCCGACATCGTCAACGCCGGGCTCACCGAGTTGAGCGGCACCACCGCGCCGCGCCTGCAGTTGGAGTTGATCTGCGCCCGGCTGCTGCTGCCCGCGGCCTCGGGGACCGGCGGATACGCCGCTCGCCTGGACCGGATCGAGCGACGCCTGGACATGGCCGGTCCGGTGCCACCGGGCGGTACGTCGGGCGGGGGGCACGATCCGGCACCCGTCGAGCCCCTCGGGGCACAGCACGCCAGCGGCGGGCCGCAGTCGCGGGAGGGGTGGGAGGCCCGCGGCGGGCCGCCCGCCGGTTCCGAGTCGGCCGCCCCCTCCTCTGGCGGGCGCGAGGCGCTGCGCCGGGCCCACGCGGCCGCCAGAGGAGGGCCCGGCCAGCCAGGGCCCGAACCGGCGGGGCCCGACCGGGGAGTGGCCGCCCCGGCGGGGCCCGACCGGGCAGGCCGCGTCGAACCCCCAGAGTCGACGCCCGCCGATGACCGGAGTGCTCCGGCGACTCCCCGCGGCGGTCTGGACACCGACGCGGTGCGCCGCTCCTGGCCGGATGTGCTGGCCAAGGTCTATGCGATCCGCAGGGTCACCTGGACCTTCCTGTCCCAGCACGCGCAGGTGCTCGACTACGACGGGCGCGGGCTGGTGCTCGGCATCGCGACCGAGGGGCTGGTCCGCACCTTCCACCACGGCTCGCACGCCGAGGTCGTGAGGCAGGCCCTGATCGAAACCCTGGGGATCGACGCCCAGGTCGACGGTCGCCTCATGCCCGCCCGCGGGACCGATCCGCCGTCGCCGCCGTTGCCGTCGCCCTCGCCCATGGGCCCGAGGGGTGCCGCCGCGCGAGGGCCGGCCCCGCAGCAGCCGGCCCCGCAGCAGCCGGCCCCCCAGCCCCCTGCCCCCCAACCTCCGGCCCCGCAGCCCCAGTTCACGCGCCCGCCGTTGGACCGGCGCGCCGAGGAAGAGCCGGGGCACCCGCCGGAGGACGACTGGGCCCCGGTGGGCGGTCCCAAGGGCGATGTCCTGGCCGGCATGGAGGACCTCGTTCCGCCCGATGACGGGCCGGAGCCGCCGCCGGATGACGCATCGGACGTCGGGCCGGATGTGGGACCGGAGCCGGAACCGGCCGAGGCGCTGGAGCCGCCGCTGGAGCCGCCGCTGGATGAGGCGCTGGACCAGGGTGCGGACCTGCCTCGCGACGACGGGGCGTCGGCCGACGCCGACGTACCGTTGGGCGCCGACGTACCGGCGGTGGGCGAAGATGAGGCACCGGCGGACGGCGACGTACCGGCGGGGGGCGACCTGCCGCCGCGGGACCCGCCCACGCCGCAGCAACCGGAACCGCAGCGGCCGGCGCAACAGCCGACCCTGTCGCGCCGGGGCGCAGCAAAGGCGCGGGTGAGCGCCTACGAACGCGCCAAGGCCGCACTGGGCGAGCAACGTCCGGACGGCTCCCGCGCGACCGGTGCGGGGCCGCACGAGACCGAGGATCCCCAGGTCAGCGCCGATGACGAGGACATCTCCGATCTCGGCGCGGTCGGCCAACCGGTGATCGCCAAGGTCCTGGGCGGCGTGGTCATCGACGAGCACCTCGACTGAGCACGGGTAGCATCGCCGCCCGTGGAGAGCACCAGGTTTTACACCGCCGCGCGGGCCGTCGTCTCGCCCGTGCTGCGGGCGGTGTTGCGCGCCGATGTCCGCGGCGCGCAGCACGTCCCGCCGGTCGGCCCCGTCGTCATCGCCAGCAATCACCTGTCCTTCTTCGACAGCATCGTGTTGCCGGCGGTCGCGCCGCGCAGGATCACGTTCCTGGCCAAGGCGGAGTACTTCACCGGCAAGGGCCTGGTCGGCGCCTGGAATCGCGCCTTCTTCACGGCGGCGGGCACGATCCCGGTCGACCGCGACGAGACCAAGGCCGCGTCGGCATCGCTCGAGGTCGCACTCGAGGTTCTCGCCGCCGGTGGAGCGTTCGGCATCTATCCCGAGGGCACCCGGTCGCGGGACGGGCGCCTCTATCGGGCGCGCACCGGCATCGGACACCTGGTGCTCTCCAGCGGGGCGCCGGTCGTGCCGGTCGCGCTGTGGGGAACGGATCGGATTCAGCCGGTGGGCTCTCGGTTCGTGCGTCCGGCCAAGGTCGGGGTGGAGTTCGGGCCGCCGCTGCGGCTCGCGGATCGGTATGCCGACCTGCCGCCCGGCCGGGCCCGGCGCGAGATCGCCGACGAGGTGACCGCGGCGATCGCGGCGATGAGCGGCCAGGAACTGGCCGGGGTCTACAACGAGCGGCCCGCGCACTGAGCAGTCCCGGCGCGCGCACTGCGCCGGACCGGCTTCGCGCGGGGCGTGAACCGGCGTCCACTTGAACTGTTGACTGGGCAGCGGAGGCAACCGCCCTGCCTGGACGCTCGGCCTTGTCGGAGCCGCCGCGTAGGCTGGGCGGCGTGTACGAGGGTGCGGTTCAGGATCTGATCGACGAGCTCGGGCGGCTGCCCGGGGTCGGCCCCAAGGGTGCCCAGCGGATCGCGTTCCACATCCTGGCCTCCGACGAGATCGACGTGCAACGGCTCGCGGACGCCCTCGTGCAGGTCAAGGAGAGGGTTCGGTTCTGCGCCACGTGCGGCAATGTCGCCGAGGCCGAACTGTGCCGCATCTGCGTCGACCCGCGCCGGGAGGAGCGGGCGATCTGTGTGGTCGAGGAGCCCAAGGACGTCCTGGCCATTGAGCGCACCCGCGAGTTCCGGGGGCGCTACCACGTGCTCGGCGGCGCGATCAGCCCGATGGACGGCATCGGCCCCGACGACCTGCGCTTCGCCCAGCTGTTCACCCGGCTCTCCGACGGTCGCGTCGATGAGGTCATCATCGCCACCGACCCCAACCTGGAGGGCGAGGCCACCGCGGCCTATCTCGCCCGCCTCCTGATGCCACTGCAGCTGCGGGTCACGCGGCTGGCTTCCGGCCTTCCGGTCGGTGGCGACCTCGAATACGCCGACGAGGTCACCCTCGGTCGGGCCTTTGAAGGGAGGCGCTTGCTCAATGCCTGACACTCCGTCCCCTCACGATGTGGCCGAACCGGTCGAGACCGCCTCCGGGCCCGAACCGATCGACGCCGACCTGGCGTTGTTGGGCGAGGAGACCGCGGGGGAGGCCCGCGAGTTTCTCGCCGTCCTGCGCGGCGTCGGCTCCGGGGAGTCGCCCGAGCAGGCGATCCCGCTCCTGCTGCTGGCCGTCTCCCAGATCCTGGTGACGGGTGCACGCCTCGGCGCCATCACCGACGTCGTCCCGGCCGAGCAGTTCGAGACCGACCTCGGGGCCGACTTCGACGTCGAGCACCTGCGTGAGTCGTTGGGCTCGCTGCTCACCGGACTCGACGAATACTGCGAGGTCGTCGACCCCATGACGCGCCCCGAACTGGGCGAGAGCACGCTGTCGGGCGATCTCGCCGAGGTCTCGGCGGCCCTGGTGCACGGGCTGCGGCACTATGCGGACGGCCGGATCAGCGAGGCCCTGTGGTGGTGGCAGTTCAGCTACCTGTCCGACTGGGGGGCGCGAGCCACCGGCGCGTTGCGGGCGCTGCAGTCGATCATGAGCCACATCCGCCTCGACGCCGACGAGGACACCGTGGCCGAGGCCGAATTCGACGCGCTGCACCGCTAGCCGGCGCCGCCACCCGGCGCTGAGCAGCAAGCCGGCACTGCGCCGCTCGCCTGTGCCGCACCAGCGGCGATCGCCTCAGGCGATGCGGGTGCCGCGGGCGAGCCGGCGCACCGGCGTGCGTAGCCGCCGAATCGCGATCGCCAGCGACCCCGCCCCCAGCACCGCGTAGGTGACGAATCCGTACGGCCACGCGGGCTGGTCCAACCCTCGGGCCGCCTGCGCCTCGGTCTGGTCCGGTCCGAACAGGCCACGGGACCAGCACTCGACCAGCGGTTCCTGAGAACCGCGCCGCGCCGACCGGATCCCCTCGCGGATCACGCCGAGCGGCTCGTTCGGGGTGTTGGTGCGGGGATCGGCGCGGCCGGGGGCGGCGTCGGCGACCACGACGTACGGGTTGGCGGTGAGCAGCCACCAGTTCCGCTCGGTGTGGGTCACGGTGCGGATCATGGTCTGCTCGACGCACGGCGGTGGCTCGGCCGCGGTGCCGCTCGTGCTCGGCTGCCAGTTCGTCATGTCGTTGCGCAGCACCCGGACCGGTCCGGTGGTTTCGGTCAACGGCAGCGTCAGCCCGAACAGCAGCGGTGCCCCGACGGCCAGGAAACCCAGCACCACATAGGTCATCGCTACCGAGCTGACCACCCGCGCCGTCAGCGCGGACACGCCGATGCCGATCGCGCAGATCGACCCGGTGACCAACGCCAACGTCAGCACCGCCAGGCCCAGCGAGCCGGCCGTCACGCCGCCCGCAAGCAGCGCCCACCCCAACACCGGCGCCGCGATCGCCAGGAAGCCCAGCGCGGCGATCCAGGCGCCCAGCCACTTGCCCACCGCGATCTGCGCCGGGCTGAGCAGGCTGGCCTGCAGCGAGGCAAGGATTCCGTCGGCCCGGTCGCCGCTGATCGCGCTCGCCGACAGCGACGGCGCCACGAGCAGGGCGAGGGTGAGGACGACGAAAATGGTCACCCCGTAGAACAGGGCCGCCTGCCCCTGCGTGCTGGCGTGCTGGGTCGCGAACCAAGTCAACGCCACGAACCCGTAGACGGCGACGATCCAGGCCAGCAGCACCCATCGAGTGCGCGACGTCCGCAGCCGCTGACGCAGGTCCAGCCCCGCCACCGTGCGCACCCCGGCCCAGAAGGGCACCCGCTCCGGGGTGCGCGTCGCCCCGCGCGGCTCACTCATCTGCAGCGTCATCGTCGCGCCCCCTCGTGCTCGGCCGTCGCGCTCAGGTAGGCGGCCTCCAGGCCACCATCGGTCGCCGGGGCCAGCCCGCAGACGGGCACACCCGCCGTGACCAGCCGCGCCACCAGGTCGGCGGCGGCGCTGGGGTCGCCGAGGGCGAGCTCGTACGTCGGGGGCCAGGCGGGCACCGGCACCCGACGTACCGTCGAGGGCTGCCACCGCGGCCCCTGCGCCCGGCCGTCGCCGTCCGCCACGCGCGGCAGCGCCGCCTCGAAAGCGGCCGCGTCGAGGACGGCCAGCAACCAGCGGCCGGTGCGACCCGGGGAGCGCAGGTCATGGGTCGCGACGGTCCGCCCGCCGTCGATGATCACCGCCCGATCGGCCATCTCCTCCAGTTCCACCAGGATGTGGCTGCTCACCAGGATGGTGCGGCCCCGGTCCGCCAGGTCGCGCAGCACGTCGCGCAGCTCGATCCGGCTGCGCGGGTCGAGGCCGGAGGCCGGCTCGTCGAGCAGCAGCACGTCGGGATCGTGCACCAGGGCGCGCGCCAAGCCCAGGCGCTGCTTCTGACCGCGGGAGAGCACCCGTGCGGGCCGGTCGTGCAGGTCGGCCAGGTGCACGAGGGCGAGGAGTTCCTCGATGCGGTCGGCCGCGGCGGCGCGGCCGATCCCGTACGTCGCGGCGACCGTGGCCAAGACCTCGCGGACGGTCAGGGTGTCCCAGGTGCCGAAGCCGTCGGGCATCCAGCCCATCAGCCGGCGTACCTGCCGGGGCGCGGTCACCGGGTCATGCCCCGCGACGCGCACGGTCCCCTCGTCGGGCGCCAGCAGCGTGGCCAGCACCAGCAGCAACGTGGTCTTGCCCGCGCCGTTGGGGCCGACGAGCGCCGTGACCTCCCCGGGCGCGGCGGTCAGGTCGATCCCGTCCACCGCTTTGACGGTGCCGAAACTCCGGCGAAGCCCCCGCACTTCGATGCTCACAAGGGCAGTCTGCCTAGCTCAGGGAAGTCTGCCTAGCTCGCAACACAAGGCCGAAAGGCTCTTGTCTCGCCGGTCGAGCCTCTCGGAACCCGTTGGGGCGCACGGTTAGACTCTCCTACCGTTCGCCTGCAGTTCGAGACGAGGAGTCCAGCGGTGGCCTTGGTGGTCCAGAAGTACGGTGGGTCGTCCGTCGCGGACGCCGAAAGCGTCAAGCGGGTGGCGCGGCGCATCGTGGAGACCAAGAAGGCCGGCAACGACGTCGTGGTGGTCGTCTCCGCGATGGGCGACACCACGGACGAGCTGATCGACCTGGCCGCGTCCATCAGCCCGCTCCCCCCGCCGCGTGAGCTGGACGTGCTGCTCAGCTCGGGGGAGCGGATCTCGATGGCCGTTCTCGCGATGGCGATCGCCAACCTCGGCTACACCGCGGAGTCGTTCACGGGCAGTCAGGCCGGGGTGGTCACCGACGAGAACCACGGCGTGGCCCGCGTCATGGATGTGACGCCCGGGCGGATCGAGGCCTGCGTCCGGGACGGCAAGATCGCGATCGTCGCCGGCTTCCAAGGCGTGTCGCGGACGTCGAAGAACATCACCACGTTGGGTCGCGGCGGCTCGGACCTGACGGCCGTCGCCCTGGCCGCCGCCATGCGGGCGCAGGTGTGCGAGATCTACACCGACGTCGACGGCGTCTTCACGGCCGACCCGCGGATCGTGCCGAGCGCCCGCCGCATCCCGGTGCTCTCCACCGAGGAGACGCTGGAGATGGCCGCGAACGGCGCCAAGATCCTGCACCTGCGATGCGTGGAATACGCCCGCAACTACCAGATCCCCATTCACGTGCGGTCCTCCTTCTCGCACAAGGAAGGCACCCGCATCACGGACCAGCACCCCGAAGGAGAGGCCGTGGAGGCTCCCGTTATCGCCGGCGTGGCGCACGACCGCAGCGAGGCAAAGATCACCGTGGTCGACGTTCCGGACCGACCGGGCTACGCCGCCAAGATCTTCGAGATCGTGGCGCAGACCGACGCGAACATCGACATGATCGTGCAGAACGTGTCGGCCGTGGAAACCGGCAAAACGGATATTTCCTTCACGCTGCCGACGAAGGATGCCGACCGGGTCGTCAAGGCCCTCGACCACCACAAGGCGACGATCGGCTTCCGCAGCCTGATCTTCGATGACGCGATCGGCAAGCTGTCCCTGGTCGGCGCGGGCATGCGCACCCACCAGGGGGTCAGCGCGACGCTGTTCAAGGCGCTCGCGGACGCCGACATCAACATTCAGATGATCTCCACCTCGGAGATCCGCCTCTCTGTCGTGACCAGCGAGGACCAACTCAACGACGCGGTGCGCGCGGTGCACACGGCGTTCAATCTCGACTCGTCGGAAGGCGAGGCGGTCGTGTACGGAGGAACCGGACGATGAGCAACTACAGCGAGCGCGGCAAGCCCACCCTGGCGGTCGTCGGTGCGACCGGCGCCGTCGGCAGCGTGATGCTGACGATCCTGAGCAGTCGCGAGGACGTCTGGGGCGAGATCAAGCTCGTCGCCTCCGCCCGGTCCGCCGGCAAGGTCCTGCAGGTCCGCGGCGAGGACGTCACGGTCCAGGAGCTCACGCCCGAGGTGTTCGACGGGGTCGACGTCGCGATGTTCGACGTCCCGGACGAGATCTCCGCGCACTGGGCACCGATTGCCGCCTCGCGCGGCGCGGTCGTGGTGGACAACTCGGGTGCCTACCGGATGGACCCCGAGGTGCCGCTCGTCGTACCGGAAGTGAACCCGGCCCAGGTGAAGAACCGGCCCAAGGGCATCATCAGCAACCCCAACTGCACGACGCTGACGATGATGGACGCCCTCGGGGCGTTGCACGCCGGCTGGGGGCTCACCGAACTGGTGGTCGCCTCCTATCAGGCCGCCTCGGGTGCGGGGCAGCCGGGGGTGGACCGCCTGTACGCCGAGATCGAGGCCGTCGTCGGCGAGCGGGTGGGCAGCCAGACCGGTGACGTGCGCCGGCTGATCGAGTCCACGCTGGGTTCGGATTCGCCGTTCCCGGCGCCCCTGGCGATGAACGTGGTGCCGTGGGCGGGCTCGCTCAAGGACGACGGCTGGAGCAGCGAAGAGCTGAAGGTGCGCAGCGAGTCCCGCAAGATTCTCGGCATTCCCGACCTCAAGGTCTCCGCGACCTGCGTGCGGGTGCCGGTCGTCACGACCCATTCGCTGATGGTGCACGCCAGCTTCTCTCGGCCGATCACGGTCGAGGAGGCGCGCGAGGCGTTGGTGGCCGCGCCGAGCGTGGTGCTCCTGGACGACCCGGAGCGCGGCGAGTGGCCGACCCCGGCGGACGTCGTCGGCACCGACCCGACCTGGGTGGGCCGGGTCCGGCAGGCCCTCGACTTCCCGAACACCATCGAGCTGTTCGTCTGTGGCGACAACCTGCGCAAGGGCGCCGCGCTGAACACCGCCCAGATCGCCGAGCTGGTCTGTGCGGAGCTGTCCGGGCGCTGAGCGAGCGGCCGGGCCCGGAAGCCGGGCCACGAACGAGCGACGACGAACCGCCCACCACCTCAGATCAGGTGGTGGGCGGTTCGTCGTGGTCGGTCCCGGTAGGCGTCCGAGGTGGTGACCCGGTGTGCGAGTGGACGCGACGCCGGGACCGACCGGTGCCGCGGGATCAGGCCGGCGTGACCGCTCGCGCGGGGGTCCGGGTGGGTCGCGCCCGGTCGGGGCCGCCTGGCGGCTGATGCTTGCGGGTCTGCATGTGACGTTCGTCCATGCGGTGCCTGTCGACCGTGGCTTGCAGGCGGAGTCGCTCGGCTTCGTCGATGTGGGTGAGGCCTTCTTCCAACATCTCTGGGTCACCTACCTGGGGATGGGGTGGATCGTTGCACGATCGCAACGATCGGGGGGTTAACACAGCTTCACATAAGTTGAGGGCGGGGACCATAGCCGGATAGATGGATTTACCGCTGATTTGCCGATCACGGGACCGCGCCACAACCTCTCCTCGGCCCGCAGGGGGTATAGCGTGGCGCGGCCGTCCAGGTGGCGGCCTCGGGGTCGACCTTGCCGCAGGTCAGGTGACCAGGAGGTCGCCGACGGTCAGCTCGGCCGGGGCGAGCGGGCGCAGATAGATCGCCGCGCAGGCATCGCGAGCCCCGGTCGCCCTGAGCAGGCCGGGCAGCGCCGGGATGTCGGCCTGCTCGACGTCGACCATGCGGCACCGGGTGACCCGCTGCGTCACCGCGAAATGGGCCCGGCCGATCGTCAGGCGCCGGTCGACCCAGCCGTCCTCGACGTACGGCTCATCCGTCTCGATCACGAGGTTCGCCCGCAGGTGCCGCGGATCGACCGGCTCGCCCGTGCCCAACCGGCGGCCGAGTTCCGCCAGGGTGGCCATGCCCACGAGGCTGACCGGCGCCGCGTCGAGGTGGCTCTGGTCGTTCTCGGGAAGCAGCCGGACGTCGGCGCCGCAGTCGGCGCGCAGCGCCGCCGCGACCTCGGGGTCGGTGATCTCTCGCCAGTCGGCCGCCCCGCGGCGAACCCACGCGGTGGCCTGCGGATCGGGCAGTTTCGCGCGCCACGAGAACAGGGCATCGACGCGGCGGAATCTGCGACTGTCCTTGCCCGACCCGATCTTGCCCGCGGCATCGTGCAGTGCCCACAGCCGGTCCCCGGCGAGCCGTTGCGGGGTCACCGGCCACGCGCTCACCTGCTGTCCGGCCATGGACTTCACGGGGAAGACGTGGATCTGCTGCAGCCGCATGTCGGCTCCTCACCGCGCTCGGGTCGCGCCGGCGAGGCGCCGGGACGACCCCGGCATTGTGTCAAGCCCACCGGAGTCTCAAGCCCAGCGGAGTGTGAACCTCAGCGGCCGAGCCACATCCGCAGCACGTCGGCGCCGGCCTCTGGGGTCTTGGCGGCCGGGGCCTCGCGCCGCTTCTCCTTCAGTGCGGCGATCTGGCAGGCCGCGATGAAGTGCGCGCCGAAGGCCTCGGGATGGCCGGCGCTCTTGCGGGTGCGGTCGTATTCGGCCATGGCGCCCAGCATGTTGCCGCCGGGGCGCCCGGCGAACACCCGGGTCCGGATGGTGGCCACGTGCACGGCCTGCGCCGGGGGCTCGCCCCGCAGCACCGGCCAGGTGACGACCCGGCCGAGCCCGCGCGCGAGCAGCGCCAGGTCCGAGTCGAGCAGGACCAGGCCGTGCGGGTCCAGGTGCGCCCGATCGCGCGGCGGCGCGGTGCTGGGTTCAGGGCCGGACATCCGCGCCTGCCGTGCTCGCTGGAGTTGTCGTCACGAGGTACGCATCGGCTCCGGAGCTCCGCAGGTGAGCCTCGGCAGGCTGGATGTCGGCGGCGTCATATCGACCCCCGGCATCCCCGCGCGGTCGGGACGGCAAATCCGGTCCGGTCCGGGACGGGACGCGGCGACGTCGGTTATGGTGATTCGGCCCCCGGAGCGCCCCCCTCACCCGGCGCGACCAGGGCGGGGGTGGGGGATATCTCGGGAGGAATCAGATGACTTCGATCCAACGACGGCTCGTCCTGCCCGCCGGGCTCGCCTGTGTGGCGGGCCTGTTGGCCGGCTGTGCGGGTTCGGGCAGCACGACCGCCACGATGACGGGCGGCGCGAGCGGCTCGACCAGCGGGGGCGCGGGCGGCACGAGTTCGGCCGCGACTACCTCGACCCCGAGCACCACGTCGAGCAACACGGACCCGTCCGCGCCGATCACGGCCGGCGACCCGAAGGCGGCCGTGACTGCGCCGGGCACCAAGCTCAAGGTCGGCGAGCCCGCCACGCTCGTCGCGGAGTCGGGAAAGAAGGGCGACAAGTACTACACCAAGGCCATCTACAAGGTGACCGTGACCGACATCCGCAAGGGCGCGAACTCCGACTTCGACGGCTTCAGCAACAAGGCGGAGTTCGCCGGGGTGACGCCGTGGTACGTCGAGTCGACGAACGAGATCGTCTATTGGGAGGGCAGCCCCTACGGGTCGCCCAGCATCTCGCTGTCCGGCGTGCTCGCCGACGGCCGCAAGGCCGGCTGGGTCTCCGCGTTCGGCAACTTCGAGAAGTGCAAGTCGACCTCGTTCAAGAACCGCGCGGTCGGGGAGAGCTCGAAACCGTGCACGATCGCGGCGACCAAGGGCGAGGCGGTGACCGGCGCCCGCTACGAGGGCGACAGCACCAGCGACTACTACAAGGCCCCGGTGCTCTGGCAGAAGTGACCCCGGTGCCCTGACTCGGTGCCCTGACTCGGGGGCCCGGGCCCCCGAGTCAGGGCACCAGCCGCGCCGCGCCCTTGTCGGCGGACTGCGCGAACTGCGCAAAGATGCGTAGCGCCGCCGACACGGTGCGCTCCCGGTGCGCCGGACGCCAGCCCGCCGCGTCCTGCGCCTCCCGGCGCGCGGCCAGTTCCTCGTCGGAGACCTCCACGCGGACCGACCGGTTCGGGATGTCGAAGGAGATCATGTCGCCGTCGCGGACCAGCCCGATCGCCCCGCCCGAGGCCGCCTCGGGGGAGACATGCCCGACGCTCAGCCCGGAGCTGCCGCCGCTGAACCGACCGTCGGTGATCAAGGCGCACTTTGGGCCGAGCCCGACCCCCTTGAGGTAGCTGGTCGGGTAGAGCATCTCCTGCATGCCGGGGCCACCCTTCGGGCCCTCGTATCGGACGACGACCACGTCGCCCTCGACGATCCGGCCGCTGAGAATCATCTCGACGGCGTCATCCTGGGATTCGGCAACCTTGGCGGGACCGGAGAACGTCCATTGGTGCTCCGGCACCCCGGCGGTCTTGACGATGCAGCCGTCCGGGGCGAGGTTGCCGCGCAGCACGGCCAGCCCGCCATCGGCGGTGTAGGCGTGCTCGACGTCGCGGATGCACCCGCCCGCGGCATCGGTGTCCAGCGAATCCCACCGGTTGGTCGAGGAAAACGGTTCGGTGGTCCGCACCCCGCCGGGCGCGGCGTGGAACATCTCGACAGCGGCGGCGCTCGGCGTACCGCCCCGAATGTCCCACTGCGCCAACCAGTCCCGCAGCGAGGGGCTGTGCACCGCGTGCACCGACTCGGTCAGCATGCCGCCCCGGGCGAGCTCGCCCATGATCGCGACGATGCCGCCGGCGCGATGCACGTCCTCCATGTAGTAGTCGTGCGTGTTCGGCGCGACCTTGCACAGGCACGGGGTGATGCGCGAGAGGCGGTCGATGTCGTTCTGGTCGAAGTCGACCCCGGCCTCCTGCGCCGCCGCCAACAGGTGCAGCACCGTGTTCGTGGAGCCGCCCATCGCGCAGTCGACGCGCATCGCGTTCTCGAACGCGGCCTTGGTCGCGATGGAACGCGGCAGGACGGAGTCGTCGTCGCCGTCGTAGTAGCGCTTGGCGAGCTGTACGGCGAGGGCGCCGGCGCGCTCGAACAGGTCGCGCCGAGCCGCCGCGGTCGCCAGGGTGGACCCATTGCCGGGCAGCCCCAGACCGATCACTTCGATCAGGCAGTTCATGGAGTTCGCGGTGAACATGCCCGAACACGACCCGCAGGTGGGACAGGCGGACCGCTCGACGGTCTCGATCGTCTCGTCGGAGACGTTCTTGTCGACGGCCTGGATCATCGCGTCGATGAGGTCGAGGCGCGTCGGCTTGCTCACCACCCCGTCGGGGCTGATCACGGCCTTGCCGGCTTCCATCGGGCCGCCGGAGACGAACACCGTGGGGATGTTCAGGCGCAGGGCGGCCAGCAGCATGCCGGGGGTGATCTTGTCGCAGTTGCTGATGCACACCATCGCGTCGGCCTGGTGCGCATTGACCATGAACTCGACCGAGTCGGCGATGATCTCCCGGCTGGGCAGGCTGTAGAGCATCCCGTCGTGGCCCATCGCGATGCCGTCGTCGATGGCGATGGTGTCGAACTCCCGGCCCACGCCGCCCGCCGCCGCGATCGCCGCGGAGACGATCGAGCCCATGTCCTTGAGGTGCACGTGCCCCGGGACGAACTGGGTGTAGCTGTTGACCACCGCGATAATCGGCTTGTCGAAGTCGTCCTCACCCATGCCCGTGGCGCGCCACAGCGCGCGAGCGCCGGCCATGTTGCGGCCCTGGGTGGTGGTACGCGAACGCATCTGCGGCATGGGACTACCTCGCCTGCTGGGAACCGGAGACAGGTCCCCAGGCTAGCGGGGCCTCAGGATCACTCGCCCGGCGACCCTGCCGGGCTACTCACACTGGGGCAGCGTGCGGAAGACGTCCCCGCGAGCCGACAGCGTCGCCAGAATCGTGCGCAGGGCGGCGACCGTTTGGGATCGGTCCCGACCGCCGTCGTGCAGCAGCACGATGCTGCCGGAGGTCGCCCGGTCGAGCACGGCCCCGGCGATGGCCGCAGCGCCGGGCCGCCGCCAGTCCTGCGGATCGACGGTCCACATCACGAGGCTCTGCCCCAGGGAGGCGGCGACCGAGCGCACCCGAGCGTCCACGAATCCCCCGGGCGGCCGCAGACACGAGGTGCCCCCGACGGCCCGGCTCGTCGACGTGATCTCCTGACCGATGCCGCTGTCGGACAGGTTCGTCAGCCACGGATGGTGGTAGGTGTGGTTGCCCACCGCGTGGCCGGCGGCGCGCACCTGCGCCACCAGGTCGGGCGCCGCTTGCGCCTGGCTGCCGACCATGAAGAAGGTTGCCTGCGCGCCGTATTCGGCGAGCAGCGCCAGCACTTGCGGTGTCCCCGAGGCGCTCGGCCCGTCGTCGAAGGTGAGGTAGACGACCCGTCCGGGCTGCTCCGTCGGGACCGACAGGGGCGTGCGCCTGCTGGGCCGCTGCACCTCGGCGCCGGGGTCCGGCCGGTCGGCGTCGTGTCCGTGCGCCGCTGCGCCGAGGCCCCGTCCGGGGCCCGCTGTGGGGCCCGCCGTGGGGCCTGCCGTGCGGCCTGCTGTGGGGCCTGGCGTGGGGTACGGCGCGGGGCCGCTGGCGGTCGCGGCGGGCGCGCCGAGCGCGACAAGGAATCCGATGGCGAACGCGCTCGACAGGGCGCGTCGTCGGCAGCGTCGTAGGTCCATGGCTCCCCCCCGTAGGCGGCGCCGGGCGCCCTCGCCCGGCGGGTCCCCTATCGACGCACTGGACGGGCGTTCGAGGATTTCGGGTGGGGTTCGAACCCGGGTCAGCGCCGGGCGACCCGCGCGCTCGCGGCCAGCGCCCCCACCAGGGCGACGGCGCCGACGCCGACGCAGGTGAGCGCGGGATGCCGCTGATAGGCCGGCACCGCCACGGGCAGGACCGCGCCGCCGAGGAACTGCATCGCCAGGGCGAAGCTCGTGGCGCCACCGGGGTTGGCGGGCGTCGAGCGCACCGCCAACGACTGGGCGGTGACCCGCGAGGCGGTGTTGCCGATTCCGGCGAGGAAGGTCACCAGGACCAGCAGCCACAGCCACGGCGCGACACCGGCCACCGCCATCCCCGCGCCGAGCAGGGTGAGGGCGACCCCGCCCACCAGCCGCAGCCCGTAGCGGTCCGCCAGCCGCCCGCTCAACGTCCCCGTCGCCAGTCCCGCCACCCCGAAGCCGGCGGTCACCAGGCCGCGCTGCGCGGCGTCCATTCCGAACCGGTCATGGGCCAACAGGGGGACGAGAAGGCCCACCCCGGTGGCGGTGAACTGCAGGCAGAACCCGATGATGCAGGCGCGCGCGAGGGGCCGGTTGCGCAGCGCGGCCCACTTCTCCCGGGCGGTGACCGCGCCGCCCGAGGGCAGGACGTGGGCCGTCGGCATGAGCATCGCCAGGGCGACCGCGACGGCTGCCGCGGCGCCGAAGGCGATCCGATAGTCCACCGCGGCCGCCGCGCCACCGATGACCGGAGCGAACGCGATGCCGCTGGCCTGCATGCTCGCGAAGATCCCCATCGCCCGGCCGCGGCGGTGCGGCGGGCTGAGGGCGGCCAGCATAGCGATGAGCAGGGGCGTCGTGAAGGCATTCGACATGCCCTGGAGCGCGCGACCGACCAGGAACGGGCCGAGCGTCGTGGCGAAGACGCCGACCAGCGAGGCCGCGGCGTATGTGAGGAAGGCCGTCCGCACCACCCTCGCCTCGCCCCACCGGGCGGCGAGCGTGCCGGACACCAGCAGCGCGGCGGCGAACGGCAGCATGAACCAGCTGACCGCCAGCGATGCCCCGCCGATCGTCGTGTCCAGTCCGGCGGCGAGTTCGGGCAGCATGACGCCGGTCATCGCGCCCGCGAACGGGCCGAGGAAGCCCCCGGCGTACAGCGGCCACAGCCGCGCCCCCGGGGCCTGCGGAGGGGACCCGGGCGGGTCGTCCGGCACCGTCAGCGCACGTCGGCGGCGATCAGCTCGGAACGTTGCTCGCCCAAGCCGGTCACCGACAGCTCCATGACGTCGCCGGCCTGCAGATAGGGGAACCGGCCCGACATGGCCACGCCCTGCGGGGTGCCGGTGCTGATGACGTCGCCCGGCGAGAGGACCATGACCTGGGACAGGTCGCGGATCAGCGCCGCGACGGAGAAGACCATGTCCGCGGTGGTGGAGTCCTGCCGGATTGCACCGTTGACGCTGCACTTCAGCGCCAGGTCCTGCGGGTCGGTGATCTCATCGACCGAGAGATAGGGGCCGAGCGGGAAGAAGTCCTGGCAGCACTTGCCCTTGCTCCACTGGCCGCCGGAGATCTTGCGCTGATAGTCGCGCTCGGAGACGTCATTGGCCAGGGCGTAGCCGGCCACGCAGGCCAGTGCGGCGGCGTCGCTGTCCAGATAGCTCGCCTCGCGGCCGATGACCACCGCCAGTTCGACCTCCCAATCGACGGCCTGCGCCCCGCGGGGGATCCGCACCGAATCGTGTGGGCCACGCAGCGTGTTCGGGTGCTTGAGGAAGACGATGGGGTGCTCCGGCGGGGGGCTGCCCGACTCGGCGGCATGCGCCGCATAGTTCTGACCGATGCACAGGATCGCCTGGGGCTTGGCGATCGGGGCGCCGATCCGACGGCCGCTGATGTCGATCTGCGCCAGGCGTCGGGCGGCGAGGTCGGCGCGCAGCCGCGCCAACCCATCCGAGCCGAAGAAGTCGGGGTCGAAGTCGCCGTACCCCGAGGCGTCGTACCAGATCTGACCGTCGTCGCTGACGACCGGCTGCTCCTGGCCGAACACTCCGACGCGCATGAGCCGCATGAGCCGCACCTCCCGTCAGGGCCGGGCCCCGGACGGGCGCGACCTGGTCATTGGCAGCCTAGCGAGTCGGTGCGGACCCGCGGAGTTCGGGCTCTGCTAGCGTCGCGCAGGTGCCCGCCGCCGCCCCGCTCAGCCGTGGTCGTCGTGGTGGCTCGGCCCGTGGTGGCTCGGCCCGCGCTGCCGGCCTCCTGCTGGGGCTTGCGGCGGACGCCTGGCTCGGCGATCCGCGGCGGTGGCATCCGGTGGCGGGGTTCGGGCGGTACGCCGCCTGGGTGGAGTTGCGGACCTATCGGAACACCCGGATCGCGGGGGTGGGGCACCTGGCCGCGTGCGTGACTCCGCTGCTGGCGGCCGGGATCGTGGTGGAGCGGGCCACCGCGCGGCGTGCGGTGCCACGAGTGCTCGTGACGGCGCTCGCGACCTGGGCGGTCGTCGGGGCGCGCAGCCTGGCGGGGGAGGGTCGGGCGATGGCGGCCGCGCTGGCGGCCGAGGACCTGGGCGCGGCGCGGGCGCGGTTGCCGCACCTGTGCGGCCGGGACCCGGAGCACCTGTCCGCGGGCGAGTTGGGCCGGGCGACCGTCGAATCGCTGGCCGAGAACGCCTCCGACGCGGTGGTCTGCTCGCTGCTGTGGGGGGCCGCTTTCGGGCTGCCGGGGCTGCTGGGGCACCGGGCGGTGAACACGCTCGACGCGATGGTGGGCCACCGGTCGGCGCGGTACGCGCGGTTCGGGACGGCCTCCGCTCGGTGTGACGACGTCCTCGGTCTGGTCCCGGCTCGGGTCACCGGGGCTCTGGCGTGCCTGCTGGCGCCCCTGGTGGGCGGGTCGTCCGGACGCGCCTGGCGGGTCATGTGGCGCGATCACGCGGCCCACCCCAGTCCCAACGGCGGCTGGCCGGAGTCCGCCTGGGCGGGCTCCCTCGGGGTGCGCCTCGGCGGCGTGAACGACTATGCGGGGCGCGTCGAGGAGCGGCCCACGCTGGGGGACGGGGGATTGCCCACGGCCCACGACGTACGCCGTGCCGCGCGGCTGGTGCCGTTGGTGTCGTGGGCGAGCGCCGTTGTGGCGGTGGGGATCTGTGCGCTGCGTGGGGCGGCCTGGGGGATTCCTTCTTTCAAGCTCAGGGGAGGTTGAGATGGCGGGGATCCTGGTGTGCGGCACGTCCTCCGATGCGGGCAAGTCGCTGGTCGTGACCGGGCTGTGCCGGGCGCTGCGCCGCCGGGGCGTGGACGTGGCGCCGTACAAGGCCCAGAACATGTCCAACAACTCGATGGTGTGCGCGGACGGCGCCGAGATCGGGCGGGCGCAATACCTGCAGGCCCTCGCGGCGCGCGTCGAGCCGACCTCGGCGATGAATCCGGTGCTGCTCAAGCCGGGCACCGACCGGCGCTCCTTCGTCGTGCTGCGCGGTCGGCCGGCCGGGACGTTGGAGGCGGGGGAGTACGCGACGGGCCGGCGGCAGCTCGCGGAGGCGGCCTATGCGGCGTACGACGAGCTGGCCTCGGCGCACAAGATCGTGGTCTGCGAGGGCGCCGGGTCGCCGGGGGAGATCAACCTGCGGGCCGGGGACTATGTGAACCTCGGCCTGGCGCGGGCGAAGTCGCTGCCGGTCGTGCTCGTCGGGGACATCGACCGAGGGGGTCAGCTGGCCTCCATCTTCGGGCACTGGGCCATCGTCGACGACGCCGACCGGTCCTGTTTCGCGGGCTACGTCATCAACAAGTTCCGCGGCGACGTCGCGGTGCTGGAGCCGGGGCTGAGCGAGCTGAGCCGTCGGACCGGGTTGCCGTGTCTCGGGGTGCTGCCCTGGCTGGACGGGGTGTGGCTGGACGGCGAGGACGCCCTGGAGCTGGCGCGCTGGCGCGCGCACGGGGCCGGGGTGGCGGCGTCGGGCTCGGAGGTGCTGCGGGTCGCGGTGGTGGCGTTCCCGCGCACCTCGAATGCGACCGACGTCGACGCCCTCGCGCACGAGGCCGGCGTGGACGTCGTCGTGACCCGGGATCCGGTGCGGGTGCGCGACGCCGACCTCGTCGTGCTGCCCGGCTCCCGGTCCACCCTGGACGACCTGGCCTGGTTGCGGGACAGCGGGATCGCGGCCGAGGTCTCGGCGCGCGCGGCGGCCGGCCGGCCGGTGCTCGGAATCTGTGGCGGCTACCAGATGCTCGCGCGCGAGATCGGCGACGAGGCGGGGGTGGAGTCCGCGGCGGCCGCAGGGGCGGGTCGGATGACTCCCGGGTTGGGGCTGTTGCCGGTTCGGGTCTCCTTCGGGATCGAGAAGATCCTGGGCCGGCCCCGGGGGACGTGGCGGGGGCACGAGGTGGTGGGCTACGAGATCCACCACGGCATCTGCGACCTCGCAGCCGGGACGGCCGAGCCGTTCCTGGACGGCTGCCGCGTCGGGTCGGTGTGGGGCACGCTCTGGCACGGGGCGATGGAGAACGACGCCTTCCGGCGGGCGTGGTTGACCGAGATCGCCGGTGCGGCCGGCAGCGCGTGGCGACCGCGCGACGGCGTACCGGGCTTCGCCGACCGCCGTGAGGCGATGATCGACACCCTCGCCGACGCGGTGGAGGCCCATCTGGACCTGGACGCGCTCCTGGCCCTGGCGCGTTGACGGCGCCGCCCGCCGGGGGAGCGGGTGGGCGGGGGCTCCCCGGTGCTGGGCGTGTCCCGACACTCCGATCGGGGTGTCGATGGGGCCAGGACCCCACCAGAACGCCGATCGGAGCGGCGGCGTCAGCGGGGCCGGGAGGCGGCACACCGCGCTGCTGTCGTCACAGCACGACCAGGTGATCCGGTGTCGCGCCGTGGACGATGGCCGGGTCGATCCGTCCGTCGAAAGTGACGAAAGAACCGTCCTGGGCGACCGCCAGGGCCAGCAGGTAGGTGTCCGTGACCTGCCTGGGGCCCAGCAGCCGGGATGTCTCGATGGCTCCGCCGACGAGAGATAGCCCGCAGGCCCAGTACTCGTGGCGCGGATCCGTGGTCGCAGCCAGCAGAGTTTCCATGGCCGCCGGGACCGTCAGCGGATTGGGGTAGGTGGGCTGGCTCAGGATGCGCACCAGGCCGTTCTGGGTGATCGCGCATGTCGCCCAGCCATCGGCGAGACCGGTCTGAGCCCACGCATGGGCGCGCTCGTGGTCGAGATGGTCAGGGTCGAACAGCGCGAGCAGGACGTTCACGTCGAGCAGGGCCACCGTCACAGGCCCTCCTGGGCACGCAGCCGATCGATCAGCTCGTTCGTGACAGGTGTGCCGCGCGACGGCAACACCGGAAGTCCGTTTCGGGTGCGGCCCGCTTGCTGCGTCGTCTGGGTCAACTGTCGCCGGGCGAGGTCCGAGAGGACTTCGCCGGCCGTCTTTCCTTCGCGCCTCGCCCGCTCCTTGACCGCGGCGAGAACGTCGTCATCAATCGCCAGAGTGGTGCGCATGCACGAGATGTTAGTGCATCAGATGCACGGTTGGCGCCTCAGGTCCTAAGAGCGCGGCGGGATCGATCGGCGCAGCTCGACGCCGCCCTGCACCGCTGTGGCAGGATGACGCACGCGTCAGGAGTGGAGGAACGCCGGTGAGCACCGTCTGGTGCGAGTCCGGGGCGGTCCCGCCACTGTGAGGGCGTACGTCGTGCGCCGCGGAGACTCGCGGCCCCACCCGGCGTACCGCTCGAAGCCAGGAACTCCCCCGGGCGCAGGCAATTCGTTCGGGCGGTAGACCTGAGGAGGCCACGTGGACGTCCCGACCCCACGCCCCGACGCCGCGGCGTCGCCGGATGCGCTGCCCGCGCCGGCGTCGCCCGGGGAGCAGCGCGACCCGGCGGCACCCACCGACCAGGTGCGGCGGCTGATCGGGATCGGTGTCGGCCCCGGCGACCCGGAGCTGGTGACCCTCAAGGCGGTCCGCGCGCTGGCCGGCGCCGACGCGATCCTCGTCCCGGAGACCGAGACCTCCAGCACGCGCGGCCCGGGCAGCGCCGACGGTCGGGGCGGCGCCGGCCGGGCCGAGCTGATCGTGCTGGGCTGCTGCCCTACGGCGGCGCCGGCGATTCGCCGGGTGCCGTTCAGCATGGCCGACCGCAGCGGGGTCACCGACCGACGTCGCGAGGCCTGGGACGCCTCGGCGGCGGCGGCGCTCACGGCGTACGACGAGGGCGCCCGCACCGTCGCCTTCGCCACCGTCGGAGACCCGAGCGTCTACTCGACGTTCTCCTATCTCGCGGCCACCGTGTCCGAGCGGCTGCCCGACGTCGTCGTCGAGGTGATCCCGGGGATCACCGCCATGCAGGCACTGGCCGCGGCCAGCCGGATCCCGCTGGTGGAGGGCACCGAGGTGCTGGCGCTGGTCCCGGTGACCGCCGGCCTCGAGACGCTGGAGCGGGCCATGGCCGCCGCGGACACCGTCGTGGCGTACAAGGGCGGTCGCCGGATGCCCGAGGTGGTGAGCCGGCTGCGCGCCGCGGACCGCGAGGCGACCACCGTGATCGGCACAGACGTCTCGCTGCCGCACCAGCGCCTGGTCGGCCTCGCCGAGCTGGGCGAGGCCGAGCGGGCGCCGTACTTCTGCACCGTGCTGTCCGCGCCGGCCCGGGCCACGATCGGCGGACGTCTGTGAACGCCTTACGGCCCAAGCCGAATTCGCGGGGCAGGGTGGTTTTTGTGGGGGCCGGTCCGGGAGCCGCCGACCTCGTCACGGTGCGCGGGGCGCGCGTCATCGCGGAGGCCGACATCGTCATCTGGGCCTCCAGCCTGGTGCACCCCGGGATCGTGGCCGGGGCGCGGCCGGACGCGCTGGTCATCGACTCCGCCAGCGCCTCGTTGGAGGACCTGGAGCCGGTGCTGGTGCGGGCCCGCGACGAGGGCCTGCTGGTGGCGCGGGTGCACACCGGCGACCCGTCGATCTACGGGGCCACCGCGGAGCAGCGCGACCAGTGCGACCGGCTGGGGCTGGCGTATGACACCGTTCCCGGCATCTCCGCCTACTCCGCGACCGCCGCCCGCTGCGACGTCGAGATCACGGTGCCGGAGGTGAGCCAGAGCTTCGTCCTGACCCGCCTGGAGGGGGGCCGGACCCCGATGCCGGACCGCGAGACGGTGGCCGGTTTCGCCGCGCACGGGGCGACGATGGCGATCTACCTCTCGGCCGCGCGGCATCGGCAACTCCAGCAAGCACTCCTCGATGGGGGCTATCCGCCCGGTACACCGTGCCTGGTGGGCTACCGGGTGACCTGGGAGGACGAGCTGATCCTGCGCTGCGAACTGGCCGAGCTGTCGGCGACGATGCGCGAGCGCAAGCTGTGGAAGCACACCATCGTCATGGTCGGTCCGGCCCTGGCGCCGGGCCCGATCGCGGCGCGGAGCCACCTCTACCATCCGGGGTTCCGGCACGAATTTCGCCAGGCCGAGCCCGGTGCCCAGGCACAGTTGCGCAGCCAGGGTGCGGTCGGCATCGCTAGCAACACAGGGACGGACGAGCCGTGATCGACGTCTACGGTCACCTCGGCGCCCCGGGGCCCGAGCTTCGCCAGGCGGTGGCCGGCGCCGGCCGGGTCGTCGCCGGAGCCAGGGCGCTCGACGCGCTCGACGTACCCCCGCAGCGTCGGATCGTGCTGGGCGGGGTGAGCCCGGCGATCGCGGCAGTGACGGCGTACCAGTCCGCCGGCGAACCCGACGGCCCCGTGGTCGTCCTGGCCAGTGGCGACCCGCTGTGTTATGGGGTGGTGCGCCGGTTCCGCGCCGGGGGACTGTGGTGCCGGGTGCACCCCGGGATCTCCTCGCTCGCGGCCGCCTTTGCCGCGGTTGGGCTGCCCTGGGACGACGCGCAGCTGGTCAGCGCACACGGGCACGGGATGGCGCCGACCTGGGCGGCCTGCCGGGCGCTGCCCAAGGTCGCGGTGCTCACCGCGCCGGGGCACGGGATCCGCGAGATCGCGGCGGGCCTGGCGGATCTGGAGCGCTGGTACGTCGTGGCCGAGCGACTCGGCGAGGCCGACGAGCGGGTTCGGGTGCTGGACGGGTCAGCCGCCCGCGGCGCCACCGACGTCGCCGAGCCGAACGTCGTGCTCGTGCTGGCCGCGCCCCCGGACTCGCCGGCGGCGCTGGGGGTGCTCGGGCCGTACGTCGGGGGGCCGCGGCCCGCGGCCAACGACCCGGCACCTCGGCCGGGACTGAGGGACACTGCCACGCCGCATGCCGCCGCGATCGCGCTGGTGTTCGGCCGCACCGCGCCGCGCCTCGGCGACACGATCTGGTGCGCCGGAGAGATCGTCGAGGACGTCGTGGCCTGGGGCGCCCGCACCGGCGCGGCGGTCGTCGACCTGAACGGCCTGCCCGCCGACGGCCTGGCGGAGACCGACGGTTTCGAGCAGCCGGCGATCCCGGCGTACCTTCCGGACCCCGACCTGGTGCTGCTCGACGATCCCTCCTGGCTGCCGGCGCTGGCCCGCCGGACAGCAGGCCCGCGCCTGGTGGTCCTGCTGTCCGGCGACGACGCGGCCCACGGCGCCGCTGCTGCCGTGGATCTGGCCGGATTCCCCCCGAGCGCTCGGGTCGACGTGGCGCACCTGGCGCTCACCGATGCCGACGGCGCGACCCGCTCGACCTACCTGACCACCATCGAGACTCTGCCCACCACCGAGATGCCGCGGGAGGCACCGTGACCACCCGGGAGACGCCGGAGACGCCGGAGACGCTGGAGACGCCCGAAACGCCCGAGACCCCCGCGACCACGGAGCGGATCGGGCAGGTGGTCGGGTCCAGCCCGGCGGCCCGGCGGCGCGCGGCGGAACTCGACGCGGCGCTGGGCGGTACGACGATCTACCCCGGCCCCTCGACCGAGCTGCTGCCCCGGGCCTGGGCCGAGTGCGATCTCATCGTCAGCCATCTCGCCCTCGGGGCGACGACCCGGATCATCGCGCCGCTGCTCGCCGACAAGAAGACCGACCCCGGGGTCGTGGTGGTGGACGAGGCCGGCCGCTTCGCCGTGCCGTTGGTGGGCGGGCATGCCGGCGGCGCCAACGAGCTGGCCCGCCGGATCGCCGCAGCGACCGGCGCGACGGCCGTGCTCACCACCGCCACGGACGGTCTCGGCATCGCGGCCCTGGACACCCTCGGCTGGCCCTACCGCGGCGACGTCGCGGGGACCACCCGGGCGGTGCTGGACGGCCGGCGCGTCGAGCTGGTGCGCGAATACCGCTGTCCGCTACCGCCGCTGCCGGACAACGTGACGCAGGCGCCCGACGGGGGAGAGACGGTGTGGACCCGCGGCGACGACGACAACCGGGTCGCGGCGCGCATCGTGGTGACCGACCGGGCCGGGGCGCTGGTCCTGGCCGAGGCCGACGTGCCCACCGTGGTGCTGCACCCGCCGACGCTGGTCGTCGGGATGGGCTGCAACTCCGGCACGGACGTGGAGCACCTGCACGCGCTGCTGCGCGAGGCCCTGGCCGGAGCCGGGCTCGCCGCGGAGTCCGTCGCCGCGCTGACCACCATCGACGCCAAGGCCGGCGAGATCGGGCTGCTGCAGCTCGCCGCGCGGCTGCGCCTGCACCTGCGGCCGTTCCTGGCGGAGACCCTCGCCGAGGTGGCGGTGCCGACCCCGAGCACCGTCGTCGCCGGTCACGTCGGCAGCCCCAGCGTGGCCGAGGCCTCGGTGCTCGCGCGCGGCGCCGTACTGCTCGTGCCCAAGCGCAAGTCCACCGACGCGACCTGCGCGATCGGACGGCTGCCCGCGCGGGGGCGGCTCAGCGTGGTGGGGCTCGGTCCGGGGGCGCGGGACCTGCTCACGCCGCGGGCGGTGCGGGCTATCCAGGAGGCTCGGTACGTCGTGGGCTACGGACCCTACGTGCGGCAGATCCGCGATCTGGCCCGGCCCGGGGCGCAGGTGGAGGCCAGCACGATGGGTTCGGAGCAGGACCGGATCGCCAAGGCCGTGGCCCGGGCCCGCAGCGGCGATGCGGTGGCCCTCGTCTGCGGGGGCGACCCGGCGATCTACGCGATGGCCAGCCCCGTGCTGGAATACGGCACGGACGGCATCGACGTCGTCGTCGTGCCCGGGATCACCGCGAGCCTGGCCGCCTCGGCGATCCTGGGTGCCCCGCTGGGTCACGACCACGCGACGATCTCGCTGTCCGACCTGCACACGACGTGGCCGGCGATCGAGCGGCGCCTGGTCGCGGCGGCCGAGGGCGACCTGGTCACCGTGCTCTACAACCCGCGCAGCCGCACCCGCACCTGGCAGCTGCCGCGGGCCCTGGAGATCTTCGCCGCGCATCGCGGGCCGCGGACCCCGGTCGCCGTGGTGACCCAGGCGGAACGGCGCCAGGAGGGCACCGTCCTGGCCGAGCTGGCCGACGTCGATCCGGCGGTCGTCGACATGAATTCGCTGGTCATCATCGGGTCGAGCAGCACCTCGTACCTCCCCTGCGAGGGTCGCCCGCCGTACCTCGTGACCCCCCGCGACTACACCTGGATGGGCGTCGAGCAGGACGCCTGCGCCCCCTCGGGATCCTGAGGAGAAGCGATGACAACTCTTGCAAGCGCCGGGGTGCCGGCGTGCGTGATCGCGGCGCACGGGACGCGCGACCCCCACGGCGTGGCGGTCGGCCGGGCGCTGATCGAGCGGGTCCGCGGACGGTTGCCGGGCGTGCCGGTGCACGAGGGGTACGTCGAGCTCGTCGAGCCACCCATCGCGGCGGCGGTCCGGGCGGCCTTCGCCGGCGGGGCCGAGCGGGCGGTCGTCGTCCCGCTGATGCTCGGCACCGGCACGCATGTCCGCGACGACATCCCCGAGGCCATCGCCGCGGGCCTGGCCGACGAGCCTGCGTCCGGCCCCGGGGGGATCGCCGCGTCGCTGGACCGGGTCCGCTACGCCCGGCCGCTGGGCGCCGACCCGCGCCTGCTGGACGCGGTGATGAACCGGGCCACCGCCGCCGCGGACGATTGGGCCGAACCGGGGGAGCGGCCGCTGCGCGATCTCGGCGTGGTCTTCCTCGGTCGGGGCGCCAAGGTGGCCGAGGCCAACGCCGATCACGCCCGGCTCGCCCGGCTGTTCGCCGAACGGACCGGCGCGTCCGTCGAGGCCGCGTTCATCCAGGTGACCCGGCCGTCGCTGCCCGAGGCGCTGGGGAGGCTGGCCATGCTCGGGCACCGCCGGATCGTGGTCGCCCCGAACTTCCTGCTGCCGGGGCTGCTGCGGACCTGGATGCGCGAGCAGGTGCAGGCGTGGGCGGCCACCCATCCCGACGTACCGGTGCGCATCGCCGAGGTCATCGGCGACTGCGACGACCTCGCCGACGTCGTCGCCGACCGCTACCGGGAGGCCGCGGGCGAACTGGCGCCGACGGCCGGCGAGGCGGGGGCGCCGGTGTATCTGGCCGGGCTGCGGCTGGCAGGCCGGGAGGTCCTCGTGGTCGGCGCTGGTCACGTAGCCGATCGTCGGGTGCCCCGGCTGCTGGAGGCGGGGGCCCGGGTGCGGCTCATCTCGCCGACGCTGAGCGTGCGGCTGCGCGGGTTGGTCCGCTCGGGCGCCGAGATCGCCTGGGAGCAGCGGCCGTACGCCGACGGGGATGTGGGTTCGGCGTGGTATGTGCTGGCCGCGACCAACGACCCCGAGGTCAATGCCCGGGTGGCCGGCGCGGCCGAGGCGGCGCGGGTGTTCTGTGTGCGGGCGGACGCCGCGCGGCTGGGCACGGCGTGGACCCCGGCGGTCGAGCGGGCCGCGGGGCTGACCGTCGCGGTGGTCGGCAACCGGGACCCGCGCCGGTCGGTGCGGGTCCGCGATGCGCTGCTGGCGGCCCTGCACGATTGAGGGGCCCTGCACGACTGAGGGGCCCTGCGCGACTGAGCGGCCCGGGGCCCCGAGCGCGCGGATCGGGAGTAGCGTCGGCTCCCACCGGCACCGACTCGACGAGGAGTCTGCGATGTGCATGACCTCTGAGGATGCTCACTCGGCCGCGAGGACCGCGCCCCGCGCGGCGTACGGCTCGGCCGTGGATCCCATCCATCTGGACCCCGTCGACGAGGTCGTCGTCACCACCCTGGTCGACAACACCTTCGACGGCCTGCTGGCTCCCGGCCCCGGCATCGAACGCGGCACTTTCGGGGCCGGGCAGGCCCCGGCGCCGCACTTCGAGGACGGCACGGCGCTGCTGGGCCTGCGGGCGGAGCACGGGTTCTCGGCCCTGGTCACGGTGCGCTCGCGGGAGTCGACGTCCACGATCGTGTTCGACACCGCGATGACCCCGGACTCGATGGTGGTCAATGCACAGCGGCTGGGGGTGGACTTCGGTGAGGTCGCGGCCGTCGTTCTCAGTCACGGGCACTTCGACCACTGTGGCGGGCTGACCGGGTTGGCCGCGGAGCGCGGGCCACGACGTACCCCTCTGGTGGTGCACCCATATGCCTGGACCCGTCGCCGGTTCGTCATGCCGGGCAGCGAATTGGTCTTTCCCACGCTGAGCCGCAAGGCCCTGGAGTCCGAGGGATTCGAACTCCTGGAGCGGCGAGTGCCTTCTCTGCTGCTGGACGGTCGCCTGCTGGTCACCGGAGAGGTGGATCGGACCACGGAGTTCGAGCGCGGCATGCCGCCGGTGCACCAGGCCTGGGACGGCACCGAGTGGCGCCATGATGCCGCGGTCATCGACGACCAGGCCGTCGTGATCCACGTCCGCGGCCGTGGATTGGTGGTGCTCACCGGGTGCGGGCACGCCGGCGTCGTCAACATCGTCCGGCATGCCATGCGCCTGACCGGGGTGGATACTCTGTGCGCGCTGATCGGGGGCTTCCACCTGAACGGGCCGGCCTTCGAACCGATCATCCCGGCCACGCTGGACGCACTCGAGGCGATGGGCCCGGACCTGCTCGTGCCGGGGCACTGCACGGGTTGGCGCGCGCAGCACGCGCTCGCGGCGCGGCTCCCGCAGGCCTGGGTGGCCGGCTCCTCCGGCACCCGCTATACCCTCACTGCCGCCTGACCTGCGCCGGCCGCCGATGTAGCCCCCAACGGGTCGTCCCGCGGCGCGGGCGCGGGCGCGGCGGGTCGCCTATTCGGCCGGCGAGGCGGTCGCGTTGATCGCCGCGACCGTCATGGCGGAGCCACCTCGGCGGCCGCGCACCACCAGGTACTCCAGCCCGAGACCACTGCTGACCAGGGCGTCCTTCGATTCGGCAGCCCCGACGAAACCCACCGGGATGCCGAACACCGCCGCGGGCCGGTCGGCACCCGCCGCGACCAGCTCCAGCAGCCGGAACAGCGCCGTCGGGGCGTTGCCGATCGCGACCACCGCGCCGGCGAGCAGCCCTCGCTCGGCCCACAGCTCGACGGCCGTCGCGGTCTTCGTCGTGCCGCGTTGCCGCGCCAGCTCCGCCAGGCCTGCTTCCGGGAGCAAGCACACGACGTCATTGCCGCGCGGCAGCCGGGATCGGATGATGCCCGTCGCGACCATCGTCGAGTCGCACAGGATCGGCGCCCCGGCCGCCAACGCCGCCCGCCCGGCCGTGACCACCTGAGGGCTGAACGCCACCTCGTCGGCGATCGTCACGTCGCCGGCCGCGTGACACATCCGCACCACGACCTGCTCGACGTCGGCGGGGAAGCGCGCCAGCTCGGCCTCGGCGCGAATAATCCGGAACGACTCGGCGTAGATGTCCGCGCCGTCCCTGCGGTAGTCGTAACCCCCGGTGTTCAGCGCCTCGCCCATCCGGTCTTCCTCCTCGCGGTCGCGCCGCGCGCGAGTCGGCACGGTGCGCCGCCCACGGTAGCGGCCAACGGTAGCGGCCAACGGCGGGACGTTGGTCGGGCTCGGTGGGGCTCCTGTTGTGCCACGATGGGCGGACCAACCCTGCGGGGCACGAGGAAGCCGGGCAAAGCCGGCACGGTCGCGCCACTGTGGACGGCGCCGAAAGGCGTCGGGAGTCAGGAACTCCGTCCCCGTAGGCCGCTCTATCGAGACGCGTCATCTCGGAGAGGAGAGTGTGCCGTGCACATCGCCGAGGGCTTTCTGCCCGCTAGTCATTGCGCCGCATGGTTCGTCGCCGCCACCCCCTTCGTGGTCCACGGGGCCCGGGCGGTCGCCCGGGAAGCCCGCGAGGATCCGGAGAACCGCCTGCTGCTGGCCGCTGCCGGCGCCTTCACCCTGGTTCTTTCGGCGGTGAAGCTGCCCTCGGTGACCGGGAGCTCGTCGCATCCGACCGGGACGGGCTTGGGGGCGGTGTTGTTCCGGCCCCCGGTGATGGCCTTCCTCGGGACGGTGGTGCTGCTCTTCCAGGCGCTGCTGCTCGCTCATGGCGGGTTGAGCACCCTGGGCGCCAATGCCTTCTCGATGGCGGTCGCCGGCCCCTGGGCCGGCTATGCCGCGTTCCTTCTGGTCCGCTCGGTGCGCCTGCCCACCGAGGTCGGGATCTTCGCCGCGATGGCCGTGGCCGATCTCACGACGTACGTCGTCACCGCCCTCCAACTCGCGCTCGCCTACCCCGACCCCGCCAGCGGACTGGCCGGGGCGATCGCGAAATTCCTCGGCATCTTCGCGCTCACCCAGGTGCCGCTGGCGCTCGCGGAGGGCTTCCTCGGGGTGGTCGTCTACCGGTTCCTGCGGCGGGTGGCTCCCGGGGAACTGGTCCGGACCACGCTGTCCCGCGCCGCGCGACGGGAGGCCAGCCATGTCTGAGGCGCTCGCCGCGGTCGACCGCCCTCGCCCCCGCACCCGGCACTGGATCAGCGCCGCCTGCGGACTGGTCGCGATCGCGATCCTCGCGCTGTCCTGGCTGCTCGCGCCCCGACCCGAAGCCGACGGGGAGGCCTTCGCCGGCACCGACTCGACCGTGACGGCGGCGCTGGAGGAGGACGGGGTCCAGCCCTGGTTCCAGCCGGTGTTCACCCCCGGCAGCGGCGAGATCGAGGCGGGGTTGTTCGCGATGCAGGCCGCCGCGGGGGCGGGGCTGTTCGGGTACGCGGTGGGTCGGCTGCACGGTCGACGGCTGAACTCCGGGGCCTCTGGTCGTGCCGAGCCGGCGCCGCGGCGGCGCGGCGATCGGGGCTGACGGAGTGCATCTCACCGCCCTCGATGACGCCGCCTGGTCGAGCCCGTGGCGTCGTCGACCGGTGGCGGACAAGGCCCTGTTGAGTCTGGGGCTGGTGCTCACGGCCCTGCTGGCCCCACCCGCCCCCGGCGGTCTGCTGGTCATCGTCGTCGCCCTGGCCGCCCTGCTCGGGCCGGCCCGAGTGCCGCCGCGGCTGCTGGTCGAGGCGCTCGGCCCGCCGGTCGCCTTCGTCGTGCTCGGCGCCCTGTCGGTGGCCGTCGCGGTCGGCGCGGCGACCCCGGACGCCTGGTGGGCGCTCGGTCCGCTGTCGATGGGTCCCGAATCCGCCGCCCGGGGTGCCGGCCTCGTGGTGCACGGGGTCGCCGGCGCACTGGGGGTGCTCGTCCTGGCCACCACCACCCCGATGGTCGATCTCGTCACCGCCGCCCGCCGGCTGCGCATCCCCGCCGCCTGCCTCGACATCGCCGCGCTGGTCTATCGCCTGCTCTTCGTGCTGCTCGACGTGGCGCTGGCGGCCCACGCCGCGCAGGCGGCGCGGCTGGGCGGATCGGGCCGGGTCGCGGACCGGCTACGGGCCGCCGGCTCGTTGGTGGGCACGGTGCTGGTGCACTCCTTCGCCCGGGCTCGACGGCTCACCGAGGGTCTCGCCGGCCGCGGCTATGAGGACGATCTGCGCACCCTGCCGGTGACGGGGCCTCGGTCGCTGCGCTTCGAGGCGGTGGCGCTGGCCGCGATCACGGCGGTGTGGCTCGTCGTGTGGGTCAGCGCGGTCGGCCCGTTCCTGGGCGCTTCGCCGGGGCAGGGCGCGTGAGCGACGGCGGACCGGTGCTGCTCGCGGCGGAGGAGATCACCGCGACCTACCTCGGCGCGCCGGCTCCGGTCCTGCGGGGTGCCAGCCTGGCGGTGCTCGCGGGGCGTCGTACCGCCGTCCTCGGCGCCAACGGTTCCGGCAAGAGCACGTTGCTGCGCTGTCTGTCCGGGGCGCATCGCCCGGCCGCCGGAACGATCCGACGCGACGGCGTCGCGCTGCGGCACGATCGCGCCGGCCTGCGGGCGCACCGGGCCGGCGTCCAGCTCGTCCTGCAGGACCCCGACGACCAGCTGTTTTCGGCGGACGTCGCCCAGGACGTGTCGTTCGGGCCGCTGCATCTGGGGCTGGGAGCGCAGGAGGTACGTCGGCGCGTGGCCGAGACTCTGGACCTCGTGGGCGCGACGCACCTGGCCGACCGGCCGACCCACCAGCTGTCCTATGGGGAACGCAAACGAGTCGCGCTGGCGGGCGCGCTCGCGATGCGCCCCGCGGTCCTGCTGCTCGACGAGCCGACCGCCGGGCTGGATCCGGCGGGCCTGGAGACGCTGCTGACGGTGCTGGCGCGGGTGCAGACCTGGGGGACCACCGTGCTGCTCGCCACGCACGACGTGGCGCTGGCGTTGACCTGGGCCGACGAGGCGGCGGTCGTGCTGGGCGGCCGCGTCCATGCCGGGCCGGTCAGCAGCGTCCTCGACGACGAGCAACTGCTCGCCGCCGCCGGACTGCGCCGTCCATGGCCGCTGGAACTGGCCCGTCGCCTCGGCCTGGCGGGCGACCCGCGCGGGGTCGAGGACGTGCTCGCCCTCCTGGCGCAGACCGGGACGCCGTGTCAGCCGGTGGCGCCGTGTCAGCCGGTGGCGCCGTGAGCGCGGTAGGACCATTGCACGACCGGGCGCAACGGTTTCCAGCCGAACAGGCCGCCGAGCGGTTCGGCGGCTTCGACACCGAGCCGCAGCAGCGACCCGCCGCGGGCCCGGAAGGCGGCGATCAGCACCTGTTCGGTCTCGATCGTCACGGCGTGGGCGACCAGTCGGCCGCCGGGCGCCAGGGCGGCCAGGCAGGACTCGAGAACGGCCGCGCTGGCGCCGCCGCCGAGGAAGACCGCATCCGGAGCGGGCAGGGTGGCGATGGCCTCGGCGGCGTAACCCTCGATGACATGGACCAGCCCGGGCGCGAGGCGCTCGGCGTTGCCGCGGGCCCGCGCGGCGCGGACGGGATCGCGCTCGACCCCGTAGGCCGCGGCGCCGCCGGCGCGGCACCATTCGACGGCGATCGAGCCGGCCCCGGTCCCGATGTCCCACAGCACCCGGCCGGGGCCGGGGCGCAGCTCGGCGAGGGCACAGGCACGCAGCGGCCGCTTGGTGATCAGGCCGTCGTGGTCGAAGGCGTCGTCGGGCAGTCCGGGGCACGAACCGAGGGCGGCGATGTCGGTGGGGGAGAGCACCCGGGCAGGCTACCCGGCCGCAGGATCGCGACCCGGTCCGCCGGGACAGCGGTAGGCGGCGACTCGACGGCGCCGCGGCTCGACGGGACGGCACCGCGGCTCGACGGGACGGCGCCGCGGCCCGGGGACCCCCGCGCCCGCCCGTTGGTCCTGGTGCACACCGGGGAGGGCAAGGGCAAGACCACCGCGGCGATGGGCTTGGCGATGCGCGGCTGGGCGCAGGGCTGGTCCATCGGCATCGTCCAGTTCGTCAAGTCCGGCAAGTGGCCGATGGGGGAGCGGGCCGCGCTGCTCGCGCTCGGGCGGGTGCACGCGACGACCGGGGAGGGCGGTCCCGTGCACTGGTACCAGGCCGGCGCCGGGTGGACCTGGTCGCGCCCGGCCACCGGCGACCGGGCCGCGGACGCCCGCACCATGGCGGCCGATGGATGGGCCTGCGCCGAACAACTCATCGCGCGCCAGGAGCACCGGCTGCTGATCCTCGACGAGATCACCTATCCGATCCGACTCGGCTGGATCGACGGCGCCCGGGTGGCCGCCACCATCGCCGGCCGGCCCGGCCACCAACACGTCGTGATCACCGGGCGGGGCGCCCCGGAGCCGCTGCTCGCTGTCGCCGACCTGGTGACCGAGATGACGAAAGAGCGCCACCCGTACGACGCCGGGGTGCGTGGTCAGCGGGGGATCGAATGGTGAGCGTGCCGCCGACCACGGCGTACGGGCAGCCGACGACGGCGTACGGGCAGCCGACGACGGCGTACGGGCAGCCGACGACGGCGTACGGGCAGCCGACGACGGCGTACGGGCTGCCGCGCGTCGTCATCGCCGCCCCCGCCTCCGGTCACGGCAAGACGACGCTGACGATCGGGCTGATGGCGGCGCTGCGGCGGCGCGGGCTCGCGGTGGCGCCGGCCAAGGTCGGCCCGGACTACATCGACCCCGGCTACCACCTGCTCGCGGCGGGTCGGCCGGGCCGCAACCTCGATCCGTTCCTGGTCGGCGAGGACCGCATCGTGCCGCTGCTGCTGCACGGCGCGCTGACCCCGGCGCCCGCCGAGGTCGCGGTGATCGAGGGCGTGATGGGGCTGTTCGACGGGCGCCTGGGCACCGATTCCTTCGCCTCCACCGCGCACGTCGCCCGCCTCACGGCGAGCCCGGTCGTGGTGTGCGTGGACGTCCGGCACCAATCCGCCACGGTGGGTGCCGTGGTGCACGGGTTGGCGACGTATGACGACAGGATCCGCGTGGCGGGGGTGGTCCTGAACCAGGTCGGGTCGACGCGGCACGAGGCCGAGGCGCGGCGCGCGATCGAGCGCACCGGGATCCCCGTGGTCGGGGTCCTGCCCCGCAACTCCGCGATCGAGGCGCCGTCGCGGCACCTGGGGTTGGTCCCGGCGGCCGAGCGGCCGGAGTCCCAGGAGGCGCTCGACGTCCTGGCCGACCTGGTCGCCGAGCGCGTCGACGTCGATGCGGTGCTCGCGCTGGCCCGCACCGCGGAACCGATCGCGGCGGTCCCCTGGGACCCGGCGACGCAGGTGCGGCGCCCTGACGGCGGTGACGGCGGCGGTGGCGCTGCCCGCCCTGTTGTGGCCGTGGCCGGGGGGCGGGCGTTCACGTTCCGGTACGCCGAGACCGCCGAACTCCTGCACGCGGCCGGTTGTGAGGTCGTGGTCTTCGACCCGACCAGCGAGGCCGTCCTGCCGACCGGGACCGCCGGGCTTTATCTCGGCGGCGGTTTCCCGCAGGTCCACGCGACCGAGTTGGCGGCGAACGCCCAACTGCGCGAAGGCATCCGGGCCGCCGTGGCCGCGGGCCTGCCGACCGTCGCGGAATGCGCCGGGCTGCTCTATCTGTGCCGCAGCGTCGACGGCGCGCCGATGGCCGGCGCTCTGCCGCTGACGGCCGCCATGACGCCGCGCCTGGCGATGGGTTACCGGGAGGCCACGGTGCCCGCCGACACGCTGCTGGCGCGCGTCGGGGAGAGGGTCCGGGGCCACGAGTTCCACCGCACCCGAACGACGCCCACCGATGACACGGGCCCGCCGGCCTGGTGCCTGGCGGGGGAGCCGGACGGCCTCTCGCTCGACCCGGCGGGCACGGGTCGGCCGACGCTGCACGCCGCGTATCTGCATGTGCACTGGGCGGGGTACCCCGAGGCGGCGCAACGGTTCGCCGACGCCGTGCATGCGTACGCCGGGGGTACCCGCGCCGCCGGACCCGCTGTGTCCCCGGACCTGGCGCAGCACGAGGACCTGACGCAGCGCGAAGACCTGGCGCATCACGGAGACCTGGCGCAGCACGAAGACCTGACGCAGCACGAAGACCTGGCGCATCACGGGGACCAGGACATCGGGCCCGGGCTGGTCGATCTGGCGGTCAACGTGCGGCCGGCGCGGACCCCGGACTTCCTGGTCCGGGCCGTCGTCGAGCACGCCGACTGGTCGGCCTATCCGGACGCCGCGCCGCTGCGGGCGGCGTTGGCCGAGCACCATGGCGTGCCGGCGGACCACGTCCTGCCCACCGCCGGGGGCGCCGAGGCGTTCACGCTGATCGCGCACGCCCTGCACCCGACGTACCCCGTTGTCGTCCACCCCCAGTTCACCGAGCCCGAGGCGGCGCTGCGGGCGGCGGGCCACGCCGTACGGCGCCACCTGCTCACCGCGGCCGGGGACTTCCGGTTCGAGGCGGCTGTGTTCGCGGCCGAGCACGCCGCGGCCGACCTTGTCGTGGTGGGCAATCCGACCAACCCCACCTCGGTCTTGCACCCCCGCGCCGAGCTGCTGCGGTTGGTCCGGCCGGGCCGGGTCCTGGTGGTCGACGAGGCGTTCATGGACCTGGTCCCCGGCGAGCCGGAGACGATCCTGGGTCCCGGGCGCGCCGGCCCGCCGGACGGCGTCATCGTGCTGCGGTCCCTCACCAAGACGTGGGGCATCGCCGGGCTGCGGCTGGGCTATGCGGTGGGTTCCCCGGACCTCATCGCCCGGCTCGCCGCCCGACAGCCGCCCTGGGCGGTGTCCACCCCGGCCATCGCGGCGGGACTGGCGGCGCTGACCCCGGCCGCGCAGGACTGGGCCCGAGCGCAGACCGCCCGGATCGCCCCGGCCCGCGAGGACCTGCTGCGCCGACTGAGCGAACTGGGGTTGCGCTGTGTCGGGCCGGCTCGCGCGCCGTACCTGCTCCTCGACACCAGCCCCCTCGGCGCCGGGTCGGTGCGTCCGGACCTGGCCGCCCGCGGCTTCGCCGTGCGGCGCGGCGAGACGTTCCCCGGGCTCGGCCCCACCTGGATTCGCCTCGCCGTCCGCGACCCCGACACCCACGCCGCCCTCGCCGCCGCGCTCGCGCAGCTGCGCCCTCCGACGACCAAGGACCGCCCATGATCCGCGACCTCGACCCCGGCTCCGTCACCCTGGTCGGCGGCGGCCCCGGCGACCCCGGCCTGATCACCGTGCAGGGCCTGCACGCGATTCGGCAGGCGGATGTGCTCGTTTACGACCGGTTGGCTCCACTGGAGTGCCTGGCGGAGGCGCGGCCCGGCGCGCAACTGATCGATGTCGGCAAGATCCCGCGCGGCCGGCAGACGCCGCAGGAGCGGATCAACGAGATCCTGGTGTCCGAGGCGCTGCTGGGCCATCGCGTCGTACGGCTCAAGGGCGGCGACTCGTTCGTCTTCGGGCGCGGCGGCGAGGAGTGGCAGGCGTGCGCGGCGGCCGGGGTGCCGGTGCACGTCGTACCGGGCGTGACCTCGGCGGTCGCGGTGCCGGAGCTGGCGGGGATCCCCGTCACGCACCGGTCCTTGACGCAGGGGTTCACGGTGGTCTCCGGCCATGTTCCGCCGGGTGACCCGCGCGGGACGGTGGATTGGGCCGCCCTGGCACGCACCCGGACGACGCTGGTGATCCTGATGGGGGTGACCTATCTGCCCCAGATCGTCGAGGCGCTGCGGGCTGCGGGTCTGGACGGCGAGACCGGCGCGGCGGTGGTCGCGAGCGCCGTCGGACCGACGGGCTGTACGACGTCCTCGCGGGTGCTCCGCGGCACACTGGCCGACATCTCGCGGCTTGCCGCGGGGGAGCACATCGAGCCCCCGGCCGTGGTGGTCATCGGTGCCGTCGTCGACCTGCACCTCGACGAGCCGCATCCCGCCGACCCGCGGCCGGTGGAGATCGTCGCCGGGGTGTGAGTGACGCGAGGCTGCTCTTTTGCCGGGGCCGGCCGGGCACCGGCGGGCAGCTCGAAGGGCCCGCCGCTTCGTGTGCGGGCCCTTCGAGACGTGGGGGTCAACCGCAGATGATGATGATCTGCTGGGTCGCGACGACGTGGGACAGCCCGGCAGCGGCCAGGATGATCGACAGGATCTTGGCGGGCAGAACGGTCACGGTGCCTCCTCGGAGTAACGGGTGCTGATGCCGTTCCAGTCGGCCGATCCGCGGGGTCATTGACGCCACCCGACCGATTCCGTCGGCCGTTCGGCGGATCGAGGGGACAGATCCGCGTGCTGTCTCAGCTGTCCCGGCTGTCTCGGCGACGCTTGAACGTCGCCCGCTGGCGAGGCGGCCGACCTTCGACCGACGGTCAGCCGGCGGCAGGGCGGCCGACCCCGCGGACCACCGCCCGACACCAGCGGGTGGCTTCCTCGAGGTCCGAGACCTCCGGGGTACCTGGCAGCGTCGGCGGACGGGCGATCATCACCACGCGCGCCCCTCGTTCGGCGGCGATGTCGAGTTTCGCGGCCGTCGCCGTGCCCCCGGAGTCCTTCGACACCAGGACACGCACGTCCGCCTCGGCGAACAGGGCGCGCTCCTGCGACTCCTGGAACGGGCCGCGCGAGACGATCACGCGCCAGGCGGGCGGGACGACGAGGTCCCGGGCCTCCGCCACCCGCGCGAGGACGCTGTGATGGCTCAGGAGCGGCAGATAGGCGGGGGTGTGCTGACGACCGACCGAGAGCAGCACGGTGCCGGGCGTCTGGGCCGTAGGCAACAGCCGAAGGACCGCGCGTGCGGCCTCGTCATGGTCGGCCACCCAGTCCCACTCGGCGGCGTCCGGGCGGGTTCGGGCCCAGGCCGGGCGGACCAGCCGCAGCAGGGGTACGCCGGCCGCCCGGCAGGCCTCGTCGGCGTGGGCGGTCATCTGGGCAGCGAACGGGTGCGTGGCGTCGACGACGCACGCCGGGCGATGCTCGCGCAGCCAGGCGCCGAGCCCGTCCGCGCCGCCGAAGCCCCCGACCCGCAGCACGCCGGCCGGCGACCGGGGGTTCGTGGTGCGTCCCGCCAGCGACGTCGTCACGTCCCAGCCCTCGGCATCGAGCCGAGTGGCCACGGCGCGGGCCTGGTCCGTGCCGCCCAGAAGCAGCACGGCGGGGGCGTCGGGGCGGCTCACTCCGGCACCCTAGCCCGGCCAGGTGGCTCAAACCGATATCGCATCGATGCCGCCACGCGCACCGCGATGACGTATTCGCAGGTCAACGGATGGGGGCCGAGCGTGCCCTGCCCATTGCGATATCGGTTCGGCCGGCCGCCGGTCCTTAGCCGGGCCGGCCGCCGGTCCTTAGGGTCGACCGCTGGTCCTTAGGGCCGACCGGCGGGGTCCAGGAATTCGTCCATCAGGTGCGGGGTCGCCGCGCGGATGACTTGCACCGCGCGAGACTTGGGGACGTCGAGGATCCGGACGTGGCCCGTCGAGGTGGCCACGGTGGCTTCCAGCGTGACCAGTCCGGCGCGGCGCTGGAAGAACGACTCGTGCATGACCCAACCGATGATGGCGCGGGTTCGCAGACAGTGATGTTGGTGGGGGAACGCGCCCTCGGCGGCCACCAGGTAGCCCGCGTCCGGGCCGGTGAGTTGGTGCGGATCGCCGCAGAGGGCGTGGCCGAGCCAGCGGGCCCGGATCGAGGCGAGCGCGGGGACCAGGGCCAGGATCACGACGGCTCCCGCGGCGGTCCACCCCGGCCAGCCCCACCACCACGCAGCACCGGCCAGCGCCGCAGCACACGGGGCGACTGCGAGGAGCGCCCGGCTGTATCGGCGCCGGCTGGCCCGAACCCCGTGCCGAACCAGGCCGGTGCGCAGCGGCCGGTCGGTATCCAGGATGTCGGCCACGGCGTCCCGCACCACCGCGACGGGTGCGGGGGGCATGAGCAGATGGGAGGACCGCGAGCCGTGATCGTCGCCCCGGCCACCCCCGGTGACCAGCGCCTTCGCGCGGGCGCCCCGGGGAACCCGGAGAAACAGGGGCTGCTCCACGACGACCCCGCGTAGGCGCGCCTCCTCGATGGTCACGGCCCGCGAGGTGAGCAGGCCGCGCCGCACGTGCAGGGTCGCGTCGTCCCGGCGGGTCAGCCGGTATCCCCAGTTGGCCAGCGCATACGCCACCAGCGAGAGCACCGAGACCGCGATGACGGTGCCGAGCAGGAGCTCGACGATGAGCCAGGCTCGGCTGAACTCGGCCGTCGCGTCGCGAGCCCGCTCGATCCAGGGGCCGATCGTGTCGCCGAGCTTGAATTCGTTGACGATTCGGGCGCCGATGGCCCACGCGGTCAGCGCCGTCGCGACGCCTGTCATGGTGAATGGGGCGAAGCGCAACCAGGCCGGGGTGAAGGCCGCCACGGTCCGTTCCCCGGGTGCGCCGGATCCCGACGCGAAGGCGTCGCCCGGCTCGAAGGTCTCGCCCGGCTCCGCGGCCCCGCCCGGCTCCGCGGCCCCGCCCGGCTCCGCGGCCCCGCCCGGCTCCGCGGCCCCGCCCGGCCCGGAAGCGTCGGCGGAGGCACCAGCCTCGGCGGACGCCGACCGGCGCCGCGCCAGCAAAACCCGGTGCAGTTCGGCGCCCTGGCCGGCGTCGATGCCGTGCAGGGCCACGTCCTCGTGGGCCCCGGTGCCGACGCGCAGGTCCACGATCCGCAGCAGGCGCCGCAGCAGGGACGCCTCGGCGTCCACGGTCCGGATCCGGTCCAGCTGCGCGGTCAATAGGTGCTTGCGAAAGACGCCGTGGCAGACCTGGAACTGGTCGCCGGTGACCCGGTACGTCGTGGTCCACCAGCGCAGCACCGCGAGCAGGACCGGCAGGATCACGACGAGGAGCAACAGCCAGTAGGCCATCCCGCGCTGCGACACCGCGATGAGGATGACCGGGGCGAGACTCGGGATCAGTTCCCGCGCGTTGCGCAGCGGCGCGACGAGCAGAGATCGTGCGGCGGGGCGCCGCCACGCGCCGTCGGCCACCGACGCGCGAGCATGCCCGGGGTTGCCAAGGTGCTGACTCACCGTTGATCCGCCCTCACGTCGCGTCCCCGCTATCGCGGGAGGTGACGGTGGTGAGCCGAGCCACCAGTTCCTCCACCTGGTGGCGGGGCAGTCCGGCGACCTCGACGGCACCGTGCGCGCTCGCCGTCGTGACCTTCATCGTGCCCAGCCCGAACGCCCGCTCCAGCGGGCCGAAGTGGCTGTCGACGGTCTGCACCCGGCTGATCGGGGCGACGCGCGAGGTCTGCGTGAGCCAGCCGGTCCGGGTGTAGACGGCGCCCTCGGTGACTTCCCAGCGGTGCACCCGGTAGCGCCAGTGCGGCATCACCAGGCAGAACGCGATGGCCGCCACGGCGAGTGCGATCGTGCCCGCGCGCAGCGCGGTGGGCGCCTCCGGGATCAGCGCGGCGGCCAGCCCGAGCGGGACGAGCAGGAACAGCCACCCGATCGCGGCGCTGATGAGCCACACCCAGCGCGCCTTGGGGCTGACGCGGTGCGCGGGGCGCCGTACGGTCGCCAGCGCCGCCGCCTCCCCCGAGGTGTCGGTCATCGGCGCTACGCCACCCGCAGCTGGGGGCCGCGAGGCCGGGCTTGTCGGGCCGTCCGGCCGGGCAGGGCTACCACGTTGTCCATAGTGGCGAGGATACGATCTCGCGAAGTCCCTGCGCATGGCCCCGCACGGCGACCCGCCCCGGCGGCAGCTCTGGTGGCAGCTCTGGTGACCGGCCCCGGCTATGGGAGACTGCCTCGCGTGACCCGGCCGAACGTGTCAACGGACGAACCGGGCCGGCTCCTTGTCTTCGTCATGACGGCCGCCTTGGTCGGCGCGGGCACCGGCGCGATGGCGGGTTCGTTTCGCCTCATGCTCAGCGCAGCGGACGACCTGCGCAGAGATCTGACGATGCGGTCCCACGGCACGTGGTGGGGACTGCCGGTCCTGGTGCTCGGATGTGCCGCCGCGACGGCGCTCGCCGCCGCGTTGGTTCACCGCGTCGAACCCCACGCTGAGGGCAGCGGCATCCCGCGGGTGGAAGGCGTGGTCGAGGGGCGGACTGAGCCGGGGCGGCGGCGGATCCTGCCGGTCAAGTACGTCGGCGGCTTGCTCTCCATGGGCGCCGGCCTCGCCCTGGGCCGCGAGGGTCCGTGCGTGCAGATGGGCGGGAACATCGGCATCTGGATGGCCCGGCTGACCAGGCGCGGCGCATTCGACCTGCGGGTTCTGGTCGCCAGCGGCGCAGCGGCGGGCCTGGCCACCGCCTTCAACGCACCGATCGCCGGTGGGGTCTTCGTGCTGGAGGAGCTGGTCAAACGGTTCGAGCTGCGGACCACCCTGGCGACCCTGACAGCGTCGGGGACGGGCTTCATCGTGGCCCACGTCCTCGTCGGCAATGACACCGACTTCCACATGCCCCCGCTGGACGACCCGCGACTGAGCCAGGCTCCCGTCGTCGCCGTGGTCGGCGTCGTCTGCGGGCTGGTCGGGGTGGCCTACAACCACGCGATCATCGCGGCACTGCGGATCGCCGACGCGTCGCGGGTCCCGGTCGAGCTACGGGCCGGGCTCATCGGCGCCGGGTTCGGCCTGGTCGGCTGGTTCCTGCCGGACCTCGTCGGGGCGGGCAACCATCTGACCCAGGACGCGCTCACCGGGTCCGGGGCGCTCGTCACCGTGTGCCTCGTGCTGATGCTGCGCGCGGTGCTCGGGGTCGTGGCGTATGCCGCGGCGACCCCGGGCGGCCTGTTCGCGCCGATGCTCGTGCTCGGCAGCTACATCGGCCTGGCGGTGGGGCTGGCGGGCCAGGCGCTGGTGCCGTCGGTCACCCCCGAGCCCGCTGGGCTCGCCCTCATCGGAATGGCGGCCTTCTTTACCGCCAGCGTCCGGGCCCCGGTCACCGGCCTGATCCTGGCGACGGAGCTCACCGGAACGACCAACCTCCTCGCGCCGATGCTGGGGGCCTGCGCGTTGGCCATGCTGATCGCCACCTCGCTAAGGTGCCGACCGATCTACGAACTCCTCACCGACCGGGCCGTGCGGGCGGCCCGCCAAAACGTGGCGGAGCGCAGGCCCTTGGCCCACGACTGATCCGGACGCCTGCCCGTGGGGCTACCCCTGGCGCGGCCCGGGATCGGCAGATGGTGCCTTGACCGGGGCGAGGGTGACGTCCGGCAGTTGGGCGAGGAGGCCGTCGACGACCAGACGGCGCATGTGCTCGTTCTCGGCGAGGACTGCCGCCGTGGCCGCGACACCGTCACCGGCCAGCACGGCCTCGCAGAGCGCGCGATGGTGAACCTGGTGGTGGTGTGCGAGGAGGGTGTCTGAGGCGTTGCCGCTGAAGGTGAGGAACATGATCCGCTGGAGCTCCGCGAGCAGTTGCCGCATGCTCCGGGTGAGATAGCGGTTGCCGGCCAGCCCGGCGAGCATCTCGTGGACGTCGTGGTCCCGGACAATCGCGGTGGCCAGGTCGGCGGGGGGATCGGCCATGGCCAGTTCGGTGAGGGCAGTGAGCCGTCCGGGCCTGGTACGCGCGAGGGAGGCGACCGACGTCGCCACCGCGGGTTCCAGCAGGGCCCGGAGCTCGAAGGCCTCCGCGACGCCTGCAAGCGTGACATCCGTCACTCGGTAACCCTTGCGCGGTCGCACCTCCACGAGTCCGTCCTGCACGAGTCGGTTGAGAGCCTCGCGCACCGGGGTGCGGGACAGCGCGGTGGTCGTCGCCAGGTCGCCTTCCCGAAGCGGCGCACCCGGCGGCAGTTCGCAGGTCAGGACTCGACGCTTCAGGACGTCGTAGGCCAGGTCCGTCGCCGTTGGCTTGGCTCTCGTCACGTCCTCTGCGGGCTCCACGTTCCTATTGGGGCATACCCCGCGCAGCCGAGTCCACCGCACTCCTTACCGGCGTCTTTGGTATCCAAGTCAGGCCTGGCATCAGTACTGTGATCTATCACAGAAGCCAATAGGTGGCCTCATTGGTATCCAGGAATGAGAGGGGTGGGTCCGTTGGTCCACACAGTCGGGTCGGCTCATCACGACGAACGGTCGGGTCGGGGGGACCGGAGGGCAGGCCGCGGCACACGATCGGTCCCCGATCACCCCACCGGCCCACACCATCGCGACCATCCCTGGCGACCGGTGCTCGTGCGGATGCACTTCTTCGCGGGCATCCTGGTCGGTCCGCTGATCGTGCTGGCCGCGCTCACCGGGATCCTGTATGTCTTCGCCTCGCCGCTGGAGCGCGTCGTGTACGCCCAGGAGCTCACCGTGGATCCAGGCGGGAGGACGGCCCTCCCGCTGCAGTCCCAGGTCGAGGCGGCGGTCCGCGCGACACCTACCCTGCGTCTGAGCGGGGTCAAGGCCGGCGACCTCGGCGAGACCACCCGGGTCGACTTCGCCGACCCCGCGCTGCCCCCGATGTCCGCCCACAGCGTCTACGTCGATCCGTTTACCGCTGAGGTCACCGGCAGCCTGGTCACCCGGCACGGCGGCACTCCGCTCAAGGGCTGGTTGGGTACCTTGCACGCGGACCTCCATCTCGGCACGCCGGGGCGGGTGTACGCCGAGCTGGCCTCGCACTGGCTCGCGGTGCTCACCATTGGCGGGGCGATCTTGTGGTGGGAGCGGTCCGCCCGGCATGGTGGCTGGCGGACACGACGATTCGCCCGACGCTTCGGACTGCTGGACCGGTCCCGGCGAGGCCTGCACGCGACGCTGTCTTGGCATGGTGTGGTCGGGGCCTGGACCGCGGTCCTGGTGTTGGTGGTGGCACTGACCGGCCTGATGGTCGGGGTGTCATCGGGCCCGCGGTGGACCGACCTGCTCGCCTCGCAGGGCGCCAGTGCGCCACGGATCAGCACCGTGATCCCTGGGGCCACCGCTGCGGTGGCGGGTCCGGGACAGCTGCCGAACGGGGTCAGCGTGGACGAGGTGCTGCGGGGCGCCGCCCGCGTGGGGGTGAGCGAGGCCGTCTCTCTGACCGCTCCCAAGGCGCCCGGTCAGGGCTGGACCGCGTCGGAAACCGACCTGACCTGGCCGGTCAATCTGGACCAGGCCGTCATCGATCCGGCCACCGGGGCCGCCGTGCGCACCCTGGGCTGGGATTCCTGGCCGGTCCTGGCCCAGGCCAACCGCCTCCTGTTGTTCTTCCACTTCGGTCGCACGCTGGGCCCGCTCAACGACATCCAGCTCGTCCTGAGCATGGTCGCCGTCATCGCGCTGACCTGGTGGGGGTACCGGATGTGGTGGCGCCGCCGCCCGCACGGGCCCAGGCTCCGGTTCGGCCGGTCGCCACGCCGAGGCGCCTGGCGCACGGCTCCCCGGGGCCTCGTGGCCGTCGCGACCGCGCTGCTCATCGCCTGGGGCATCGTGGTCCCGGTCTTCGGGCTGAGCATGTTGGCGTTCCTGATCATCGACGCGGCTATTGGTCGCGCCGTGGGTCACCGAACTCCGGCCGGCACCCCGGACGTGGAGATGGTGGGCACGGGCGACTGAGGCGGCGGTACGCACCACGACCCGGCGCGGGTCCGCAGCGTTGTCGGACCCCCCGGGCAGGATGTCCCCATGGCCGGCCACCCCCACGACTCCACGGAGCTCCGCAAGGCGCGGGGGGCGTTCTTCACGCCGGAGCCACTCGCGCGCTATGTCACCGACTGGGCGGTGCGCTCGGCCCACGACCACGTGCTGGAACCGTCCTGCGGTGAGGCCGCGTTCTTGGTGGCGGCGGGCCGCCGGCTGACCGCCCTGGGCGCGACCGGCGACCTGGCCGGGCAGTTGGCGGGGGTCGAGGTGCACGCCGGCTCGGTGGCGGCCGCCGTGGGGCACCTGCACACGGCGGGCTACCGGGCCGAGATCGCGGTGGCGGACTTCCTGGCCGGTGCGCCGGCTGCGGCGTACGACGTGGTCGTCGGCAACCCGCCGTACGTGCGCTACCAGGCCTTTTCGGGCCAGGCGAGGGCCGTCGCCCGCGGCGCCGCCCTGCGCGGCGGGGTCGCGCTGACGGCCCTGGCCAGCAGCTGGGCCGCGTTCACCGTGCATGCCGCGCTGCATGTGCGGACCGGCGGGCGGCTGGGGCTGGTGTTGCCCGCCGAGATGCTCACCGTGAACTACGCGGCGCCGGTGCGGGATTTCCTGATGCGGGCGTTTGCGCGGGTGCGGCTGGTGCTGTTCAGCGAGCGGGTCTTCCCCGGGGTTCTCGAGGACGTGGTGCTGCTGCTCGCCGAGGGGCGGGGGCTGGCCCCGACGGACCATTGCGAGCTGGTGCAGACGCGCAACGCGGCGACGCTGGCCGAGCCGACCGACGCCCCGGTGCGGCGCTGGAATCCCGAGGTGGGCGAGCGCTGGTCGCGGGCGCTGCTCCCGCCGGACGCGGCCCGGGCCTACGCGGCGGCGCTCGCCGGTCCGGGGATCGTGCCGCTGGCCGCGTGGGGCGAGACGACGCTGGGCATGGTGACGGGGAACAACGCCTTTTTCGCGGTGAGCGGCGCGGCCGCCCGTCGGCAGGGTCTGCGGCCTCAGGACCTGATCCGGCTCTCGCCGCCGGGCAGCCGGCACCTTCGGGGGCTGGAGCTGACCACGGCGCGGCTCGAGGAGCTGGACGCGTCGGGAAAGTCGACCTGGCTGTTCCGGCCCGAGGGGGCGCCGTCGGCGACCGGTCGCCGCTATATCGCGGCGGGGGAGGCGGTCGGGGTCGACGGGGCGTACAAGTGCCGGGTGCGCACCCCGTGGTGGCGTACGCCGTATCTGCCGCCCGCCGACTTGCTGCTGACCTACATGAACGCCGACACGGCCCGGCTCTGCACGAACACCGCGGGGGTGCACCACCTGAATTCGGTGCACGGGGTCTACCTGCGCCGCGAGGTGCGGGCTCTCGGTCGGGAACTGCTCCCGATCGCGGCGCTGAACAGCGTGACGCTGCTCGGGGCCGAGGTGGTGGGGCGCGCCTATGGCGGTGGCGTGCTCAAACTGGAGCCTCGGGAGGCCGATCGGTGGCCGATGCCGGCGGTGGATCTCGTGGCGGCTCGGGCCGGAGCGCTGCGGGGCGTGCGTGCGGCCGTGGCTGAGCAGCTGGCCCGGGGGGCGGTGTTTGCCGCGTCCCGGCTGGTCGACGCGGCGTTGTGGCCCGAGTCGGACGATCCCCCGCGGGGCTCGTCGGGCCGGATCGACGGTGTGGCAGCCCCGGTCGACGAGATGGCCGGCGGCCCCGAGTTCGAGGCGCTGCGTCGCGGCCGCGAGGCGCTGCACGATCGGCGGCGCGCCCGGTCCCGGTCGCCGTGATCGTGCGCGCCTTACCGGAGCGTGGCCACTGGCCTCGGCTGGCTGCGCCGACGACGCGCTTCGGGGTGGAAGTTGACCGGGGAATTGTCGAGGATCCGGCGGCACATCACCTCGAAGAACCGGGCCGGATCCAGGTCGGCGGGCACCTCGTCGCGACGCAGGCCCACCCGCGGGAGAGTGTCGATCTCAACCGCGGGTCGGCTCGGTGCCAGGAGGCCTTGCGGGGTGGCAACCCCGGGCGGCGCGGGCGGGGCCTCGGTCGGGCCCCCGCCCGGGTCCTCGAGCGGGCCCCCGCCCGGGCCCTCAGCCGAGCCCCCGCCCGGGGCTATCGAGGCCGGCAGCTCGAACAGGCGTGGATCGTCGGACCAGTCCCCCTCCGCGGCGCTGCCGGCCTCGATGGGGCCGGCTGGCTCCTCCGGCGCTGGGTCGGCCGGTTCGTCGGCCGCGGCCAGATCGGGCAGGACGAGGGCGACCGCGTCGTACGCGTCCTCCTCCCGACCCAACTTGCCGAGCAGGTCGATCAGCCACGCCGCAATGTCGGGTTCGGTCTCCAGCGCGACGGCGCTGAGCGCGTAGACGAACCCCAGCGCCGCCTGCGGGTGCCGCAACCGCAGATTCTTGGCGTCGCCGTAGCTCTCCTCGACGCGGTTGGCGGCGTTCTTTCCGAACGAGGAGTCCATCCGCTTCGTCGACACCATCAGCTCGGGGCCAGTCGCCCAGGAACTCATCACGACGTCGACCTGTTTGACGTAGTTCTTGCCGAGCAGGTTGGCCGTGCCGGCGCCACCCTGCCCGCGGCGGATCCGTGCCCACAGTTCGGCCTGCTCCTTGCGGGGGAGCCGCTCGATGAACTCGGTGATCTCGACCGGCAGGACCCGCGGGGCGCTGGCCCGCGGCCAGACCCGGTCGGGGTGGAATCCGGCCCGACGCAGTTCGTAGGCGACCCAGACGTCCAGGGCCAGGGCCGGCACGCCGGATTGGGACGTGGCCCGCAGGTGCACGGGGACGCCGAGCAGCCGTTCGAGGGTGTCGTCGTCGGGTTCGTACGCGGGGTGCGCTCGTCCGCCCGACCCCGTCTCGTCGCGGACCCGCCAGGGGTTGACGTCGCGCAGCGGCGCCGCGGCGACAATGGCGTCGAAGTAGGCCCAGCCCAGGTCCCGCAGGTTCGCCATGGGCGCCACCCTATGTCGGTGTGCCGCAGTACCGTACGCCGCATGCGAGCGGCACCCGACGTACGGCCTTGGCCCGGTGATCCCTGACCGTGGACGCCTTGCTGGACTTCCTCAATTGGGTTCGCCTGACGCTCGGCGGGTTCATGACCTCGGCCGGGTTCGGTGGCCTCATGGCTGGACTCGGCGTGCTGGTCGCGGTGCAGAAGAACATCAACGAGCGGCGTACGGTCCATGACAGCGCGGAACGCGAACGGTGGTGGAAGACGTTCGACTGGGTGGACAAGAACATCGACGAGCTCGACCCAGACACCTTCACGGGCGTCTTCCAGGAGCTATTGGACGCCTCGACCGTGCAGGGCCAGCGTGCGATCCTGGAGGGGCTGATGGCCAATTACCAGGCGCACACGGTCACCCGGGCCGAGGCTCGCCGCGAAGCGGCTCAGCACCGGCAAGAGCAGCAGTCGGCGCTGCTTCGGCGGCTGCGGCGCGAGCCGCGTTGAGTGGTCGACAGGAGGGTGACATGGCGAAGAAGACGAAGAGGATCAACGGGGTCGCGTCGGGAACACCCCCCGCGGCCACCGGGTCTGCGACGGGCCATGTCGTCCGTTCGGCGGTCACGGGCCGCTTCGTGATCAGCGAGGAGCAGGCCAAGAAGCTCGAGGCGCTGAAGGCCGCCGCCCGGCAGCCGACGACCCTGCCGCACGGCTTCTGAGGTCAGCGACTAGCGGTTCCCGGCCGCTGAGGTTAGCGAGCGGCGGTGGCCGGGTGCAGGTGTGCGTGGTCGCGGGTGTGCAGGTGATCGCGACCCTCGGCCGCGAGCGCCGGGTGCAGCCGGCCACCGTCGGCGGGCGGCGGGAACCGGAGGCCGGTGTCGTCCAGGTCGACCTCGATGTCGAACGCGCCCCCGGTGGGGTGAATGCGGAGCGTGCCCGCGTGCCGGGCCAGCGCCAGCGAGGCCGCGTTGTCGGTGGAGATCTCGGTGAGCAGGTGCGTGACGCCCGCCGGCCGAGCGGCGACCAGTCGCGGCACCAGTGCGGAGGCGATTCCCCGCCCCTGCCAGGCGTCCTTCACCGTGATCGCGATGTCGGCCGCATCCGGCACCTGTTCGTGACGCACGATCCGGCCGATCCCCGCCGGGGTCGGCTCGCCGTGGTCGTCGACGAAGACGATGAGCGCCACGTGGTCGAGGCCGTCCACGTCGTCGACCAGCGCGTCGAGCATCGCGGCGTTGAGATGGGGCACGCCGCCGAGGAACCGGTGCCACTTCGAGGCATCGGAGAGGGTGTCGTACTCCCGGGCCAGGTCCGCGCGATCCTTGTGCTGCAGCGGCCCGACCCAGGCCGGCGTACCGTCGCGCAGCACGATCCGATCGTGCAGTTCCGCGGCTCGGCGCTGGTAGTGCCGGTGCTCGTCCTCGATGCTCAGCAGGGTGCTCATCGAGCTCATCCCTTTCGGCGGGTACGCCGGGTGGGGCGCGACGGTCTGTCGGCCCCTCGTCCGCGACGTTTCCGTACGTCAAGCGTACGGCGGGGTCGGCCTGCGGGATCCGGTCTCGTTGCTCACACCCGCTTCCGCCAGGGCGGTCCACCTGCGCCGTGTCGGCCAGAATCCCGGTGGGCCAGCTACTGGGGCGGTATTACCGGTTATACTTCGGCCATGAAGACGGCGATATCCATACCGGACGAGGTCTACCGGGCCGCGGACCAGGCGGCCGAGCGGCTCGGCTGGAGTCGTTCACAGCTCTACACCCGGGCCGTCAGCGAGTTCCTGGAGCGGCAAGGCCAAGACCCCGTGACTTCCGCTCTGGATGCCCTGGCCGACGAGCTGAACAGCGTCGAGACGCCCGCCACCGGACGCGCCTTGGTGGACTCGGGCGCGTGGGAGTGGTAGCCCGCGGGGAGATCTGGTGGGTCGACTTCGGCGATCCGCTGGGCTCGGAGCCCGGCTATGTGCGCCCCGCGCTTGTCGTGTCGTCGGATCGCTTCAACGGGTCACGGATTCGGACGGTCATCGTGTCGGCGGTGACGAGCAACGTTCGCCTGTCCGCCGCGCCGGGGAATGTCGAACTCGCGCGCGGGGTGGCGGGTCTGCCCAAGGACAGCGTCGTCAACGTCTCGCAAACGCTGGTGGTCGATCGCTCCCGGCTGGTGAGCCGCGTCGGCCAACTGCCGTCACATCACCTGCGTCGTGTCGACGACGGCCTTCGTCTGGTCCTGGCGCTGTAGGACGTCGTGGGTCTTCACGCGGCGGTCATCCCGACTCACGATGGCTCTCCGCCCAAAACCGGGTAACAGCCTCGAGGCCGGCCTCCGACTGGTGTGCCGTCTCGCTCGCCGGGTCGGGGACGAACTCCGCGACCCCGGGTGCTCTCGGCGCTGACCGCGACGGGCTTGTAGTGGACCGATACCTGCAGCGGCTGCGGGGTCGCTCACGGCGACTAGTGCGTCGATGGCTTGGCGCTGTGCCTGGCTGAGAGCGGGCGTCACCAGGGCAGCTCCCCGATGAGCAGGACCGTGGGACTGGCGGCGACCTCGGTCACGAATGCCGTGCGCTTCCGTGTCTCGGCAGGGCTCAGGATGGTCGGGTTGACTGGCCTGCCGATCAGGTCCTGCACGGTGTCGCACGCGTCGTGGACGGCGTCGACGTCGGGTGCGCCGACGACCATGACGTCGACGTCTTGCGGCGGCGGGCCCGGGGCCCCGGTCAGGCGCGCGGCGAACGAGCCGTAGATGAACGCTGAGGTGATGCCCTCGACCTGCCGGAGTGCCTCGGTGAGCAGGACCTTCGGGCCGGTGCTGACCAAGAGGATCTGTCGCAGCGGGTCGACGATCGGGCTGTTTGGATTGGCGCTCATCAGGCGAGAGCGGCCGACCTGACGCTCGCGCAGGATGCCGGCGTCGAGCAGCCGCTCAGCCTCCCGATGCACGGTGGCGTAGGCCAAATCGATGCGCTCGGCCAGGTCGGTGAGGCTGAGCTCGTCGCCGGTGAGAAGGAGCTCGGCGAGGAGGCGTGCTTGACCGCCCGATCGGAAGATCGGGGCGAGCAGCGGCGCCTCAGTTCTCATATGGTGGAGGTTATTATCGACCAAAGCGATAGTCAACGTTCGCAGCCCTGTTACGGGAGGCCGGTCGCTGACGCCTCGCCGGGTGCCCTGTCAGCCCCGGCGCTCATCGTGAAGACGGTGCCAGAGCGACCGGACTTCGCGGGTGTATGAGGGCTGCGGGTGGCGGCTTGTCCCATGTCGCCGGAGATCATGATGGTCGGGGTGACAGGATTTGAACCTGCGGCCTCTTCGTCCCGAACGAAGCGCGCTACCAAGCTGCGCCACACCCCGTGGCTTGTCGCCGGGTGAACTCCCGTGGACAGCTGTCCGGGGAACCGGCGACGCCCCATGCTAGCGGATCGTCCAGACATCCTCCGAATCGGTCGGGCAGCTGGATCCGGGCGGGCGATGCGGCCGTTGACTGTGGCGAAAGGCGACGCCGGCACCGCCTTTCGCCTCAGTTAAGGCCGAGTGGCCCGGCTCAGCGATCCCGCGGGGTCAGCGTCAGCAGCGTCGCCTCGGGGCGGCAGGCGAAGCGGATGGGCGCGTACGGCGAGGTGCCCAGCCCGGCCGACACGTGCAGCCACGCCGCGTCGGCGGGGGCCGCAGCATCGGGCGCCCCGGCGGCCCCAGGCCACCAGCGGGACACGCCCTTGGCGCGCCGCGGGTCCAGGTCGCAGTTGGTGACCAGTGCCCCGTAGAAGGGCAGCGCCAGCTGCCCGCCGTGGGTGTGGCCGGCGATGATGAGGCCGGCCCCGTCGCGGGTCATCGCGTCGAGCACCCGCTGGTACGGCGCGTGCAGCACGCCCACCGTCAGGTCGGCCGCCGGATCGGCTGGCCCCGCGACGTCGCCATACCGGTCCAGCTTGATGTGGGGGTCGTCGACGCCCACCAGCTCCAGCTCCAGTCCGCCCACGGACAGCGGCGCGCGGGCGTTGTTGAGGTCCAGCCAGCCCTGCGAGCGCAGCCCGGCGACCAGCTCGGCGGTCGGCAACAGGGGGGTGTCAGGTTCGGCGTCGGCCTTGGTCAGGTACTTGGCGGGGTTCTTGAGCTTGGGCGAGTAGTAGTCGTTCGACCCCAGCACGAACGCGCCCGGCAGGTCCAGGAACGGCGACATCGCCTCCAGCAGCGGCACCACGGCGTCGGCGTGCGAGAGGTTGTCGCCGGTGTTCACCACGACGTCGGGCCGCAGCCGGGCCAGCTCCTTGATCCAGGCCACCTTGCGGCGCTGGGCCGGCATGAGGTGGATATCCGAGATCTGCAGCACCCGCAGCGGTGCAGCCCCGCGCGGCAGCACCGGGGCCGTCAACTCCCGCAGCACGAATGCGTTGCGCTCGATCAGCGAGGCGTAGGCGAGCGCCCCGGCGGTGGCGCCTGCCAGCGTCATAGCGGTCCTCGTCAGCGTCTTCATTGCCGTCCATCGTCGCAGACCGGGCAGGCGACCAAGAACCGGCACCGACACAAGGGCACGCCGTACCGGCTGCCCCGCCGCCCCCGCCGCCCCCGCCGCCCCCGCCGCCCCCGCCACCCCGGCCCCCTGCGGTCTGCCGCCCCCGGCACCCGTAGACCTCCCCCCAGGGCGCGTCCAGGGCGGCGGCCTAGTCTGGCTGCGTGATCACTGAGGCGTACGACGCCACGGTGACGTTGGAGCAGGCCGCGACACTGGAGACCGTGCAGGTAGCCGGGCAGCTTAACGTCGACCTCTCGCTCGGACTGAAGACGGCCGAGGCGGCGACGAGGCTTGCCCACTGGGGGCCCAACGCCATCCCGATGCGACAACCCTCGGGCTGGCGGATTCTGGCCCGCCAGTTCCGGTCCCCGCTGCTGATGCTGCTGCTGGGGGCAGCCGCCCTGTCCGCGGCCCTGGGGGACCCGAATGACGCAATCATCATCGGGGTCATCGTCGTGCTGTCCAGCGGCCTGGGCTTCTATCACGAGTACCGGGCGGTCGGCGTCGCCCAGGCCCTCCATGACCAGATTCAACACAGCACCGTCGCGCGCCGGGACGGCGTCGCGACGACGATCACGGTGGCGGACGTGGTGCCCGGCGACATCGTCACGATCAAGCTCGGCGACGTCGTACCCGCAGACCTGCGGCTTATCACGACCACCGAACTCGAATGCGACGAGTCCGTGCTCACCGGCGAAGGTGCCCCGGTGGAGAAGTCCGCGGCCCCCGTGGCCGCTGGCCTGCCGCTCGCCGAGCTGGGTTGCTGCGCGCTCGCCGGCACCGTCGTGTCCAGCGGATCGGGGGTCGGCGTCGTCGTCGCCACCGGGCCGCACAGCAAGTTCGGCGCGATCGCGGCCGGACTTGGCACTGCAGAGGTGGAGACCTCGTTCCAGGCAGGGCTGCGCCGGTTCTCGATGTTCCTCGTGTACGTCGGGGGCACGCTCACCGCGGCGATCTTCGGGATCAACCTGGTGCTGCACAAGCCCTTCATCGACGCGCTGCTTTTCTCGCTCGCGATCGCCGTCGGCATCACCCCGCAGCTGCTGCCTGTTGTCGTCTCCACCAGCCTGGCCACCGGCAGCGCCCGGATGGCAAGGGTGAAGGTGCTGGTCAAACGCCTCGTGTGCATCGAGGACCTGGGCGATGTGTCGATGCTCTTCACCGACAAGACCGGCACGCTCACTCGCGGCGCCCTCGACTTCGGGCGCGCGATCCCGACCGGAGAGCACACGGCCGACGACCTGATCCACCTGGGCCTGCTCGCCACCGAGAGCGAGGCCACCGAAGGGCAGGCAGTCGGGGGCAACCTGCTCGATCAGGCGCTCTGGAGCACCCCGCGGGCTCGGTCCGCGCAGCTGCTGACGTGGACCCGGGTGGCTGTCCTGCCTTTCGACCACGAACGGCGGATGGTCTCTGTCGTAGCCCGGCGCGCCGACGGCACCACGCACCTGATCAGCAAGGGCGCACCCGAATCGATCCTGGAGCGTTGCTCCAACGTGCCGGATCAAGTTCACGCGCAGTTGGCCGCCGAATTCTCGCAGGGCAGCCGGGTGGTCGCGGTCGCCACCCGCGACCTGGCCCCCAACTGGGCGGGGCGACTCGGCGCCGCTGACGAAGAAGACCTGCAGCTCGCGGGGCTGCTGGTCTTCCTCGACCCGCCCAAGGCCGACGCGCAGCGGGCCCTGCAACGGCTGCGTGAGCTCGGCATCGACGTCAAGGTCGTCACCGGCGACAACCCCCTCGTGGCCCTCAAGGTCTGCCATGACCTGGGGCTGCCGGATGCCCCCGCCCTCACCGGCCCGCAGATCGCCGCCATGTCCGACGCCGAACTCGACGCGGCCATCCCGACCACAACGGTCTTCGCCCGCGTCAGCCCAGAAGACAAGGCGCGCATTGTGAAGTCCGGCCGCAGGCTGGTCGGCGGCGTGGCCTTCCTCGGCGACGGTGTCAACGACGCCCTGGCCCTCCACGGCGCCGACATCGGCATCTCGGTCGACTCCGCGACCGACGTGGCCAAGGACGCCGCCGACGTCATTCTGCTGGAGAAGGACCTGGAGGTGCTGGCCGACGGGGTGGTCGAGGGCCGACGGATCTTCGCCAACACGATCAAGTACGTGATGATGGGTACGTCGAGCAACTTCGGGAACATGTTTTCGGCGGCGGGTGCGTCGATCTTCCTGCCCTTCCTGCCGATGCTGCCCAGCCAGATTCTTCTGAACAACCTTCTCTACGACACAAGCCAGCTGGCGATCCCCACCGACCAGGTGGACCAGGCCCAGCTGCTCAAGCCATCGCACTGGGATATCGGATTCATTCGGCGGTTCATGCTGATCTTCGGACCACTTAGCTCGATCTTCGACTTCGCGACCTTCGGCGTCTTGATGTGGGCCTTCCATGCAGATGAGGCCATGTTCCAGACCGGCTGGTTCGTCGAGTCCCTGGCCACCCAGGCCCTTGTCATCTTCGCCATCCGCACCCGGCGCATCCCCTTCTTCCGCAGCCGCCCCAGCCTGGCGATCATCGTCTCCACCCTGACCGTGGTGGCCGTCGGCGCCCTCCTCCCACTGACGCCGCTGGCCGCGATGATGCACTTCGCTGCGTTGCCCTGGCAGCTGTACGTCGTGATTGGGGCGATGGTGCTCATCTATCTCGCCCTGGTCGAAGGCGGCAAGGCCGTGTTCTATCGCACCCTCGCCACCGGCCCCACGATGCCCGCAAGCGCCCCGCCTCCTCGCCCCGCGACCCAGCACCTCGCGCGGCGCAGGCGATGGTTCACCGGACCTCCCACGGCGTCCCCGCGCTCACGGGTTCGTGGGCGGTGAACTACTGCGGTGCCGGTGTCGCTGACGCCGCCGCGCGGGGTCGGGTCGTGGCCTGAGGCTGCGACGGCGACGGCCCTTGGGTCGAGGTCGGCTGCTGCGTCGCCCGGCGCGACGGCTGCGGCGGAGGCGGGGTATAGCGCGCCGCAGCAAGCGTCAACGTCACCGTGGTGCCGGGGTCCACCGAGGTGCCCCCGGCCGGGTCGGTGCGCACGACCTGTCCGCCGTCCAGGTTCGGGTCGTTGACCCACTGTCCGGTGCGAACCGTCAGGCCGGCCTCCTGCAGCGCGGCGATCGCCTCCTGCTGGTAGGTGCCGCGCAGATCGGGGACGACCACCTTGCCGTCGGCGCTCTGTCGCGTCAGGATCCGGAACGATTCGTTCGGCAGCCCCTCATGGGCGGCGTTCATGATGCGCCGCCAGGTCGGCCCGGAGACCTGGGAGCCGACCGGGTTGCCGTACCAGTTGTTGCCGATGCGGGCGCCGGTCAGCGGCTTGGTGCCCTGCAGGGTCCGGCCGGTCCAGACCGCGGTCGATCGCTGCGGCGTGTAGCCGATCATCCACAGGTGCGAGCCGCCGTCCGAGGTGCCGGTCTTGCCGGCGGAGTCCCGGCCCCCTGCGAGCGCGTTCGGGCTGGTCACGCCCCGCAGGATTTGCGTGGCGTTGTATGCGATGCGTGGCGAGACCGTGGTGTCCCGGCAGGTGCCGACCTTGAGGTCGAGCTTGGTGCCGTCGTACTGCGTGATCGACTCGACCGGGTAGGGCTCGCAGTAGCGGCCGCCCGCCGCCAGCGTCGCGAACGAGGCGGCCATCGTCAGCGGCGAGGCGTTGTCGGCGCCGAGGATGATCGAGGGCGAGGCGTCGCCGTACGCGCTGCCATCGGCCTTGTGCAGCCCCATGTCCTTCATCAGCGCCTTCGTGTCGCAGACGCCGATCCGCGTCGCCAGGTCGGCAAACGCCGTGTTGACCGAGTAGACGGTCGCCGCCTGCAGGCTCATCCGGCCGCCCTGGGTGCCCTCGAAGTTGCCGACCCGCCACGGTCCGCCCATCGCGTCACACTCGCCGGCACGGAACCGGGACTGGTCGTAGACGGTGCCGCTCGGCGTGGCGTTCAGGGTCGTCCACGCGCCCAGGCCCTTCTTGAGCGCCTCGACCACGGCGTACATCTTGGCGGTCGAGCCGATCTGGAACCCGCCGCCCTGTCCCAGGTCGGAGTCCACCGACCAGACCAGGTCGTTGGTCGGCTGGGAGCTCTGCCCGATGGCGAGCACCTTGCCGGTGCCGGGCTCGACGACCGCGGCGGCCGTGCCCACGTCCTTCTCCTGCTCCGAGGGGATCCAATCGGTGAGGATCTGCCGGGTCGACTTGATCAGGTTGACGTCGAGGGTGGTCTTGATCGTCAGGCCGCCGCGCAGCAGCCGGGCCTTGCGCTCGGACTCCGTCTTGCCCAGCGCGGGCACGTTCTTGACCAGCCAGTGCTCGACGTACAGGCAGACCCACTTGTCGACCGCCGACTCGCAGTTGGGCTGGAGGATCTGCGGGTTGATTCCCAGGGGGGATTTCTTGGCCGCCGCGACCTCCGCGGGGGAGGCCTTGCCGGTCGCGGCCATCCGGTCCAGGACGTCGTTGCGGCGGCTGATGGCGCGTTCGGCGTTGTCCGGAACGAGCGGGTTGTACGTCGTGGGGGCTTGCGGGATCCCGGCGATCATCGCGGCCTGCGGCAGGGTGAGGTCCTTGGCGTGCACGCCGAAGTAGCGGATCGCGGCGGCCTCGACGCCGTAGCTGTTGGCCCCGTAGAAGACGAGGTTGAGATAGCCCTCGAGGATCTGGTCTTTGCTCTTCTGCTTCTCCAGCTCGATCGCGTATTTGGCTTCCTGCAGCTTGCGCACCACCCCGGCGATGCCGCGCCGCTCCATAGCGGCGTCCGCCTTGGCCTGGTCGTCGTTGAGCAGGGCGTTGGTCACCAGCGCCTGCCGGACGTATTGCTGAGTGATGGTGGAGGCGCCCTGGGTGTCGCCGCGCATCGTCGCGACGAAGGCGCGCAGCAGGCCCCGGGTGTCGATGCCGCCGTGCTCGTAATAGCGGTCGTCCTCGATCGCCACCTGGGCGTCCCGCATGTATTTGCTCACGGCCGTGAGCGGCACGACGGTCCGGTTCTCGGTATACAGCGTGGCGAGTTCGGTCGAGCCGTCGTTGGCCAGGATGCGGGTCTGCTGCGCCAGCACGGGCATCGTCAGCTCGGTCGGCAGCGCGTCGAATGTGCCGACGGCAGCCTTGGCCGTCGCCCCGGTCGCGCCCACGAACGGGATCGCGATGCCCGCCGCCAGGAGCCCCATCACCATCGAGGCCGCGACGAACGCGGCCATCAGGCGCAGGACATTGGTGAACCCCGAGGGATGGCTCTGCATGGCAGCAGAGTACGTGCCGGTCCTGTGCGATGCCCGTACGGCGGGCCGTGTGACCGGCTTCTCCACCGCCGCACTCGAGGGAGAGTTGGGCGGGCGTCCAGTCCGCGCTGGCCGTTCACCCGCGCGAGACCCCTTGTCCACCAGCGGGTCTGCCAGAATTCATAGGTCCGGATCGGCCAGTGACCAATTCTCGACTAGTCCATAATGACCAGACAGTGAGGTCCGCGCGGGGGATGGGCAGCGAGCGTCACCCGTTTCTACTGTGCAAATTGTTGTGAGGTCGGTGGTCCGCCACGAGCAGGGCCGGGACAAGGGTGGGCATCAGTGAGCAAAGTCGCTCCCATGAGCCGCGAATCGCGGACGAGCTGGACTATCGAGTGGACCCCGCTGGCTGCGTGCCGCACTTCCGCGCCGGACGCGCTGTTCGTCCAGGGCGCGGCCCAGCAGCAGGCCAAGCAGATCTGTCAGCGCTGCCCGGTGGTCGCCGAATGCCTGGCCGACGCGCTCGACAACCGGACCGAGTTCGGGGTCTGGGGCGGAATGACCGAACGGGAGCGCCGCGCCATGCTGCGCCGCCACCCCAACATCCCCTCGTTCCGCGCGTTGTTCGAGGCCGACCGGCTCGGCCACGGCGACCGGGAACTCGGGCAAGCCACCGCCTGACCAGCGGCACCGCCTGACTGACAGCACCGCTTGACCGGGCGCCACCGCCTGACTGACAGCACCGTCTGACCGGTGCCGTCAGGGGTGTGCCCAGTTCGCCAGCTCGGCGCCGATCGTGCGCAGTCCCGCCAGATCGTGGACGTCGGTGGCCGCCGCGGGCACCTGCGCCACCGGCACCCCGGGGTGGGCGTCCGAGAGACGCTTGGCCGCCGCCCGATGCCGCTCGGCCAGCGCGTCGCGGGTCGCGTGGATCCGCAAGAGCGCCGCGGCGACCCGCTCCGGGCTCGCCCCGCGGGGTCCCGCCGCGCCCGCGGCCGCGTCCAGCCGGTTGGCGCCCCGGTCGGCCACATCCGCGTCCAGGGTCAGCGTCGTGCAGCCCATCCGGTTGACGATGACGCCGGCCAGCGGCATCCGGTCGGCGGCCAGCCGGTCCATGAAGTAGCCGGCCTCGCGCAGCGCGTCCCGCTCCGGCGAGGCGACCACCAGGAACGCCGTACCGGCGTCCTGCAGCAGCGCATAGGTCTGCGTCGCCCGCTGCCGGAACCCCCCGAACACGGAGTCCAGCGCCGCGACCAGGGTCTGCACGTCGGTGAGCAGCTGCGAGCCGAGGATCTTGTTCAGCGTCGAGGCAGCCAGGTTCATGCCGGCCTGCACCACCTTGACGTACGCGCGGCCGCTCGCCTTCGCCGGCGCCAACAGCAGCCGGATGAAGCGACCGTCGAGGAAGCTGCCCAGCCGCTCGGGCGCGTCGAGGAAGTCCAGCGCCGACCGGCTCGGCGGGGTGTCGACCACGACCAGGTCCCAGCGCGGGGCCCCGTCCGGGCCGCGCATCTCGTGCAGCTGGCCCAGCTTCTCCATCGCCATGTATTCCTGGGTGCCCGCGAAGGAGCTGGACAGCGCCACATAGAACGGGTTGGCCAGGATCTGCTGCGCCTTCTCTGGCGTCGCGTGCGCCTCGACGATCTCGTCGAAGGTGCGCTTCATGTCCAGCATCATCGCGTCGAGAGACCCACCGGCGGACTCATCGATCCCGGCGACGGCGCGGGGGGTGTTGTCGAGTTCGACCAGCCCCAGGGACTGCGCCAGCCGGCGGGCCGGGTCGATGGTCAGCACGACGACGCGGCGGCCGCGCTCGGCGGCGCGCAGCCCCAGGGCCGCGGCCGTCGTCGTCTTGCCGACGCCCCCGGCGCCGCAGCAGACCAGGATCGAGGTGCCCCCATCGTCCAGCAGCGCATCCATGTCGAGCACGGGGGCACTCTCCCCGAGCGGCCGGGGGACCCGACCGGAGCGGGCGGCGTGCGCGGTCATCCGGTTCACCACTTCCCTTGGTCGGCCAGCTCCTGGGCGAGGATGCGGACGCCGTCGGCATCCACCCCGCCGCGCAGCGGCGGCAGCACATAGACGGGGCGCCCCAGCGACTCCACGATCGAGAACTGCTGGTCCTCCAGGCGCATCCGTTCGGCGTGCGCGGCACCCTCGGCGAGCAGGGCGGTCACGCAGGACTCGCTCCAGTCGTCGGTGCGGCTCTCGGTTCCGGAGCCGTCGTCGCCGGGGAAGGCCCCCGAGTGGCGCAGGGCCTGCGCCACGGCCGACCGGTCGAGGCTCCCGGCGGCGAGCTTGGCCAGCTGCGCCGGGTCGAGCAGCGGGTCGCGGGCCTGGTTGACGATGATCGCGCCCACCGGCAACTGCGCCGCCCGCAATTCGGCCACGGCGTCGACCGTCTCCTGCACCGGCATCTCCTCCAGCAGAGTCACCACATGCACCGCGCTGGATCCCGAACGCAGCAACGCCGTGATCGAGTCGGCCTGGGCCCGGATCGGGCCGACCTTGGCCAGGTCCGCGACCTCCCGGTTCACCCCCAGGAACCGGCCGACCCGGCCGGTGGGCGGGGCGTCCAGCACCACCGCGTCGTACAGCCAGTCGATCCCGCCGTCCGGCCGCCGGCGCGTCCCGCGACGCCGGACCGCCTCGTAGATCTTGCCGATCAGCAGCACGTCCCGGACGCCGGGCGCGATGGTCGTCGCGAAGTCGATCGCGCCCACCTTCTCCAGCGCCTTCCCGGCGCGGCCCAGGTGGTAGAAGATCGACAGGTATTCGATCAGGGCCGCCTTGGCGTCCACCGCCAGGCCCCACACCTCCCCGCCGCCGGAGACCTTCATGATCGGGCGTTCCTCGAAGGCCAACGGCGGTACGTCGAGGGCCTGGGACAGCCCCTGGCGGCCCTCGACCTCGGCCACCAGCACCTTGCGCCCCAGGCTCGCCAGCGTCAGGGCCAATGCGGCCGCGACCGTCGTCTTGCCGGTGCCGCCTTTGCCGGTGACCACGTGGAGTCGTACGTCGGGCCAATCGGCCTCCGAGCCGCTCGGCGTGGCGGGCTCGGGGCTCGGATCGGCAGGGGAGAGGTCATCCGGCATGGGCCCGAGTCTACGAGCGGACCTGCGACGACGCCCCACGAGAGGCCGGGTAGTCCGGCTCCGCGGGCGTTGCGCTCCTCACGTTGCCGATGCGCCCGTGCGGCTCGCGGCGCTCCGGCTAGGGTGGCCGCCATGACGAAGTGGGAATACGCGACGACGCCTGTTCTGATCCACAACACCCAGGCCATCCTCAACACCTGGGGCGAGGACGGCTGGGAGCTGGTAGCGGTGGTCACGATGCCCGAGGGCAACCTGGTGGCCTACTTCAAGCGGCCGAAGGGAGCCTGAGCCATGGGACACATCGAGGAACGCATCGCCGAGCTGGGCCTGTCCGTGCCGGAGGTCACGCCACCGGTTGCGGCGTACGTGCCCGCGGTGCGCGACGGTCGCTATGTCTACGTCTCCGGACAGCTGCCGCTGGCCGGCGGCGCGATGGCCGCGACCGGCCTGGTCGGCGAGGGCGCCGGCGGCGTGGCCCCGGAGCTGGCCAAGGAGATGGCCGCGACCTGCGCGCTGAACGCCATCGCGGCCTGCAAGAGCGTGATCGGGGACCTCGACCGGGTCGAGCGGGTGGTCAAGCTCGTCGGCTTCGTGGCGAGCGAGCCCGGCTTCACCGGCCAACCCGGCGTGATCAACGGCGCCTCCGAACTGATGAAGGCCGTGTTCGGCGACGCGGGCGCGCACGCCCGCAGCGCCGTCGGCGTGCTGGCGTTGCCGCTGGGGGCGCCGGTCGAGGTCGAGGCGATCTTCGCGGTGCGGGACTGAGCTGATGAGCGAGCGACCGGGGGGCCGGGTCGCCCCGGCCGAGTCCGCGATCGAGGTGCCCGAGGTCTATTACGAACTGCCGCCGGCGTTGGCCACGAACGCCGCCGCCTGGATCGACTCGGGCCAGGCGCCCGCGCCGAGCAAGGACGCCTCGACGGTGATGCTGCTGCGGGACGGCTCGGACGCGGGTGTCCCGGCCGGCGCGGGTTCGGCCGGCGAGGGTACGCCGGGTGGGCTGGAGGTTTTCGTCCTGCACCGGGCCGCGACCATGGCGTTCGCCCCCTCCGTCTACGTCTTTCCCGGCGGCGGGGTGGATGCCCGCGACGCCGATGAGACGCTGCCGTGGGCGGGCCCCTCGCCGGCGCAGTGGGCGGCGCGGCTGGCGGCGCCCACGCAGGCCCAGGCCCGCGAACTCGTCGTCGCCGCGGCCCGGGAGCTGTTCGAGGAGTGCGGCGTGCTGCTGGCCGGACCGGACGCCGACACGGTCGTGGCGGACCTCACCGGGCCCGAATGGGACGAAGCGCGCGCTGCCCTGATCGGGCGGGACCTGTCCTTCGCCGAGTTCCTGGTTCAGCGCGGCCTGGTGCTACGCACCGACCTGTTGCGGGCGGTCGACCACTGGATCACCCCTGAGTTCGAGCCGCGCCGCTATGACACCCGCTTCTTCGTGGCCGCGTTGCCCGCCGGCCAGGTCCCCGACGACGACTGCACCGAGGCGGAGCACGTCCGGTGGGTGCGGCCCGCGGACCTGCTCGCCGAGCAACGGGCCGGCTCGGCGCTGCTGCTGCCGCCGACCGAGGTATGCCTGCGGCGGCTGGAGCCTGCCTCGGCGGACTCGCTCGGCGGGGACTGGGACGGATCCGTCGCCGGGGTGCTCGCCGCGCTGGACGACCCGACGCCGCTGCCGGTGGTGCTGCCGGTCGCGGTCCGCACCGACCACGGCGTACGGCTGCTGCGCACCTGGGTGCCCCCCGCGCCGGGGCCGGCGTGAGCGGCGCTCCGGGATCGGCGCCGGTGCCGCGGGTGCCGCGGCCGGCCAGCTGGGATCCCAAGACGTGGACCGGTGGGGTGTGGAGCGAGTACGCCGAGTGCGTCCTGTGCCCCAATCCCTCGCCGATGACGCTGGAGGGCACCAACACCTGGGTGCTCGGCGCCCCGGACCGCGACGAGGTGCTCGTCGTCGATCCCGGGCCGCTCGACGAGGCGCACCTGCGGCGGGTCCTGGGCCGGATCGGCGATCGGCGGGTGGTGCAGACCCTGCTCACGCACGGGCATCCGGACCACGCCGAGGGCGGCGCCCGATTCGCCGAGCTGACCGGCGCGCCCGTGCGGGCCATCGGGACCGGCCATGACGACCTCGCGGACGGCGACTCGGTCGCCGGGGCCGGGGTCGAGTTGCTCGTCGTCGCCACCCCCGGCCACACCGCGGACTCGATCTCGTTCTGCCTGACCGTCGAGAATGCGCTGCTCACCGGGGACACCGTGCTCGGCTGGGGCACCACCGTGGTGGCCTGGCCGGACGGGGTGCTGCACGACTACCTCGCCAGCCTGGAGCGGATCGCGGCGCTGACGGGTTCGGGCCGGGTCACCGACCTGCTGCCCGGCCACGGCGGCCCGATCGCGGACGCCGCGGGGATCGTGCGCTACTACCGGGAGCACCGGGCGGAACGGCTGCAGCAGATCCGCGCGGCCCTGGCGCACGGCGCGCGGGGCGTCGAGGCGGTGGTCGAGACGGTGTACGCCGACGTGGACCGCTCCCTCTGGCCGGCGGCGTCACTGTCGGTGCGAGCGCAGCTGGACTATCTCGGGGAACCACACGGCTCCCCGCCGCCGCCGATCGACCCCCGCCACGACTGACGGACGGCGTACCGTTCGGCGCGCCCCCTCCCATACCACGGTATGAAGAGCGGACCGTTCGGCGCGGCTTCTCCCATACCACGGTATGGAGAGGGGGTCAGGTCAGCGGGAGCGGCGCTGCAGGCGCTCGACGTCCATCAGCAGCACGGCGCGGGCCTCCAGCTTGAGCCAGCCGCGGGAGGCGAAGTCGGCCAGCGCCTTGTTGACGGTCTCCCGGGAGGCGCCGACCAGCTGGGCCAACTCCTCCTGCGTGAGGTCGTGCGCGACCAGGACGCCCTCCTCGGCGGGCCGGCCGAAGCGACCGGCGAGGTCGAGTAGGGCCTTGGCGACGCGGCCCGGCACGTCCGTGAAGACCAGGTCGGCGACGGAATCATTGGTACGCCGCAGCCGGCGGGCCAACGCGCCCAGCAGCGCCAGCGACACCGCGGGACGGTCCTTGAGGTATTCGTGCAGCGATTCGTTGCCCATCCCGATGAGTTCGGTGTCGGCGACCGCTGTCGCGGTGGCGGTCCGCGGGCCCGGGTCGAACAGGCTCAGCTCGCCGAACATCTCGCCGGGCCCGAGGATCGCCATCAGGTTCTCCCGGCCGTCCGTGCTGGACCGACCAAGCTTGATCTTGCCGTTCACGATCACGTAGAGCCGGTCACCGCGCTGACCCTCGCGGAACAGCACCTCGCCGCGCTGCAGGCGGGTCGTCGACATCGTGGATCGCAACGCACTGACGTCGCTGTCGTCCAAGGCCGCGAAGAGAGCCGCCCGTCGCACCACGTCGTTGTCCACGGTCCTACTCTGCCACAGATGTGCCCCAGGTCACGTGAGTCCCGGAGCGTCGACCGGCAGCGGCGTCGGGTCCCATTCCGAGGCCCCGTTCCGGGGTGCCGCGCCGGGCGCCTGACCCCTGTCGGTGCCGGCCCCTACGCTGGGGCCTGTGGTGAAACGAGCGCAGCCGGCGGGCGCCGTCAAGTCGGGCACCGTCGAGGCCAGCGCGGTCCAGGCCGGCGCCGGATCGCCGGGCGAGAGCGCGCTGGCCAGGACCCGTCGGGCCCGGCGGATGTTTCGCCTCCTGGTCGCCCGCTACCCCGACGCGCACTGCGAGCTGGACTTCGCCGACGCCTACCAGTTGCTGGTGGCGACCGTCCTGTCCGCGCAGACCACCGACGTCAACGTCAACAAGGTGACTCCGGCGTTGTTCGCGCGCTACCCCGACTCCGCGTCCCTCGCCGCCGCCGATCGCGCCGACCTGGAAACGATGATCCAATCCACTGGTTTCTTCCGGGCCAAGTCGCAGGCCCTGCTCGCGCTGTCCGCGGACCTCGTGCAGCGCTACGACGGCGAGGTGCCCGGACGGCTGAAGGACCTGGTCACCCTGCGTGGGGTGGGTCGCAAGACCGCCAACGTCGTGCTGGGCAATGCCTTCGGCGTGCCCGGCATCACCGTGGACACGCACTTCGGGCGGCTGGCTCGGCGATTCGGCTGGACCACGAGCGAGGACCCGGTCACGGTGGAGGCCGAGGTCGGGGCGCTGGTGCCGCGGCGGGACTGGACCGTGCTGTCGCACACGCTGATCTTCCACGGCCGACGCATCTGTCACGCCCGCCGACCGGCCTGTGGCGCGTGCCCGGTGGCGGCGCTGTGCCCGTCGTACGGCATCGGGGAGACCGATCCCGCGCGCGCGGCCTTGCTCGTCAAGGGCCCGCCGCACACCGGCCCGTGACCCCGCCGCCCGACCCACAGGTCGAGCAGCCGCCGCAGTGGCTGGCGCGGCTGGTCGAGCGGTTGGACGCGGTCGACCCGGCGTACTTCGCCCGACACCGTCCCGATCCGAGCCGTCGGGGCCGGGCGTCGGCGGTGCTGATGCTGTTCGGTCCGCGGCACACGACCCCCGAGGCGGGGCGTCCCGCCGGCCCGGCCCCGACAGCCGGCGTGGTCGGGGACGTCGATGTGGTGTTGACCCAGCGCACCGCACACCTGCGCAGCCACCCCGGTCAGGTGTCCTTCCCCGGCGGTCGGATCGATCCGGACGACGACGGGCCCGCGCAGGCGGCGCTGCGGGAGGCCCGCGAGGAGGTGGGTCTGGACCCGTACGGCGTACGCGTCCTGGGCGCCTTTCCCGAGCTGTTCCTGCCCGCCTCGACCTCCGCCGTCACCCCCGTCCTCGGCTGGTGGCAGCGGCCGGCGCCGCTGGCCGTGACCAGTCCGCAGGAGGTCGAGCGGGTGGCCCGGGTGGCGGTGGCCGACCTGCTGGACCCCGCCAACCGCTTCATGGCCGTGCACCCGAACGGCTTGGTGGCGCCGGCCTTCGCCGTGGACGGCCTGTTCATCTGGGGTTTCACCGCGGCCTTGCTCACATCCACCCTCGACTTGGCCGATCTGGACCATACGGACTGGAACCGGGATCTGCGCCGAGACGTTCCGTACCAGCGGGCCGCCGCGACATCGGACCGGCCGCATTCGACAGGGGAGGCCCGGTGACCTTCGGCACGGCTCTCGATGTGGTGCTGCTGGGTTTTCTCGCCCTGTGCGCGCTGGCGGGGTTGCGCCGCGGCCTGCTGGTGACGGTCGTCGCCGCCGTCGGCTTCGTCGGCGGCGCGGCGCTGGCGCTGTGGCTGCTGCCGGACCGGATCGCCGAGCTGGTCACCGGGGGATCGCCGCTGCTGCGGCCGATGCTCCTGGTGCTCGGCGTGGTGATCCTGGCGACCGTGGTGCAGACCCTGGCGGTGCGACTCGTCGCGGGCGCCGCCAGGCGGCTGGGCACGTCCGCGCTGGGGGCCCTGGACGCCCTGCTCGGTGCGGTGCTCACGCTCGCGGTGGCCGCCGCCACGACCTGGCTGCTCGCCGGCACCCTGCGGGTCGTCGCCCCCGGTGAACTCGCCCGCGGCATCGGGCAATCGCGGGTGGTGGCGGGGATCGGCGCGGCGATGCCCGCAGGCAGCGACCAACTCCTCGGCGGGCTCAAGGCCAGGCTGGACGAATACGGCTTCCCGCGCGTCTTCACCTCGATCGATCCCGAACCGATCCGGCCGGTGCCCGGTGTCGACGCCGGGGTGGTCGCCACGCCGCAGATCCGCACCGCCGTCAGCTCCGTGCTGCGCATCGACGCCGACGCCCCGTCCTGTTCGCGCTCCCAGGAGGGCACCGGCTGGGTCTACCGGCCCGGGCTGGTCGTCACGAACGCGCACGTGGTCGCCGGCTCGCAGGGGGTGCGGGTGAGCGTAGCCGGCCGCAGCCTGCCGGCCCGGGTGGTGGTCTTCGACCCGCGTCGCGACCTCGCGGTGCTGTCCGTGGACGGGCTCGCGGCCGCGCCGCTTCGCCTGGGCGCCCCGCTCGGTCACGGCGACTCGGCCGTGATCGCGGGATATCCCCTGGCCGGACCCCTCAAGATCGAGGCCGCGCGGGTCCGCGAGGTCCTGATGGCTCGGGGCAACGACATCTATGGGGCGGACCGGGTGCAGCGGGAGGTGTATTCCTTGCTGGCCACGGTCCAGCCGGGCAATTCCGGGGGGCCGCTGCTCGCCCCCGACGGAACCGTCGCCGGCGTGGTCTTCGCCCGGTCCCTCGACGACCCCCAGACCGGCTATGCGGTCACCCTGGCCGAGGCGCGCCCCGTGCTCGACCAGGCGGGCCGGTCCGCCGCCGCGGTCGGCACCGGCGGGTGCACCGCCGCCGCCTGACCGCATCCGGTCAGCGGCGCGCGTCCAGCCCGGCCAGCCAGGCCAACAGCTCCCGGGTAGTGTCGGCCGGGGCCTGTTCGTGCGGGCAGTGCCCGGCGCCGTCGATGGGGCGCCAGTCGTAGGCCCCCAGACACCACCGGGCGCTGCGCTGGGCCAGGGCAGGAACGACGACCTGGTCGTGCGTGCCGTGCAGCTGCAGCACCGGGACGACCACCGGTCGTTGGACCCGACGCAGGTAGTGCCGGCCCTGCATGTGCAGCCGGGCCCGAATCAGCCACCGGAAACTCTCGGCGGCCGAGTGCGCCACGAAGGGGATCGCCATCGCCTCGGCGTACCGCGCCGCCTCCTCCGCGTCCGGCCACCCGTCGTCCACCCCGCGCCAGGTGGTCAGGATCTTGTGCACGTACGCCGGGCCGCGCGCCATCTCCCGCTCCGGATGGAACGGGCGGTTGATGCCGAGCAACGCCCAGAGGCCCTTGGCCTGCGAAGGATGTGGGGCGGCCATCGTCGCGGCCGGGTGGGCGCAGCCCGCCACCGCCACCGCCCGCACCACATCGGGGTAGGCCATCGGCAGCGTCCAGGCCAGCCAGCCGCCGATCCCATGGCCCACGACCACGGCGTCGGCCTCGCCGAGCGAGCGGATCACCCCGGCGACGTCGGCGGTCAGCGTGGGCGCGTCGTAGCCCGTCGGTGGCTTGTCGGAGGCGCCGTAGCCGCGCAGGTCCATCGCGACGGCCCGATAGCCGGCCTCGGCCAGCGCGGTCAGTTGCCGGCGCCACGTCCACCAGAACTGCGGGAAGGCGTGCAGGAACAGCACCAGCGGACCCTCCCCGGCGCTGGCCACGTGAAATCGGGCGCCGTTCGCCGCGACGTACCGGTGCTCCCACGGACCGGCCACGAGCACGACGGATGAGTCGACGCTCACCCCGTCTCCCCCGACATCGCCTACCCCGACCCGGACGACTCAGCCCTGCGCGGCCGCCTTGACGACCTCCACGGTCTCCTTGGCGGTGACGATGGTGCGCTCCGGCTTGCCCTTGACCTTGGCGATCCGGCCCTTGCCGAGCATGGCCAGGATTCCGGCGATCAGGAAGAGCAGCACGGTGACGATCAGGTAGCCCGCCCAGGTGGGCAGGAAGACCGCGATGGCCCAGGCCAGGGTGTGGAACAAGAAGGTCAGGCCGAAGACCGCGAGCACGCCTGCGACGATGAAGAACGCCGCGCCCTGGCCGCCCTTCTTGACGTCGGCGGTGATCTCGACCTTGGCGAGTTCGATCTCGCTGCGGACCAAGCTGGAGACGTCCTTGAGAGCGTCGTTCACCAACCCACCGATCGTGGGCTCGTTCTCCCGGGCGGCGACCCGCGCAGCCGCGCTCGCCTCCGCCGGGCGGGCTGCCGGGCGAGGGGTGTTGCCCTCGGGTGCGGCGGTGGCCATCGGTTCTCCCTCCTGCGTCGGGCGTCGGGCCCGAATACCTGTCCCCGACGACATTAGCGACATCTGCGCCGTTCAGCCTCCCTTGCCTGGCAATGACGCCGCGTGCACCAGCGCGTGAAGGCTCCGTGAACAGCGTCGACGGAGGCCGCGGCGGGCTTCAGGTGGCGTCGCCGACGGACGATTCTGGGGTCATGGGTTATGGCGCGGGGACCTCTCCGATCGGGCTCGTGCATCGCGGGGGAGGGGCGTTGGCGCCGGAGAACACCCTCGCGGCGTTCGCCTCCTCGGTCGGCCTCGGCTACCGCCATCTTGAGTCCGACGTGCGGCTCACCGCCGACGGCCGGCTGGTCCTGTTCCACGACGCGACGCTGGACCGGGTCACCGACCACCGCGGCCCGGTGTCCGCGCGGTCCCTCGCCGAACTGTGCCGCATCCAGGTCGCCGGCCCCGCGCAGCAGCCCGGGACCACGCTGCCGAACGACCGCATCTGTGCGCTGGAGGAGGCCCTGGCGGCCTTCCCGGACGCCTGCTTCTCCCTCGATCTCAAGGATCCGCGGGCCATCGACCCGCTGACGCGGGTGCTGCGCCGCCCCGGCGTCGCCGAGCGGGTCTGCGTGGCCGGCGCCTGGGATCGGGCGCTGGCGCGGGTGCGGGCCGAGGCGCCCGGCGTCAGCACCGCCCTGGGCTGGCGCGCGATGTCGGGCCTGATCGGGTGTGCCCGGCTGGGATTGCGGCCGCCGCGGGCGTTGGCCACCGGAGAGTTCGTGCACGTGCCGCTCGTGCTGGGCGCGTTCGGGGTGTCCGGCGCCGCCGTGGTGCGGGCCGCCCACGCCCTCGGGCTGCGGGTCGTGACCTGGACCGTCGATGCCCCCGAGGTGATCGAGCGGCTCCTCGACGTAGGCGTTGATGCCGTCATCACCGATCGTCCCGATCTGCTGCGTGAGGTGCTGCTGCGCCGCGGTGCCTGGCGGCCGATGACCGGCCCGCAGCCCGCCGCAGCGGGCCGGCTGCCCGCGGCGCACGAGCAGGCTGCGCCCGGCGCACGGGCAGCCTGGGACCGGCGCACGGGCAGTCTGGGACCGGCATGATGGGACCGGATCACCCCCGCGACGAGAAGGACGCGCCCGCCCATGACTGAGCAGCTCCCCTCGACCCCTCCGACTCGGGCCCGCATCGGGGTGTTGACCAGCGGTGGTGATGCGCAAGGGATGAACGCGGCCGTCCGGGCCGTGGTGCGCACCGGCATCCACGTCGGGGCCGAGGTGTACGCCGTGACTGAGGGCTGGCAGGGCGCCGTCGACGGCGGCGATGCCATTCGTCCGATGGACTGGGAGAGCGTCGGCAACATCCTGCACCGCGGCGGCACCCTGATCGGCACCGCCCGCAGCAAGGACTTCCGGGAGCGCTCGGGTCAGCTGGCCGCAGCCCGCAACCTGCTCGCCCATGGCATCGACCGGCTCGTCGTGATCGGCGGGGACGGGTCGCTGACCGGGACGAACGAGTTCCGCAAGAACTGGGCCGGGCTCCTCGCCGAGCTGGTCGAGCGCGGCGAGCTGGACCAGGCGGTCGCCGATGCGCACCCCGCGCTGATGATCGCCGGCCTGGTGGGCTCGATCGACAACGACATGGTCGGCACGGACATGACCATCGGCGCCGACTCCGCACTGCACCGCATCGTCGAGGCCATCGACGCGATCTCCTCGACCGCGGCCAGCCACCAACGCACCTTCGTCATCGAGGTGATGGGTCGGCACTGCGGCTACCTGCCGCTGATGGCCGCCATCGCCGGCGGCTGCGACCACGTGTTCTTCCCCGAGCTCCCGCCGCAGGACGGCTGGGAGGACGACCTGTGTGGCAAGCTGCGCGCCGGTCGCGCCGCCGGCCGACGGGACTCGATCGTCCTGGTCGCCGAGGGGGCCCAGGACCGAAACGGGGCGCCGATCACCGCCGACCAGGTCAAGACCGTCCTCGCCGAACGGCTCGGCGAGGACACCCGGGTGACGATCCTCGGGCACGTGCAGCGCGGTGGGTCACCGAGCGCGTACGACCGGTGGATGTCCACCCTCCTGGGGTACGCCGCGGTGCAGGAGGTCCTGGCCGCCACGGCGGACTCGACCCCGCACGTCATCGGCGTCCGACACAACCGGATCGCGCTGATCCCGCTGGTGGAGTCGGTCGCGGCGACCCGCGCCGTCGCCGACCACATCGCCGCCGGCGATTACGAGACGGCGATGAGCTGCCGCGGCGGCAGCTTCCGCGAAATGGTCGACCTGTTCGCGACGATGTCCCGGCCGCCCTCGGCGGGGGACACGGCACAGGCCGCCGGGGCGCACACCGCGCCGCGGGTCGCCATCATGCACGCGGGCGGGCTGGCGCCGGGCATGAACACCGCGGCCCGCGCCGCCGTACGGCTCGGGATCGACGCCGGCCTGGAGATGGTCGGCGTCTATGGGTCGTTCAAGGGTCTGCTCGACGGCGACATCCGGCCGCTGTCCTGGGGGGACGCCGACGGCTGGGTCGGCGACGGCGGCGCCGAGTTGGGCACCCGCCGCGAGGTGCCGACGCTCGAACAGCTCTACGCGATCGGGCGGGCCATCGAGAAGCACGAGATCGCCGCGCTGCTCATCATCGGCGGGTACGACGCCTACGACGCGGCCGCCGGGCTGGTCCGGGAGCGTGACCGGTATCCGGCGTTCAACCTGCCGATCGTCTGCCTCCCCGCGACCATCGACAACAACTGCCCCGGCGCCGAACTGTCCATCGGCGCCGACACGGCCCTGAACAACATCGTCTGGGCGTTGGACCGGATCAAGCAGTCCGCCTCGGCGTCCCGACGCTGCTTCGTGGTCGAGACCATGGGTCGGCGGTGCGGCTATCTCGCGCTGATGGCCGGCCTGGCCGGCGGGGCCGAGCGGGTCTATCTGCACGAGGAGGGCATCTCCCTGGCCGACCTGCAGGCCGACGTGGATCGGATGGTCGCCGCGTTCCGGTCGGGCCGGCGGCTGTTCCTGGCGGTCCGCAACGAGGAGGCGAGCACGATGTACACCACCGACTTCCTCGCTCGACTCTTCGAGCAGGAGGGCACGGACCTCTTCGACGTCCGCCAGGCGGTCTTGGGACACCTGCAGCAGGGCGGCAGCCCGTCGCCCTTCGACCGACTGCTCGCGACCCGGCTCGTGCGCGCGGCCGTCGACGACCTGTCCCGGCAGCTTGCCGAGGGCACCAGCGAGGGTCGCTACTTCGGGCACGTCGGCGGGCAGGTCGAGGCCCACCCGTTGGCGCACTTCGAGGAGGAGGTCGACCGCCGCGACCGGCGGCCCCGCCAGCAGTGGTGGTTGCACCTTCGCCCGGCTGTTGCGGCCGTCTCCGAGCCACAGGCCCAAGCCGGGGAGGTCACCATCGAGGTGCTCACCGGCTGAGACGCGCCTGCGGTCGGCGCGGCTGGCATGGGTCTGGCGGGTGTCGGCGTTTGGCGCCCGGCGCCGGTTAGCGGGTCACCGCCACGTCCAACACGACCTTGCCGCGGGTGTGCCCGCCTTCGAGAATCCGGTGCGCCTGCGCGGCCTCGGCCAGGGGCAGGACGGTGGAGACCTCGACGTCGAGTCGGCCGTCGCCGAGTCGCTGCGCGATAGCAGTCAGGCGCTCGCCATCCGGGGCGACCATCGGCACACCGACGTCGATGCCGCGCTCCCGGGCGGGGCCCAGGTCGGCCAGCGTCGGCAGGATGACGAGCTTGCCGCCGGGCACGAGCAGGTCCATGTTCTTCTGGTAGGTGCCGAAGTAGACGCCGTCGATGATGACGTCCGGCCGGGGCACGACCGTGCTGAAATCGGCCCGGACGTAGTCGACGTGCGTGGCGCCCAGGGCCTCGATGCGTTCCCGGTTGCGCGCGGAGGCGGTCGCATAGACGGCTGCCCCGATTTCGCGGCACAGCTGCAGCACCACCTGGCCGACGCCGCCCCCGCCGCCGTGCACCAGGACGGTCTGGCCGGGCTGGACCTGGCCGAGGTCGTGCACCGCCGCCCACGCGGTCAGTGCGACCAGCGCGGTGCCGGCCAGCGTGACGTCCCCGACGCCCTCCGGCGCCGGGACGAGGCAGTCCGCGGGCAGGTTGACGAACTCGGCGTAGCAGCCACCCCGATGCTTCAGCGGTGCCATGCCGAACACCCGCTGGCCCACCCCGATGTGGTCGACGTCCTCGCCGACGGCCTCGACGGTGCCGCAGCATTCGCGGCCGAGGACGATCGGGAAGTCGTCCGGGCCGAAGTCCTTGACGAGCCCCGAACTGCCGTCCCGGATCTTGTAGTCGAGCGGGTTGACGCCGGCGGCGTGCACCCGCACCCGAGCATCGGCGGGGCCGATCGGGGTCAATGGGACCTCGACCAGCTTCATGACGTCCGGGGGGCCGAATCGATCGATGGCAACGGCGCGCATGGCGGCAGTCTGCCACGACGTACGACAGCAGGGCCCGAGCCACCCTGGCCCGGGCCCTGCTCCATCGGTCGGCGATCGACCGGTGGGACCTACTTCTTCGCCTTCAGGTTGTTCTTGATGAAGTCCATCACCGAGGAGTCGGCCAGCGTCGTCACGTCGCCGACCTCGCGGTTCTCGGCGACGTCGCGCAGCAGGCGGCGCATGATCTTGCCCGAGCGGGTCTTGGGCAGCTCGGAGACGATCATCACCGACTTGGGCTTGGCGATCGCGCCGATCTCCTTGCCGACGTGGCTGCGCAGCTCCTCGGGCAGGGAGTCGGTGACCTCCGAGCTGCCGCGCAGGATCACGAACGCGACCGGGGTCTGGCCGGTCATCTCGTCGGTCGCGCCGACCACGGCGGCCTCCGCCACCGCGGGGTGGCTGACCAGCGCGGACTCGATCTCCGACGTCGAGAGCCGGTGGCCCGAGACGTTCATGACATCGTCGACCCGCCCGAGCACCCAGATGTTGCCGTCGGTGTCCTTCTTGGCCCCGTCGCCCGCGAAGTACAGGTGCGGCCAGCGGCCCCAGTAGGTCTCCCGGTAGCGCTCCGGGTCGCCCCAGATGCCGCGGAGCATGCCCGGCCACGGCTTGGTGATGACCAGGTAGCCACCCTGACCGTTCTCCACCGGCTGGGCGTTGTCGTCGACGACCTCGGCGACGACGCCCGGGATTGCGTATTGCGCCGACCCGGGGCACAGCGAGGTGACGCCCGGCAGCGGCGAGATCATGTGACCGCCGGTCTCGGTCTGCCACCAGGTGTCCACGATCGGGGCCTTCCCGCCGCCGATGGTGTCCCGATACCACATCCAGGCCTCGGGGTTGATCGGCTCACCGACCGAGCCGAGGATGCGCACCGACGACAGGTCGAACTTCTGCGGAACCTGCGCGCCCCACTTCATGAAGGTGCGGATCGCGGTCGGAGCGGTGTAGAGGATCGTGACCTTGTGGTCCTGGATGATCTCCCACCAACGACCCTGGTGCGGGGTGTCCGGAGTGCCCTCATACATGATCTGGGTCGCGCCGAGCGCCATCGGGCCGTACACGATGTAGGTGTGGCCGGTGACCCAGCCCACGTCGGCCGTGCACCAGTAGACGTCCTCGTCGGGGTGCACGTCGTGCACGACGTGGTTGGTGTACGCCGCCTGGACCAGGTAGCCGCCGGTGGTGTGCAGGATGCCCTTGGGCTTCCCGGTCGTGCCCGAGGTGTACAGGATGAACAGCGGGTGCTCGGAGTCGACGTGCTCCGGCGGGCAGTCCTCGCTGGCCGCCTCGAGGGCCTCGTGCCACCAGACGTCGCGGTCGGGGTTCCAGGCCACCTCGGCGTCGCAGCGGTTGACCACGAGCACGTTGGTGACCGGGCTGCCCTCGACCGACACGGCGTCGTCCACGGCCGGCTTCAGCGGGAACGCGGACCCGCGCCGATATCCGGCGTCGGAGGTGATGACGACCTTGGCCTCGGCATCGGCGATCCGGGACTTCAGCGCGTCCGCGGAGAAGCCGCCGAAGACGACGGAGTGCGGGGCCCCAAGCCGCGCGCAGGCCAGCATGGCGATCGCCGCCTCAGGGATCATCGGCAGGTAGATCATCACGCGGTCGCCCTTGCCGACACCGAGCGCCTTGAGGGCGTTGGCGGCCTTGGCCACCTGGGTCTGCATCTCGGCATAGGTGATGTCGCGGATGTCGCCCGGCTCACCGATGAACTTCAGCGCGACCTTGTCGCCCTTGCCGGCCTCGACGTGCCGGTCGACGCAGTTGTACGCCGCGTTCAGCTCGCCGCCCACGAACCACTTGGCGAACGGAGCATCGCTCCAGTCCAGCACCTGCGTGAAGTCCTTGTACCAGGTGACGTACTTGCGGGCCTGCTCGGCCCAGAAGCCCTCGAAGTCCGCCTCGGCGCGGTCGTAGAGCTCCTTGGTGCCATTGGCGTACGCGGTGATTTCTTCCGTGGGGGGGAACCGCCGTTCCTCGATCAGTAGGTTGGAAAGGGTCTCTTCGGCCACAGCGAAACCTCCAGGCGCGTGCGTCTTTGGACGGCGTCACTCTCGCGGGTCGGAACCCCGACCGGCAAGGGGGCATTGTGACCCACGCGACAGGGTGAGGTCAGCGCGCGGCGAGCGGCGTGGCTACCGACTGGTACCCCCCGCCGGGGCGAAAAGTCCGGATCGGAGTGGTCGCCAACGTCCGCCCCGGGGTGCTTGCTGCGGTATTCTCCGCCGCCGTGCCAAGCGAATTCAGCCCTGCGGCACCCGGCACCGGGAGGTGCGAGCGGCGCCGTCGTACTGCGCGAACGACGCATCGCACCACTTCTGCGCCTCCGCCGCGGTGCGCCACTGGGGGTTGCTCACGGTGAGGCGCCAGGCGCGCTTGTCACCTTCGGTGCGCTCCTGCAGTACGGCGCCCGGCCAGGCGGAGACGCGGTCCCGGTAGAGCCCCAGGATGTCTTCGGCGTGCCAGGTGTTGGATCCGGAATCGGTCTTGAGGCCGGGGTCATCGCCGCCGTCGGTCAGGTCGAACAGGATCGCGTAGACCTGCCCCTGGGGGCGGTTCTCGTGGTCGGCGGCGATCTGGTGCAATTCCTGGGCGGCCGCATCGCCGGTGCCGCCGGTGGTGCGGCTGCCGGTGGGGGACGACGTCGAGGTCGAGGTGCCCGAGGTGGTCGGCGAGCCGGCGGCGACAGAGGCCGAGGAGGTGCCCTGGCCCGGCGTACCGGTCGGGGCGGCCGCCGCCGCAGGCAGGGTGGCGGTCTCCGACACCGGCGCCCGCAACGTGCCCACGGCGGAGATCACCGCCACGCCCAACAGGATCGCCGCGCTGAGCAGCACCAGGGGGGCGACCACGCGGGCCCATCCCCGGCGCTTGGCCGGGTCGCCGTCCGCGGCCAGGCTGCGCTCGAAGCCGGAGCCGAAGACCAGCGGTTCGCCCAGCTCGATGTCGTCGTCCCGCTCGCCGTACCGGTCCTCGCCCGCCATGCCATCCTCCTGCGTCGCCAGTAGGGCGGGCCGGATCCCTGACGGGGGAGGGCCCTGTGCTGCCCTGTCAGGGGAAATGTACGACGCGGGGTGGGCTGCGGCGCGGAGGTCGGTGCCCGCCCGGCGCGCCATGAGCGCGCAACGCGGCCCCGCGAGCAACTCGCGGGGCCGCGTCGGCGGGGGTCTGGCTTGGTCAGCCGAGCAGGCCGAGCTCGGCCAGGGCGGTGACGCCCTCGTCGGAGGTCAGGGTGTGCACGACGCCGGTGTGGACGACACCCGTGTGGACGACGCCGGTGTGGACGACGCCGGTGTGGACGACGCCGGTGTGCACGACGCCGGTGTGCACGACACCCGTGTGGACGACACCGGTGTGGACGACGCCGGTGTGGACGACGCCGGTGTGCACGACGCCGGTGTGCACGACGCCGGTGTGGACGACGCGGGTGTGCACGACGGCCGGAGCGTCGATGGTGGCGGCGTGTGCGGTCGTGGGGCCGGCGAGAATGCCCAGGGCGGCGATGAGGGCAAGTTGCTGAAGGCGGGACATCTCGGGCTCCTAGCGGGCGGTATGCGGGTCGCCCGTTGTGGCGGACGTGGGGCAAGTGGACTGTGCGTGGTGGTTCGGCCGATCCACTGGGACCATCGGCTCGCGTGGCCGCATCGACACCCAACCGTTCGTCAATTGATCGTAAAGTGTCGTTCCGTTCACCGGAACGGATGGCACGGAGGTGGGGGGTGTCCGCGCACGTGGTCCGGTGTTTACCTTCTTGTATACGATTCGTACCAGTGCAAACGGTGAAATTCGCCGCCACCGGCCGGCGCCTACTGGCGTGGGGGGGTTGACAGCTCGAGGGATTCCGGCGTATGCAACCGCACCAACGTCCGCAATGCGTCCTGGGGAACCCGTCCGGGAGTCAGCAACGACACGACCACCGTGACGGCGAACGACAGCGGCACGGTCCAGGCGCCCGGCTGGGACAGCAACAGCGCGGTCCATCCGGTTCCGGCGACGCCGCTGACCGTCGTCACGGTCGCCGCGAGGGCGGCCACCGCCCCGAAACTCATCCCGGCGATCGCGCCCACCGAGGTGAGCCGCCGCCACCAGACCCCGAGCAGGAGCAGGGGGCAGAAGGTCGAGGCGGTCAGCGCGAAGACCAGGCCGACCGTGGTGGCCAAGCTGAGGCGGCTCACGCCGAGCAGCAGCAGGCACGGGATGCCGGTGGCCGCCAGCGTCGCGATCCGGAAGCTGCGGATCCCGCCGGCGCCCGGGCTCAAACCGAGCGCGGGCCGTACGACGTCCTGGTCGAGCACCCCGGCGACAGCCATCGCGAGCCCGGAGGCGGTCGACAGGAAGGCCGCGAAGGCCCCGGCCGACAGGACGGCGGTCAGCGTGTCGCCCAGGGCGCCCGGGGCGATCAGGGTGGGCAGCAGCAGGACGAGCGTGTCGGCCGAATCCCCGGCCGGGAGGGTGGGTAGGTAGGCCCGGCCCAGCGCGGCATAGATCGGCGGGAAGAGGTAGAACAGCCCGAGCAGTCCGATCACCACGACCGTGGTGCGCCGCGCCATCCGACCGTCCGGATTGGTGTAGAAGCGCACCACCACGTGGGGCAGGCCCATGGTGCCCAGGCATAGAGCCAACAGGGTGCTGTACGCGCTGTAGAGGGACATCGCGGGGGGACGGGTGCCGCCGAGGTGGTTCTCGCCGAGCGTGGGGATCTCGGGGATCGGCTGGCCATTGCGCGCCCACACCCACACCAGCACCACGGCCGGGACGGCGATCGCGAACAGCTTGACCCAGTAGTGCGCCGCCTGCACCAGGGTCAGCGAGCGCATGCCGCCGGCCAGGACGTTGGCGGTGACCACCAGGGTGACCACCACCCCACCGACCCACCCGGGGGCGCCGGTCAGGGCGCGGATGGCCAGTCCGGCGCCCTGCAGTTGGGGCAGCAGGTAGAGCCACCCGGTGACGATCACCAGGCCGGTGCACAGCCCCCGCAGGGCCGGGCTGCCCAGCCGGGCTTCGGCGAAATCGGACAGGGTGTAGGCCCCCGAGCGGCGCAGCGGGGCGGCCACGAAGATCAGGACCATGACGAAGCCGAGGGTGTAGCCCACCGGATACCACAGCGTGTCGAGGCCCTCGAGGTAGATCAACCCGGCGATACCCAGGAACGATGCGGCCGACAGATACTCTCCCCCGATCGCCGAGGCGTTCCAGGAGGGCGGTACGGCGCGGCTGGCGACATAGAAGTCGCTGGTGGTCCGGGACCATCGCAACCCGAACCCGCTGGCCGCGAGCGTGAGCAAGCAGACCACGACGATGGTCACGAGGGACGGCGTGGGGTTCACGACTCGGACTCCACCAGATCGCCGAAGTCGCGTTCGACCCGCTCCGAGGCCCAGGTGTAGGAGCGCGCCACGAGCAGCAGGAAGGGGTAGAGCATGGCCCCGACCAGCAGCCACGACAGCGGCACCGGACCGACCCGCAGCTCGGCCAGGGTGGGCATCAACACCAGGAACGCCGGCAGCACCCCGACCGCCACCCCGACGCCGCCCGCGACCACCAGGGACAGGCGCAGCTGGGCCCGCATCAGCGAGGTCACGTAGACCTCGCCCAGTTCAGTCTGTTGGCCGATCTCGGTCCGCAACGGCCGTTGCGGAGGTCGCCGCCGAGCTTGACTGCGTGGGGAGGTCACCCGCACCCGGCGCGGCACATCGCGGGAGCCGCGCGAGGCGTCCCCCAGGCTGGCCCGCAACCCCTCGACGCGACGTCGGCGTCCGTTGTCGCCGCCAGGAGGTTGGGTCATGGGTGGTCGGGCGGCGTCAGCCGCGATCCTGACCGGGCAGGCGCAGGAGCCGCTCCCGGAGTTCGCGGGTGTGTCGCCGGCTGACCTGCAGTTCGATCCCGTCCAGGACCACCACGCAGCGGCCCCGTTCGGTGCGGACCTGGGTGACGGCCGGCAACGACACCAGGGTGCTGCGGTGGATCCGCACGAAGCCCACGCTGGCCCAGCGCTCCTCCAGCGTGGTGAGCGAGACCCGGATGAGGTGGCTGGCGCTGCGCGTGTGCAGCCGGGCGTAGTCGCCTTGGGCCTGCACATAGATGATGTCGCTGCGTTGCACGAAGGTCGTCACGCCGCCCAGCTCCACCGGGATCGTCTCGTCCTCCGGCGGGGCGGCGGGCGTCGTGGGTGCCGCGGTGTGCCGCGCGGTGACGACCCGGCGAACGGCCTCCGCAAGCCGTTCTTCGCGGATCGGCTTGATCAGGTAGTCCGTGGCCGAGACCTCGAAGGCGTCCACCGCATGCTTCTCGAAGGCGGTGACGAAGACGATCTGGGGACGCTCCGCGAAGCGGCCCAGCACTCGGGCCAGCTCCAACCCGTCCAGGCCCGGCATGCTGATGTCGCAGAAGACCACGTCGGCCGAGGCAGCGTCCAGCGCGCGCAGGGCATCGGCCCCGCTTGCGGCAGTGCGCACCTCCGCAACCCGGTCGTCCTGACTGAGCAGCCACGCCAATTCGTTGAGAGCTGGCATCTCGTCGTCGACGACCAGCACCGACAGCCCATCCCGGGCAGGGCCAGCTTCCGTACTCATGCGTTGAGCGTACCTGCGGGTGCGCTCAACGGTCCTGGACGCGACGTGAGTACTTGGGCACACGAAATGAAACCCGCGATCCCGCTCCGACGGCCGTCTCGACCACCAGGCCGTAGTCGTCGCCGTAGGTCTGGCGCAACCGGGCGTCGACATTGGTCAGCCCCACGTGGTCGCCCCGTTCGCCGGCGAGCATGGCCCGGATCTCGTCGGGATCGGCCCCCACGCCGTCGTCCTCGATGGCGATCTCGGCGTCGGTGCCCATGTCCCGCGCGGTGATCGAGACGTGCCCCACCCCGGGGGAGGCCTCGATGCCGTGCTTGACCGCGTTCTCCACGAGGGGCTGGATCGTCAACGTGGGCACCTGAACGGCGAGCACCTCGGGGGCCAGCATCAGGCTGACCACCATGCGCTCGCCGAACCGCGCCTGCTCCAGGGTCAGATAGCGCTCGATGTTGGCCAATTCCTCCGACAGGGTCGCCATCGGGCCGGACTTGCGCAGGGCATACCTGGTGAAATCGGCGAACTCCAGGAGCAGCTCGCGCGCCCGCGGCGGATCGGTCCGCACGAAACTCGCGATCGCGGCCAGGGAGTTGTAGATGAAGTGCGGGCTGATCTGAGCCCGCAAGGCCCGCAGCTCGGCCTCCATCACCCGCTCGCGCTGAATCGCCAACTCCGCGAGATCCACCTGGGTGCTGATCCAGTCGGCGACCGCCTCGGTCGCCCGGACCAGGTCGGCGGTCACCGTGTGGTCATAACTGCCGAGCACCCCCACCGTGCGGTCCTCGCTGACGATGGGGGCAAGGATCGCGCCCCGGATCGGGCAGTCGATGTTGCCGCAGTGCAACTCCAACTCGCCGAGGCGGACCGTGGCGCCCTTCTCCAGCACCTCGCGGCTCAGTTCCAGCACCGCGTCCCGGTGGTGCGCCCCGGCGCCCTCCCAGGCGAGCACGTCCGTCGGGTCGCACAGCGAGACCGCGGCGACTTGCAGCAGGGGACGCAGGTCGCGGGCGGCGCGCGCGGCGGCTTTGGGGGTCAGGCCGTCCCGCAGGTGCCGGCCGGCGGCGGCGGCGACGTGCAGGGCCTCGTACGTCGCCCGCGCCTCGGGGGAGGTGAGTCGGCCGCGGTTGCGCAGCCCGTAGGTGATGGCGACGGCGATCACGATCGCCGCGGCCGCCATCAGGGCCAGGGCCGCCCAGCCGGGCACCCCCTCGATTCCCTCCCAGGCGAAGGGCGGCGGCATCGCGATCACCCAGCGAACTCTAGGCTGACCGGGTGACCCAGGCCGACATCCTTCGCGACATGGCCGCCTGGCCCGATGTCGCTCCCCTCGTGGCCGAGGTGCGGGACGCCTGCACCCAGCTGCGCTGGCACCAGGCGCTGCGCCGGCGCATCCCGGAGGCGGCCGCGGAGTCGCGCGTGCGCGGCGCCCGCGCGAGCGCGGAACTCGACGGGGCGCGGGTGGACGAGGCGACCGTACGCCGCATGCTGTGCGGCGCCGCCGAGCCGGCCACCGGCCGGGACGCCACCGACGCGGTGGTCCGTGCCGCCGTGCAGGCCACGGCCGAGGCGGAGCACGTGGCCGGACTGGTGCGCACCGCTCCGGGTCAGGCCATCACTCGGCTGCACGTGGCCGCCGGAGCGCCGCTGCTGGCGGCCGAGGCGGTTGCGCGGCCGCGACGCGAGCAGGAGTTGGTGGCGGAGCTGACCGACCTGGGTGCCGCCCCACCGGCGCGAGAGGTGGCTGCCCGGCTGCAGGGGCTGGGCAGTCTGCTTGCCGATGCGAGCGCCCCGGCCTATGTGGTCGCCGCGATCGCGCACGCCGAGATCGCCCACGTGCGCCCGTTCGTGCGGGGCAACGGATTGGTGGCGCGCGCGCTGGACCGGGCCTTCGTCGTCGCGAGCGGGCTGGACCCCACCGGGGTCGCCGTACCGGAAGTCGGCTTCGGCCATGCCGGTAGCGCGGCGTACGTCGGCTCCCTGGCGGGGTATGCCACGGGCCGCCGCGAGGGGGTCGAGCTGTGGCTGACGCACTGGGGTCGGTCCATGCTGGCGGCCGTGGCGGAGGGGCGCAGCATCGCGGACGCGGTGCTGGCCGGGCGGCTGCCGAGCTGACCCGAGCGGACCCGAGCGGCGCGGGTCGCGGTCTCGAGCGGCTCGGCGTCGGCCGTCCCGACCGGCCCCGATGTGACACGCCGCTTGGCGATGTGATAAGGGCGACAGCACGATCGGCTGGCCCCCGCCGCCGCCGAGGAGTACACCTGACATCAAGACGGCGATCACCTCGCCGCCGACGTGAGACAGACGAGAACCCACTCGCGGGCAGTCCACTGATGGACGGTCCCGGCAGGTGCCGCGGGCGACTCGACCGGGTTAACCGGGCGGTGTCATCGGCCCTACCGGGCGCTCTGATGCACGCTTGATAACTCGCGAGTCGCACGTCATCGATGGCACTCCCCGGGTCCTCGGGGAGTGCCATCGACGTGTCTGGACCCATTGTCGCAACCGCCGCGAATTGCGTTCGGGCTGGCCAGAGTCCCGACGGCTGAGGCGGACGTCCGAATAGGGGCGCGACACGCGAGGCGACGCGCAAAGATGGGTTTGCCTCCAGGGCCGCAGGGGAGGCAGACTGTGCCTAGCGCTCCCTTCGGGTTGAGCGCGGCGCACCAACTCCTCCCCCCCGGAGTTAGGCGCGTTGGCGGCCCCCGTTGTCCCCCCAACGGGGGCCGCCCCCGTTTTCCGGTATCCACACCCCCTGGGCGACGTCGGCCTCGTCCACACCTCGCGCCGGCCCCGCCGCCCGGACCGGTCGGCGCCGTCAGCCTGGGACCATGACGCGCGTAGCAACGATGGGTGGGCGGGGCGCCGGCGGCGCCGCTGTCGTGGGGGTGCTCGGGGCCTCCGGCGGAGTCGGTACGTCGTGTGTGGCCGCCGCCCTGGCCACCGTCGCCGCCCGGACCGGACTGCGCACCGTCTGCGCGGACGCCAGCGCGCACGGCGGCGGCATCGACGCGCTCTTCGACCTCGAATCCAGGCCCGGGGCCCGCTGGCCCGACCTGGCCGCCGCCCGGGGCCGACTCGACGGAGCGGCCCTGCTGCGACACCTGCCCGTCTCCGCCGACGGCGTGCACGTGCTCGCCGCCGCCGATCAGCCCGCCGATCAGCCGCCCGGTCAGCCGCTCGGCAGCGAGGGCGCCGACCCCGGCCCGGTGCTGACGGCCCTCGCCGCGGCTGCCGATGCCCTCGTCCTCGACCTCGGGACGGCCGGTGGCGCGGGGCCGATCGGTGCTGTGGGGCCGGCCGGTGCTGTGGGGCCTGCCACGGCGGGATCGGGTCCACCCTGCTGCGACGACCTGATCCTGGTGGTGGGGGCCGGTGTCCCCGCGCTGGCCCGGGCCGGTCGGGCGGCAGCCATTGTCGCCGCGGGCGGGGCCGGGCGGGCCTGGCTGGTCCAGCGGGTCCCCCGCGGCCGCGCGGACCTCGCCGATCTCGTGGCCGAACGGCTGGGCCTGCCGTTGCTGGGGGTGGTCCCGGACGACCCGCGGCTGGACGACGCGCTGGCCCGTGGCGTGCCCCCGGGCGCCGCGCGGACCCGGCTCGGGGCCCTGGCGGACCGGTTCTGGGGCGTCCTGGCGGCGCAGGAGCGGATCGCGTGAGCGGGTGGGGCCCGGAGGAGGCGCTGCGGGTGGCCCAGCTCGTCGGCGCGGGCGAGTCGCCGAGCAGCGCGGGGGTGAGCCGGCTCCTGGTCCCGCGCGCCGACCTGCTGGGTGCCGACGGCCTACGGGCGGCGAACGCCGAACTGGCCGCCCGGGTGCTGGGCGCAGGGCCGCTGCAGGAGCTGTTGGACCGCCCGGACGTCACCGACGTCCTGGTCAACGGCGTCGATGGGGTGTGGGTCGACGACGGCAGCGGGCTACGGCGTACCTCCTGCGAGGTGGGCGACGCGGACGCCGTACGGCGCCTGGCCGTCCGCCTGGCCGGCCTGGCCGGGCGACGTCTCGACGACGCCAGCCCCTATGTCGACGGCTGCCTGCCCGGCGGCGTACGGCTGCACGCGATCCTGCCGCCCCTGGTGCCCACCGCGGCGCACCTCAGCCTGCGGGTGCCACGGCGTCGAGCGCCGCGACTGCAGGACCTGCGCTCCTGGGGTTCGGTCACCGAGGCGGCGGCGGCCTGGCTGCGGGCGTTGGTGGCGGCCAAGGCGTCGTACGTCGTGACCGGCGGCACCGGCAGCGGCAAGACCACCCTCCTGGCCGCGCTGCTGGCCGAGGTCCCGGCCGATGAACGGATCGTCGTCGTCGAGGACGTCGCGGAGCTGTGCGTGGATCATCCGCACCTGGTGCGGTTGGAGGGGCGCTCGCCCAATGTCGAGGGCCGGGGCGGGGTCGACCTGGTCGCCCTCGTCCGGCAGTCGTTGCGGATGCGGCCCGACCGTCTGGTGGTGGGCGAGGTCCGCGGCGGCGAGGTGCGGGAGTTGCTGACCGCGCTCAATACCGGTCACGAGGGGGGTGCCGGCACGCTGCACGCGAACCGCATCGAGGACGTGGTGGCCCGTGTGGAGGCGCTCGGGGCCTTGGCCGGGATGACGCCGCAGGCGACGCGGGCGCAGCTGGGCAGCGCCGTCGAGGCGGTGGTGCACCTTCGGCGGACGCCGCAGGGTCGGCGGATCGAGACCATCGGGGTGCTCTGCGGCCGTGGTCCGCGGCTGTCGGTCGTCCCCGCGTGGCGGGCCGATGGGGGTCTGTGCCCCGGCGCCGACGCGCTGCGGCAGCGGCTGGGCCTGGCCGCCGTGCCGGTGGCCGATGACCCGATCGCTGCTCAGAGCCACGAACCGGTGCCCCGCAGCCGGGTGGAGTGGCCATGACACTTCCTGAGTCAACCTCAGGCCGCGATCGGCAACCTCTGCGCTCCGCCGTGCAGGTTGGCGTCGTAGGGCTGTTCGGTGTGCCAGCAGCGGTAGATGACGCGGGTCCAGGCTCGGGCCAGG
>JAIUNK010000054.1 GCA_020161845.1 Actinomycetota bacterium
TCGACGGTCCACACGTCCCGGGCCACCACCAGATCCTGCAGATCTCATGCTGGACGTCCTCGGCGTCAAGCGAGCAGGGCAGTGACCTGGTGGCACCCGGGGTGCATCAGCGCTCCATCGGAGAACGACGACACGAGAATGGTGGACCAGTGAGCAACGACGACTGGCGACACGAGCAGCCCGAGGGCGGGGCCGGCTCAGGGGGTCGCGCGTCCTGGCAGCCGGGTCCGGCGGACGGCTCGGGCTCGCCCGATCAGATGCCCACCAGCAACGGATCCGGATACGGCAGCCCGATCCCGCCGTACGCGAGCGGCCCGCAGGACGGTCCGGCGCGCTGGGGTCAGCCGGCGCCGTCCGGGCAGGTCCCGCCGCACGGGCAGGTCCCGCCGCACGGGCCGGCCGCGCCCTACGGCCAGCCGCCGCAGCTACAGGTCGAACACCCCAAGGCGCAGTCGCTGCGCACCATGGGCCTGGTGTCGATCCCGCTCGCGCTGTTCTGCAACTTCTTCGGCCTGATCCTGGCGATGGTGGTGCTGGCCCGTGTCGGCGGCGTCACGCACGCGATCGAGGCGGGGGGCCTGGATGGGCTGGCCAAGGTCAAACAGGCGCGGACGTTCGCGATCATCGGCCTGGTGGTGGGCGTCATGGGCTTCTTCGGCGGCATGGCCTGGCGGTCGTTGGTGTGGCGTTGACCTCGGACGCACCGAGCGACGGGCCGCTCATCGTCCAGAGCGACAAGACCCTGCTGCTGGAGGTCGACCATCCGCGCGCCGGCGCCGCGCGGGCGGCCATCGCACCGTTCGCGGAGCTGGAGCGCGCCCCGGAGCACGTGCACACCTACCGGGTCACCCCGCTCGGGCTGTGGAACGCCCGCGCCGCCGGACACGATGCCGAACAGGTCGTCGACGCGCTCGTCACGTTCTCCCGCTATCCGGTACCGCACGCGCTGTTGGTCGACGTGGCGGACACGATGGACCGGTACGGTCGGCTGGTCCTGACCAAGGACGGCGATCGGTTGGTGCTGGAGACCACGGATGTGCCGGTGTTAGAAGAGGTGCTGCGCTCCAAGCGGATCAAGCCCCTGCTCGGGGAACGGATCGACCGGACCACGGTGCTGGTCCACCCCAGCGAGCGCGGCCACCTCAAGCAGGAGTTGCTCAAGGTCGGCTGGCCCGCGGAGGACCGCGCCGGCTATGTCAACGGCGAGGCCCACCCCATCGAGCTGCACCAGGACGACTGGGCCCTGCGGCCCTATCAGGAGCAGGCGGTCGACGGGTTCTGGCACGGCGGCTCAGGCGTCGTCGTCCTGCCCTGCGGGGCCGGGAAGACGCTGGTCGGCGCTGCGGCGATGGCCCGCTCGGCGACCACGACGCTGATCCTCGTCACGAACACGGTCAGCGCCCGGCAGTGGCGCGACGAGCTGCTGCGCCGTACCTCGCTGACCGACGACGAGATCGGCGAATACAGCGGCGCCCGCAAGGAGATCCGGCCGATCACCATCGCGACGTACCAGGTGTTGACGACCCGCCGCAAGGGCGCCTACACCCACCTCGACCTGCTCGACGCCCGCGACTGGGGGCTCATCGTCTACGACGAGGTGCACCTGCTGCCCGCCCCGATCTTCCGGATGACCGCGGACCTGCAGGCCCGGCGCCGGCTGGGACTGACCGCGACGCTGGTCCGCGAGGACGGCCGGGAGTCGGACGTGTTCTCCCTCATCGGGCCGAAGCGCTACGACGCGCCGTGGAAGGACATCGAGGCCCAGGGCTACATCGCGCCCGCCGACTGCGTCGAGGTCCGGGTCGCGCTGCCGGACGCCTACCGGATGGCCTATGCGACGGCGGAACCGGAGGAACGCTACCGACTCGCCTCGTGCGCCCCGGTCAAGGATCGCGTCGTCGAAAACCTCGTACGCCGTCACGCGGGCCAACCCACCCTCGTGATCGGGCAATACCTCGATCAACTGAACGCCTTGGCTGCCCGGCTGGACGCGGAGCTCATCACGGGGGAGACGAGCGTGCCGCAGCGCCAGAAGTTGTTCGACGCGTTCCGACATGGGGAGATCGCCACGCTCGTCGTGAGCAAGGTCGCCAACTTCTCCATCGACCTCCCCGAGGCGTCGGTCGCGATCCAGGTGTCGGGCACGTTCGGATCCCGGCAGGAAGAGGCCCAGCGCCTCGGCCGGGTGCTGCGACCCAAGGGCGACGGACGGGCCGCGCACTTTTATACGGTGGTCGCCCGCGACACGGTGGACGCCGAATTCGCGGCGCACCGACAACGATTCCTCGCCGAGCAGGGCTACGCCTATCGCATCATCGACGCCGACGACTTGACAACCCTGGACGGCGCCACCTCCTGAGGTCGTATTGGGATCGCAATTCGCCTGAGATTCGGGGATATTCGAAGCTTGGCGCATTCTCGGTCGCCGCAAAGACGCTGCGGCGACCCGGGGCCGACCCGAGGCCGACCCGAGGCCGACCCGGTCCGCGGGCAGACCCGGGTCCCGAGCGTCCCCGGTCACGAGGCTCCCCCGCCCTGAGCACCAGAGAGCCGTTCGCCGACAGAATCGCCCGCCCCACCCTGCAGAATGACCTTTGGTCTCAGCCCGCGCAATAGTCACGAGATCTCTGGAGCAATCCCGACCAACCCGCCGACCGCCCGCGAGCCCCCCGCGCGGCCTCGACGTGGCCGCCGAACGGGCAAGGACGTCAAGTGTTTTGCCGCCGAAAGGCGGCCGCTGGGGAGCCGTCGTCAGCCGCCGCGATGCCTCCCGGAGAATGCCCGGAATTGACGTCGGCGCCGGACACAGATGTTATCCACAGCGCGGCTCATCACCACGTTCCCAGGCCCCCGAGATCCGCTAGATTGACCGCTTGCCGCGGCAATGAGAAATGCCGCAAATCCGGCCGTTCGGGCGCTCTCGGGGAGCCACCATATGCATTGTGCGACAGGCACTTCCGTCGATCGAGGGCGGCGCGTCACGCGCCGCTGCGACGGTGTGCCGCGCCCGGGCGACGGGGTGCTTCCCGGGCGAGGGGAACCTCGGTGAGACCCCCCGACGCCGCGCCGCTGATCCACGTCGAGTGGGTCGACACCGACACCGGGCTCGCCGCCTTCGTCGGGCGATCCTGCGTGGCGACCGGCGACTACGACAGCGCGGCCGACGCCGTCTCGGGCTATCTACGGCGGCTGGCGCTGACCACCCCGACCGGCCGGGTGCGCGCCGAGTTCGCCCACCACGGCGCCACCCTGGGCACCGTGCTGGTGGACGCCTCGGGCGTCGTTCATCCCTCGCCGGAGTCCCCCGCCGACGCGCCCGACCCTCCCGCTGACGCGCCCGAACCCCCCGCTGATGCGCCCGATCCCCCTGCTGATGCGCCCGCCTCCACTGCTGATGCGCCCGAGCCTTCTGCTGATGCGCCCGCCTCCGCTGCTGCGGCGCACGACGTACCGGCCGATCCGGCCGACGCGCTCATGGCGGCCCTCCGCAGCAGCGCCGCCAGCCCCACCGCCATCCCGGGCTCCCCCGCCCCGGCCGGCCCGACTCGGCGCGGCAGTGTGCCCGAGCACCCGCCGTACCGGCCGGCGAGCACCTCAGCGGCGGACCTCCGACGCGCCCCGAGAACTCCCCGGGGCGAGGTCACGCAGCCTCGCCGGCGCCCGACCCTGGTCCGCCGGGGCGCGGGACGGCCGGAGCGCGCCGCGCCCACGAAGCCCGATACGGCGCCCGCCCGCGCCCCAGCCACCCACGACACCCGCGAGCGGTCCGGACGCAAGCTCTTCGTCATCGGCGCCGTCGCCGTCGTCGCGCTGGTCGCCATCGTCGCCGTCTCGGCCCTGCTGATGCGGGGGCGCCCCACGGTCACGATCGTGCGCGACGAGGCGATCGGGGTGACCGCCCCCGCCGAATGGGACACCAAGGCTCGCTGGCGCACCCCGCCGCTGCTCACGGACTCCGGCCGGGTGCTCATGGTCGACGGCACGGCCATGGCGTTCGTGACCAGCGATCGCGTCGTGGCGCTCGTCGACGTCGCCGGGGGCGAGGCCCGCTGGACCGCCCGATACCCGGACGGCACGCCCGGCACCGACCTGGCCGTGAGCACGGTGGACGGGCGACGGGTGATCGCCGCCGCGGTCGGTGACCGGTTGGCTTGGTGGGACCTGGAGTCCGGCGAGGCACACGACATCGCGCTGCCGCCCGGTGCCACCGTCCGCCTGCACGGGACGGCGCCGCTGGTCGTGACGGATCAGGGGCGTACGGCGAGCATGGTGGTCGGCGGGAAGTTGGCCGGCTGCCCCGTCCCCGACGGCGCCACCCCGTTGGCGGCACGCAGCGACGGCGTCGTCACGGCCACCGGCCCGGCCGGCTGGTGGCATCTGCGACCGGGACAGGTCACCCCAAACCCCGTGGCGTGGGAAAGCCCGGGGCCGCCTGGGGCGCCGACGATCGTGGCCTATCTCGGCGAATCCATCGTCACGGTGCTGTCCTCGCCGACCAAGGGGAGCGCCTACCTCGCCGTCTACAGCGATCGGGCTCGCGACGTCCGGTTCGCCTGGGGCGGCCCGGCCTGGTTCGACGGCGACGCCGCCGACTGGTACCCCTCGCCGTCGCGGCGGTGGGGCATCCTCGGCCGCACGATGGTCGATCTGACCAGCGGCAGATCTGCGGACCTCGGGTCCTGGCGCACCGAACTGGTCAGCGCGGACCGCGCGCTGGGCCGGATCGGCACGCAGCGGGTGCTGGTCGGCCCGCAGATCCCCGCCGGCGCGCTGCCCGATGACGAGGCCTTTCCCGAGGACCTGGCCACGACGGCGGCGGCCGTGCGGGCCACCGTCGGCGCCGAGGAACTGGTCTATCTCCTACCACCCAAGGGGGCGCCATGAGCCCGCCGCTCCCGGCGCCCGCGAAGCCTCCCGACACCGGCGCCCCGTAGTCCCGCGCAGAATCCCGCCCACCCCACCCCTCCACAGGACAGGCGAGCACATGAACGTCCACATCTCCACCCGGGCCGTCTCCGTGGCGGCCGCGTTGCCCCTGGCCACGGCGCTGGTCATAGCTGGTGCCGGTACGGCGTCCGCCGCCGAGACCACCATCCCGACCCCGCCGGGTGCGAGCATCCCGGGCTCCGGGCCGGCCCCGCTCCCCGAAGCCGGCGGCCCCGAACGCAGCGTGCCGGTGCCGGCCAACGCGCCGAGTGTCCCGGTCCCCGCCGCTCCGGCGACGCCGGACGGCCGAACCGCCGTCGAGACATCCCCGCCGCCGGCTCCCACCGAGCCGACGCCGGCTCCCGTGCCGCGACGCAGCCGTACGTCGACGCCGGCGGCCACCGGTCCGTCCGGGGGCTCGACCGACCCGGAGGCCGCGCCGGCGTCGCAGGTCACCACCTCAGCGCCACCCGAGCCCGGCCCCACGACCGCGACACCGACCCCACGTCGGGCCGCGACACCGACCCCACGTCGGGCTGCGACACCGACCGTAGCCCCCGAGACGGCCGCAGCATCCAAGCCTTCGGGCTGGGCGACCGCCGTGCCTACGCCGGCTCCGACGCCGCAGTCCACGCCTGGTGGCACGCCGGCACCCGATCCGGTCGAGACATCCGGGCCCGTCACGGCGACCCAGCCGGTTGCGGCGCCCGAGCCGGTGGCGACCTCGACAGCCACCGCTGCGGGTCGGCCGGACGCGGGTGTCGTTGTCGTGATTCCGGTCCAGCCCGGCGAGCCGATCCGCGTCGAGATCCAGCCGCCTGCGCCGCTTCCGCCGGGGGTGCCGCCGGGCGTGACCCCCGCCCCGGAGCAGCCTCGACCGCCGCGGGTGACGCCGACCTCGCCAACGCGCGCGAGCACCCCCAAGACCCGGGGCGCCACCCCACCCGAGGCCACCCCGCCGGCCGCCATACTGCCGACCGCCACCCTGCCAGCCGCCACCCTGCCAGCCGCCACCCTGCCGACCGCCACCGCACCCGCTGACACACCGACCTCGACGCCGTCGACCTGGGGGCCGCCGACCTGGGGGCCGCCGACGTCGGGCGTGACGGCGCCGGACCCGGCTTCCTCGGCGCCCTCGAGCGCAGCGCCGACCATGCAGGACCGCGCCCCGGCCGCGCCGACCCCGACGGAGGCCATCCTCGACGCCCTACGCCAGATCTGGCCCGGCTCGGACGACCCGACGCCTCCCCCAAGCCCGTCGGGTTCGACCTCCCCGTCGGCGCCGACCCGCCCGACGGCCGCGACGAGTCCGACCCAGGCCACGTCCGGCTCGGGCTCCGCCGCGTCGGGAGCCACCAAGCCCAGCACCGCCGATCTGCGGACCAAGGCGTCGAAGTCCGCCCAGAGCCCGACGGGCGCGCCCACCCCGAGCACGCCGAAGACCAGCGCGCCCAAGGCCAGCCCGCCGAAGACCAGCGCGCCCAAGAGTGCAGACACCAAGCCCGCCGACACCAGCCGTGGCCAGCAGGCCCCCAAGCCCACATCCTCCGGCGTACCGGTCCCGACACCGCCCCGGATCACCCCGACCCCGACGAGCCCGACGAAGCCGACGGTGAACCCGCCCGCGACGGCGACGCCACCACGCACCACGATCCCGGTGCCGTCCCGGCCGGGTGCCACGCGCGCAACCCAGGTCGACAGCACCACCGCGCCGGCGACGCTGACAAGCCCGGCCGGCCCGCGGTCGAGCATCCCCACCGAGTCGGGGTCCACGACGCCCGTACCCTCGACCACCGCATCCTCGACCGCCGCATCCTCGCCCGCGACCGCACCGAGCGTTCCGACACCGAGTGCGGCGTCGGCGACCCCTCGGCCGAGTGGTACCGCGCGGGTCACGGCGACCGGACCGGACGTGCTGACCCTCGAGGCGACCCCGGCTCGGGTCGCGCCGGTGCGCGGTCCCGTGGCCGCCCGGCCGACGCCGCAACTCCCCTCCACGCAGGCGCCCAAGCCCGCGCCATCGCTGGCGCCGGCCAGCGGATGGGCCAGCGGGATGACCGCGCCGGGCAACGACGTGACGGCGGCAGCAGCAGCCGCGACCGGCCGTGGCCGGGCTCTCGACGCGATCACGGTGCAGCTCGACGACGCCCACCCCATCGCCCTGACCCCGACGGCCGCGCTGTGGACCAATGTCACCGCGACCGGTGCGCAGCTGGTCCTGCGGGCCCCGGTCACGTTGGGCGGGGACGACCTGGCGGCGGTGAGCCGTGGTGAGACGGTAGCGGGGTGGGCCTCGGTGGGGTCCTCGCTGTCGACGGTGACGGGCAAGCCGCCGGTACTGCGACTGACCACCCCGGCCGGTGCCGACGCCCGGCAGGCCAGAACGGCGGTCGAGCGCATCGCCGCGACGGTGAAGGCCGCCGCCCCCAAGGTCCTGATCGAATGGTCGGCGCCGATCGGGACCGACCCGGCGGGCTGGGACAGCGCCTGGCCGGGTGACGCCGTCGACCTCGTCGGGCTCACCATTCCCGCCGACAAGCCGTGGCCGACGCTGGTCACCGGCAAGGGCGGCCTCACGGACTGGTCGGACTGGGCCGCTGGCAAGGGCAAACGTGTGGCTGTCTCGTGGTCGATCACCAAGGACACCTCGGCCTGGCAGGTCACCAGCATGCGGGCCTGGCTCGACGTGACCGCCAAGTCCAAGCGTCTCGCGGTGGAGACGGTGACGATCGACAAGGACGCCAACCCGGCCGCGGTCACGGCGTACAACGCCGCCTGGTGACCCTCATCTCTTCGGCACGGCGTGTCCCTAACGACATACAGTGTCGGCCGGCGAGGGCATGGGGCGGATCGGGGAACTCGCATCGCTGCAGGCCAACGGTCTGTCGCCGCGCGCGGTCTCAATGCCTCGGCGGACACTGTATGTCGCTAGGGACAGCGCTCACGACATGAACCGTGGACCGGCGTCGCTGTCCGGGAGGGGGCGGTGCGGCGGACCAGCCAGGCGCCCAGGGCGCCAACCGATCAGGAACAGTGCGGTGACCCGTGCCGGCCAGGAACGGCGACGCGGTCGGCACGAGCCCCCGGGCGCGCGGGCCGATCGTCCGCTCGTCCGGCGTTCCCGGGGCCTACCCTGGCCTGGTGAGCACTACCTCGGGGGACCGGCGCGAGGCGCCCATCGGGATCATCGCCGGCACCGGCTTCTATGAACTGGCACAGCTCGCCGACGCGACGTCGCGCGAGGTGACCACGCCGTTCGGCATCGCGCGGCTCACCCTGGGCCGCTGGCACGGGCTGGCCGTCGCCTTCCTGACCCGGCACGGCACCGGCCATGGCGTGCCCCCGCACCTGGTGAACTACCGGGCCAACATCGCCGCCCTGCGGGACGTCGGGGCCCGGGACGTGTTCGCCGTCAACGCGGTGGGCAGCATCGACCCCGCGCTGGCGCCGGGCGATCTCGTCCTGCTGGACGACTTCCTCGACTTCACCAAGGCCCGGGCGCTGACGTTCTTCGACGGCTCCACCCCCGAAGGCGTGGTGCACGTCGACGTCTCGACCGCCTATCACCCCGAGCTGCGGCGCGAACTCCTGCAAGCAGCCGCCGACTGCGGGCAGCCGATCCGGGACGGGGGCGTGTATGCCGCGTTCGAGGGGCCGCGCTTCGAGTCCCCCGCGGAGGTGCGGATGGCGGGGCTGTTGGGCGGCACGGTCGCCGGCATGACCGGGATCCCCGAATGCACGCTCGCGGTGGAGGCGGGACTGCGGTATGCCGCGGTAGCCCTGGTCTGCAATCCGTGCGCCGGCCTGGTCGATGAGCCGGTGACGGTCGAGGAGGTCAACGCCACCCTGGCCGCCTCCGGCGAACGAGTCCTCGCCGTCCTCGATCGGCTGCTGGCCACCCGGGCGGCGACGCGATGACCGCCGCACCCGTGCTGCTGGCCGGCTGCGACTGGGTCGTCGTGGGCGACGACGCGGGCCGCGCGCTTCGCGACCATGACGTCCTGCTGGCGCAGGGGACCATCGCCGACCTGGCCCCCGCCGACCCCACCGGCGCCTCCCCGCTGCGCCGCCGGGCCGCCGAGCTGGGCGCGCAGACGATCGACGCGCGCCGCCACCTGCTCATGCCGGGCCTGGTCAACCTGCACACGCACACTCCGATGACTCTGCTGCGCGGCCTCGCCGAGGACGTCGACCTGCAGGGCTTCCTGGCCCAGGTGTGGGCCGCCGAGGGCGCCGTGATGGATGCGGACACGGTGGGCCTGGGCGCCGGCCTGGGCGCCCTGGAGGCCCTGCGCGGCGGAACGACGACGGCGCTGGACATGTACTTCCACCACCGCGCGGCACACGCCGCCGCCGTCGCGGTGGGGCTGCGGCACGTCGGCGGCCCGACGTTCTTCGACGAGCCCGGCCCGGACCACCGCGACTGGGACCGCCGCCTGGCCGACCTGGCGGCCTGGCCGGCCGAGCAGGCGGAGATCGGCGGGCCGCTGACGCCCGCGTGCCTCGCGCCCCACTCCACCTACCTGGTCTCCCCGGAACACCTGCGTGACCTCGCCGACGTCCTGCGCGGCTGGGACCGGCCGCTACTGCACACCCACGTCTCGGAGAACGTCGCGGAGAACGCCATCGTGGCGCAGCAGCGCGGCCGGACGCCGACCCGGGTGCTCGCCGACGCCGGCGCCCTGACCGGCGACTTTCCGGTGGTCTTCGGGCACGGCGTGCACCTGGACGCCGCCGATCTCGAGATCGCGGCGGGTGCGGCGCCGCACCCGATCACGGTGGCGCACTGCCCCGGGTCCAACCTCAAGCTGGCCTCCGGCGCCCTGAACTGGGCCGCCTACCGGACGGCCGGGCTGCGCCGGGGGATCGGCACGGACGGCTGCTCCTCCAGCAACGACCTCGACATGTTCGTCGCGATGCGGCTCGCCGCCCTGCTGGCCCGGCTCACCGCGGCGCGTCCGGACGCCGCCTCCGCCGCGGAGATCGTCCGCGCGGCCACCCTGGACGGCGCCCGCGGACTGGGGCTCGGCGACCTCATCGGCAGCGTCGAGACCGGCAAGCGGGCCGACCTGATCCTGCTCGACCTCGACGCCGCGCACCTGACCCCGGTGCACGATCCGCACGCGCTGATCGTCTACGCGGCCGGCCGCGGCGATGTCACCGATGTCTTCGTCGACGGCGAGCACGTCGTCGCGGCGCGCCGCAGCACCCGCATCGACGAGTCCGCCCTGCTGGCCCGCTGTCGCGAGCGCGGCGCAGTGGCCGCGGCGGCCGCCGCCGGGGCCAGCGCGGCTGCCGCCGGGTCCGACTCATGACCGCCTGGCCGGACCCCGACACCCCAGCCGAGGAGGTCCGCCGGCAGTTCGACCTGTCCCCGCTGCCCGGCGAGGGCGGATTCTGGGGGCCGGGCCCACGGACCGAGGCGCTCAGCACGATCCGCTTCCTCGTCACCGACGGCCCGGGCGGCGTGTCGGCGCTGCACGCCCTGACCGTGACCGAGGGCTGGCAATGGCTGGCCGGAGCACCGGCCGAACTGGTGCAGCTCCGCCCGGACGGCTCGGCGCACAGCACCTGGCTGGACGCGGCGGCCAGCCAGGTCATCGTGCAGCCCGGCACCTGGATGGGGGCCCGCACCTCCGGCGCGTGGACGCTGGTCTCGTGCTGGTGCACCCCGGCATTCGAGTTCGAGCGGTTCAGCCTCGGCAGTCGCGCCGAGCTGCTCGCGGCGTACCCCGAACACGCCGAGCTCGTGCGCGCCTTCACCTTCGTGGGGATCGGGTGAGCGGCACCCCCCGGGAGCCGGCCGACCCCGGCCGAACCGCGCTGGTCACGGGCGCGACCGGCGGACTGGGGCGGGCGGTCGCGGCGACGCTGGCCGCGGCCGGGTACGCCGTGGCGCTGCAGCACCGGGACTCCGCCGCGGCGGCCGACGCGCTGCGCGCCCAGGTCGTGCAGACCGGCGCTCGAGCGGCCGTGCTGGCCGCCGACCTGGCCGTTGCCGATGTCGACGCCGCGGCTTCCCGGCTCCTCGACGAGGCCACCGCCGCGCTCGACGTACCGGACGTCGTCGTCCTCGCCGCCGGTGCGCAGCAGCTGACCGCCTGGGACGAGCTGGACGCGACCGGGTGGGACGCCCTCTACGCGCACACCCTGCGGCACACCGCGGTGCTGCTCCGGCACGCCGCCGCGCGCATGCGGCCCGAGCGTCACCCGGCGATCGTCGTCGTGGGCTCGATCGAGGGCTACCGGGCGGCGCCGGGACACGCCGCGTACGCCGTCTATAAGGCCGCGCTGCACCATCTCGTCGGCGCCGCCGCCGCCGAACTCGGCCCCCGCGGGGTCCGCGTGGTCGGCGTCGCACCCGGCCTGATCGACCGGCCCGGACTCGCGCAGGACTGGCCGCAGGGGCTGGCCCGCTACAGCGCCGCCGCGGCCCTGCGCCGACCGGTGACGCCGGCGGAGGTGGCGGCGGCGATCGCCTTCCTGGCCTCGCCCGACGCCTCCGGCATCAGCGGCGTCGTACTCCCCGTCGACGCGGGATGGAGCTGCGCCCCCGGCTGGTGACCCAACCCACCGGCCGGTCCCGGGGCCACCCCGAGCAGCTGTCGCGGCCCCGCGCGACGCCCGCCTATACCCCATCCGAGCGTCGTGGCAGGTCGCAGGCCGGTAACGACACGGCAAAAGCTGACTCGTGGTGGCCCTACGTGAGGGTACGCTGACCCAAGCTCCGGGCGACCCGGAGGCCGAGCTGGCTCGCAGGCTGCGGCGACGACTGTCGTGACCAGCCCAAGACGAGAGACGAGCCGCGGTGCGGAGAAGGAGTCTTGATGATGAAGTCCACACGATTGCTCGCCCTGGTCCCGGTGCTGGCCCTCGGCCTGGCCGGCTGCGGCGGGTCCACCGGCACCCCCGGCAGCACCGGTGGCTCCGGCACGGCCGCCTCGGGCGACTGCAGCTCGGCCGAGGTCTTCTGCATCGGTCTGGTCACCGACATGGGCAAGGTCGACGACAAGTCCTTCAACCAGTCCGCCTGGGAGGGCGTCGAGGCCGCGAAGAAGGCGATCTCGGGTTCGCAGACGAAATACGTCGAGACGACCGACACCAAGGACTACGCGGCGAACATGAAGAAGTTCACCGACGCCAAGTACGACGCGATCGTCACCGTCGGTTTTGCGCTCGGCGACACCACCGCCAAGGCCGCCAAGGAGAACCCCTCGGTCAAGTTCATCGGCGTCGACCAGGACCACGCCCAGGCCGCCCTGCCGAACCTGACCGGGCTCGTCTTCCCCGAGGACCAGGCCGGCTACGCCGCGGGCTACCTGGCCGGCAAGCTCACGAAGACCAACAAGCTGGGCCAGGTGCTCGGCCTGCAGATCCCGCCGGTGGAGAAGTTCGCCAAGGGCTTCGAGGCGGGCGCCAAGGCGAGCAACCCCGCCGCGGCCGTCACCACCGTCTACCACCCGGCCGGGGACAACGGGTTCACCGACCCGGCCTGGGGAGCCGCTGAGGCGCAAAAGCAGATCGACCAGAAGGCCGACGTCATCTTCGGCGCCGGCGGCAAGACCGGCAACGGCGCGCTGGCGCAGATCGCCAAGGCCTCCGGTGCCGGCACCTCGATCTATTGCATCGGCGTCGACACCGACCAGTGGAACACCGTGCCAGAGGCCCAGAAGTGCCTGGTCACCTCGGCGATGAAGCTCATCACCGAGGGCACCACCGACCTGCTCAAGCAGGCCAAGGACGGCAGCATGAAGGGCGGCAACTTCACCGGCAAGGCCGGCCTGGCGCCCTACCACGACTTCGACGCCAAGATCCCGGCCGACGTCAAGGCCGCGGTCGAGAAGGTCGTCACCGACCTGAAGTCCGGCACGCTGCAGACCGGTGTGAAGCTCGGCTGACGCCGAGCCCCAGCCATGCCGGAGGTCCCCGCCGACGGCCCGGCGACCACCAGGAGGCCCGCCGACCCCACCCGGGGCGGCGGGCCGCTGGCCGCCGTGGCCCGGTTCCAGTCGATCCTCATTCCCGTGTTGGCCCTGGCCGTCGCCTTCGGCATCGGGGCCATCCTCATTCGCGCGCAGGGCGTCAACCCGACCTACGCCTACACCTCCCTGTTCCAGGCCGCCTGGTTCTCCAGTGACGG
>JAIUNK010000055.1 GCA_020161845.1 Actinomycetota bacterium
GCCAGTCCTACCGCATGCGCCAAGCCCGAACCCGCCACGGAGGTGAGCCCCTGACCAAGTGAAAAACCCGCAGAGGGTGGGGACTTTCACTTGGCCACCAGCGGGGACCTGAGCTTGGCCATTGACAGAGGTGAGGCAATGTCCCAAGTCGCTGACGGCGAGCCGGGTCAAGCTCTCCCCCGGCGACTCGCTGCGGCCGTCAAGCCGGGCAACTGCGCGGGACAGCAGGGCGTGATACTTGGCGTGCCGCCGCTGATCAGCCAGGGCGGCCAGCACCTCGCGAGTCGCGAGACCTCGGCGCAGGGCGGCGTCCCCCGCCACCACGAACGCCTTCTCGCCGGACATCGCCAGACACTGCACCAGGGCCTCGGCGATCGGCAGGGCCTCGGTGGTGACAATATCCGCGCCGACCGGAGCCGCGTGGACCACATGGTCCCGCCGAGCGCGGTAGCAGCCGCCCCTCCGGTACGTCAGATGCGCCGAGTCCAGCGGCAGCTCGAACAGCGGCAGGCCAGCAGCGGCGAGTGCTACGTGGTGACTGATCACCGCACGCCCGCCGTACCGTCCCTCCAGCGCGCGACCGAGACGTACGAGCCGATCGACAGGTGCCGGCGTCGGAGCGCCGAGGGCGAAGTAGCCGGCCGTGACCCGGGTCAGAGTGCCGCGGCGGACCATGCTCGCTACAGCTGCGGGCCCAAGCCCAGCCGCGGCCAACTCGACTTTCGTGCGCAGGCCGTACGGCGCCGCCTTGAACACCGCCGCCGCTGTCAGCTCATGGTCCATTCGGGAAGTATCCGGGCAGCTCCAGAGCCCTGCGACGTGCCCGAAGACTCCTGTGGAGGAGATGTCAAGCCCGGGTGGGTGTGGAAACGGCCCTCCACCGAGTGAGGCGCCTCCCATTGAGGCGAGAGGGCTCTCGATCAGACGTGAGCTGTCTCGCCCGCAAGAGAGGCGCCTCCCCCCACGGAAGGCACCTCCCCCCAAGGGAGGCGCCTCCCCCACGGAAGGCGCCTCCCCCACGGAAGGCGCCTCCCCACGGAAGGCGCCTCCCCCACGGAAGGCGCCTTCCCTACGGGAAGAGGTACGGCGGGCGCGGGCCGGGAATCACCCCGGGGTGCGACCCGAGAAATCTGGACCACGGCGAACGACGTCAGGGGCCGCCGCCCGGGCGGCTGATCGCCGTACCGGCCTGCCCGATCCCCGCCAGGCCCGACCTCCCGCCCGCGTCGTGGCCGGCGTGGGCTTCGTCGCGCTGGGCCCGGTTCACGGCCGACAGGATCGCCGCGAAGGAGGCCCGCACGATCGAGGCGTGCACCCCGACGCCCCACAGGACGCGGTCGCCGACGGCGCACTCGACGTACGACGCCGCCCGCGCGTCCCCGCCCGAGCTGAGCGCATGTTCGGAGTAGTCGAGCACCCGGACGTCGATGCCGTAGCCATGCAGCCCGTCGATGAACGCCGCGATCGGCCCGTTCCCGTGACCGTCCAGCGTCACCTCGCGGCCTCGGTCGGTGACCACCACCTCGACGTGATCGCGCCCGTCCGGGTCGGAGGTCGTCTTGGAGGAGACCGGCGCGAAGCGACCCCAGGCCGTTTCGCCGTTGCCGGTGCCGGGCAGGTATTCGTCGGCGAAGATGTCCCACATCTGCCGGGCGCCGACCTCGCCACCCTCGGCGTCGGTCTTGCGCTGCACGACGGCGCTCATCTCGATCTGCAACCGGCGCGGCAGGTCCATGCCGTATTCGGACTTCATCAGATAGGCCACGCCGCCCTTGCCGGACTGGCTGTTGACCCGGACCACGGCCTCATAGGACCGCCCCACATCGTGCGGGTCGATGGGCAGATAGGGCACGCCCCAGACGATCTCGTCGATCGCCTTTCCCTCCAGAGCGGCCCGGCGCTCCATGTCTTCGAAGCCCTTCTTGATGGCGTCCTGGTGGGATCCGGAAAACGCGGTGTAAACGAGGTCGCCGCCGTACGGGTGGCGTTCGGCAACGGGCAGTTGATTGCAGTGCTCGACGGTACGCCGGATCTCGTCGATGTCCGAGAAGTTGATCTGCGGGTCGATGCCCTGGCTGAACAGGTTGAGCCCCAACGTCACCAGGCAGACGTTGCCGGTGCGCTCGCCGTTGCCGAACAGGCAGCCCTCGATGCGGTCGGCGCCGGCCAGATAGCCCAGCTCGGCGGCGGCGACCCCGGTGCCGCGGTCGTTGTGCGGGTGCAGGCTCAGGATGACCGAGTCGCGCCGCGCCAAATGCCGGTGCATGTATTCGATCGAGTCGGCATAGACATTCGGCGTGGCCATCTCCACGGTCGCCGGCAGGTTGATGATGATCGGGGCGTCCGGGCGCGGGTCGATCTCCTCGATCACCGCGTTGCACACCGAGACGGCCGCGGCCAGCTCGGTGCCGGTGAACGATTCGGGACTGTATTCGTAGGTGATCTTGGTGTCCGGGATCTGCTGCTCCAGCTTGCGGCACAGCCGCGCGGCCTGGACGGCAATATCGGTGACCCCGTCGACGTCGGTGTGGAAGACGACCTCGCGCTGCAAAATGGACGTCGAATTGTAGAAATGCACAACCGCGGAGGCGGCGCCGGCGATGGCGTCATAGGTGCGCTCCACCAGGTGGTCCCGCGCCTGGGTCAGCACCTGAATGGTCACGTCGTCGGGAATGTGCCCGTCCTCGATCAGCAGCCGGGCGAAGTCGTAGTCGGTCTGGCTCGCCGAAGGAAACCCGATCTCGATCTCCTTGTAACCCATGCGCACCAGGAGCTGGAACATCCGCAGCTTGCGCTCGGCGTTCATCGGGTCGATCAGGGCCTGGTTGCCGTCGCGCAGGTCGACGGCGCACCACCGGGGGGCCTTGGTGATGACCTTGTCGGGCCAACTGCGGTCGGCCAGCTTGGTGGGGATGACCTCGTCGAACGGCCGGTACTTCGCGATCGGCATGCCGGAGGGCTGCTGATTGTTCTTCATCGTCTCGTGTTCTTCCTGCTCGTGCTGGGGATCGGGTCCAGGCCTGCCGGCTGCTGCATCATCTCAGGCGCGCAGCGGCGATCACCGCGACGAGGGCGGCCCGGTCGGTCAGGCCCCGTCGCGGCGGCGAAGAAGTCGCCCCGGCAGGGCGAGTCGGCGCGTCGCGGTAGAGAACACCTCGTCAGGGTAACCACCCGGGCGCCGATCGGTCCACGAGCCGGTCGGCGCGTCTCATCCGGGTGGCTCTTCCGCGAGCCTTGTCGGACCTGACCGGCAGAGTGTGCGCCATGACGACGTACTGCTCGATCCTGCCGCCCTACCTGCTTGACGCCGTCGCGGCCAACTGCGACGGCGAGGTGGCCGAGCGGGCCGCGCATACGCTGCGCGTGGAGATGGCGATGCGCACCCAGCGGGAGGTGCGCGCCGTCCGCACCGACCGGCCCGCCGGACCCTCGCGCCCACCCGGGGAGGGCGGCACACCGCCGGGGATCGTCCCGGTCGACCTGCTCGAGCGCATCGGCCGCGGGCAGGACCGCGCATTGCGGGCGGATCTGGACGAGACCGGGCGCCCCCGCCGTGCACCGCAGGCTCCCCCGACTCAGCCGCCGGTCGCGGCCACCCCGGCGCGCCGGATCCACGACGCCCAGCACCGGGCCGACCTGCCGGGCGCCCTGGTCCGCACCGAGGGCGCCGGTCCGGCCCGGGACGAATCGGCGAATGAGGCCTATGACGGGCTGGGCGCCACCTGGCGCCTGCTCAACGACGTCTACGGCCGCAACAGCCTCGACGGCCGCGGGTTGCCGCTGGTGGCGAGCGTGCACTTCCGGCGCGGCTATGACAACGCCTTCTGGAACGGCGATCAGATGGTGTTCGGCGACGGCGACGGGGAGATCTTCGCCAGCTTCACCGACTCGATCGACGTCATCGGCCACGAGTTGGCGCACGGGCTGACGCAATACACGGCGGGTCTGGTCTACCTGGCCCAGGCCGGGGCGCTCAACGAGTCGATCTCGGACGTGTTCGGGGTGCTCACGGAGCAATACCTCGCGGGTCAGAGCGCCGAGGAGGCCACCTGGTTGGTGGGCGCTGGGCTGTTCACCCCGCAGGTGCGGGGGGTGGCGCTGCGGTCGATGAAGGCGCCCGGCACGGCGTACGACGACCCGCGCCTGGGCAAGGACCCGCAACCGGCGCACCTGCGCGACTACCAGGACCTGCCGCACGACGACTCCGGCGACAACGGCGGCGTGCACATCAATTCCGGCATCCCCAACCACGCCTTCTACCTGGTGGCTACGCGGTTGGGCGGGCCGGCATGGGAGCGGGCGGGGCAGATCTGGTACGACACGCTCGTCGCGGGCCGCCTGCCGAAGGACGCCGACTTCGCCCGTTTCGCGGCGGGCACGATCGACGCGGCCACGGCCCGCTACGGCCTCGGGTCGGTGGTCGACGCCGTGCGCGAGGCGTGGGCCGCCGTCGGGGTGCGTCCCGCAGCCCGTTAACCGTCGGGCACCGGGACTGATCGTCCGCCGCCCCGACCCGATGGCAGCCCGTCCGAGCGGGTGTTACCTTCCAGGAGGTCATGCGCCACCCGTCGGCGCCCCGGGCGCAGCCGCCGCCCGGGCAGGACCACCACCAGTCAGGGGAGACCACAAATGAACGCACTATCTGCAGGCCAGGGCCTTAACCGTGGGGAGAGCCTGACGTCCTCCACCGGCAAGTTCGTCCTCGCCCTTCAGGACGACGGCAACCTCGTCCTGCAGCAGGGCAGCGATGTCGTCTGGGCGAGCGGCACCAACGGCCAGGGCGTCGACCGGCTCAGCGTCCAGGACGACGGCAACGTCGTGCTCTACGCCGGCGGTGAGGCCAAGTGGTCCACCGGCACCAATGGCAGCTCCGGCGTCCGCTTCGAGCTGCAGGACGACCGCAACGTGGTCGTCTACGGCGGCGACGGCACGGCGCTGTGGTCCACCGGCACGAACACCGCCGACGGCGACGCACCGGCCGCCGAGCCGGCGGTCGCCGAGGCCCCCGCTGCGGCTCCGGCCGCGCCCGCGCAGCAGACCTACACCGTCCAGAGCGGGGACACGCTGTGGGCGATCGCCGAGCGCTACTACGGCGACGGCAACCAATACATGAAGATCGCCAGCGCCAACAGCATCGCCAACCCGGACCTCATCAACCCCGGTCAGGTGCTCGTCATCCCGTGACGCTCGGGTGAGCGGTCAGGATTCTCCGATGCGGTCGGGCCCCTCGCCGAGGGGTTCGGCCGCTTCGGCGTACCGGACCCGCAGCCGCTCCCGCACCTGGTCCGGGCTCATCGCGGTGCGGCGCCGCTGATCCCGAGCCAGCAGCACGCCCCCGGCGGCCACCCCCGCCAGCCCGGCCACCCCGAGCGCCCGCAGGGCGAAGATCAGCCGTTTGCCGCGGGCGCTGCGCGGGTCGCGTTCGATCACGCCGCTCAGCGTACGACGTGCCGCACCGGGGCCCCCGCGCCGTTTGTCACACTGGGCAGATGCCCGCCCGCGACGTTTCGATCCCCCTGCACCAGGCGGTGGAGGTCACCCGTACCGGCGACATCTGGATCTTCCGTGGCCGCAGCGTGGCCGACCGGGCCATCCGGGTCGCGACGAACGCGCCGGTCAACCACGTCGGCATGGCGGTGGTGCTCGACGACCTGCCGCCGCTGATGTGGCACGCCGAGCTGGGCAAGGGCCTGTACGACGTGTGGGCCGGCACCCATCAGCGCGGGGTTCAGCTGCACGATCTCGGGGCGGCCGTGGACCAGTGGACCACCCGCTACGCCCAGCGTGCCTGGCTGCGGCAGCTCTCCCCCGACGTCTCCCGGGCCCAGGAGGACGACCTCCTGCGGGTCATCGCCCGATGGGACGGCACCCCGTTCCCCTCGACCGCGCAGCTCGCCGGCCGATGGCTGCGCGGGCGCGCCGGCCGCCTCGCCGATCCCCGGCGGTGGCGACTGCCGGGGCGCCTGGGCGGGCCGCGGGACGAGCTCGAGCCGGCACCGATGCCCGCCCGGGCGGCCTACTGCGCGGAGGTCGTGGCGCTCACCTACGAGGCGATGGGCTTGCTGGACAACGGAATGCCGTCCAGCTTCTACGATCCCGGGCTGTTCTGGAGCGGCGACGAGCTCCGGTTGGCCGGTGGCTTCCACCTGGGCGACGAGATCGCGGTGCGCGACTGACCGGCGAATCCGGCTCTGCGACTTTTGCCTTCGACCTCACTCTGGTCCGCTTCACGCCGATCAGTCTCCCGAGTGATGTCGGGGTGGAGGAGAGGGGACCGCGGGTGGCCGGGCCGGGTCTGTTGAGCACGACACCCGGGGCGCCGCACGTCCTGGTGGCCGGATCGGTGAACTCCCTGGCCCGGATCGTCGCGCAGCGGCTGGTCGATGCCCTCGCCTTCCGCCTCAAGGATGAATGGGTCTCCGCGGCGCATGTGGCCATGTCCGGCGGTGTGCTCACCGAGGCGGTCATCGAGTCCGTGGCGGACTCCCTCGCCAAACACCGGGTCGACTGGGACAAGGTGCACATCTGGTGGACCGACGAGCGCTATCTGCCCGACGGCTCGGGCGCTCGCTTCGACACGCGCGCCCGGTCCGCCGGGTTGGCCCGGATCGGCATCCCGGCCGAACGGATCCATCCGGTGCCGGGGCCGGCCCGCCCCGAGGACGAGTCGCCGGATGAGGCGGCCCGCGAGTACGGGGCCCTGCTGCGCAAATACGCCCCGCACGGTCGGCAGGCCCCGATGTTCGACCTGGTCCTGCTGGAAGTCGCCGGCGACGGCGCAGTGGCCTCCCTCGAGCCCGGTCGGGCGGTGCTGCGCAGTTCCGATTCCGTCGTGCCGATCTTCGACGCCGAGCCCCCCGCCCCGCTGCGGGTCGCCATGAGCCTGTCGACCCTGGCAGGGTCGGCGCGGGTGTGGCTGCTGGGGATGGGTGCGGACCGCGCGGACGCCGTACGTCGTGCGCTGGTGGCCGGACCCGACGCGGCGAGCCTGCCGGCGGCCCGTGCCCGCGGAATCCTCGAGACGCTGTGGTGGCTCGACCAGCACGCCGCGCGCTATGTGCCCCGCGGCGACGCGACCACGCTGGCCGACGCCGACGCCGACGCCGACGGCGACGGCGGGTGACCATTCGCCGGCGACCGCTCGGCGGCTGACCGCTCGGCGCCTGACCGCTCGGCGCACCCCTCTCCCTACCACGGTATGAGAAGAGCCGCGACGAGCGGCTGTCAGGTGTGTCGGCTGGGCAACATGCCGACCATCCGGTAGAAAAGACCCACTAGCCGACGAGGAGGTGGGCGTGGCGCGTCCCGATGCCCGCAAGCCGGTGGGGACCGCCCCGGCCGGGTCGCAGACCTTGCTGCAGACGACAGCCCTCACCAAGGAGTTCAGCGGGTTCACGGCCGTCAACGCGGTGGACCTGGCGGTGCGCGAGGGCACGATCCACGCGCTGGTCGGCCCCAATGGCGCCGGCAAGACCACGCTGTTCAACCTGCTGTCCGGCTTCCTGCACCCGACGTCCGGAACCATCAATTACGCGGGGACGGACATCACCGGCAAACCTCCCGAGCAGATCGCCCACCTCGGAGTGGCCCGGTCCTTCCAGATCACCAGCCTCTTCGACCAGATGAGCCTGCGCGAACACGTCGAACTGGCGTTGGCCTCCCCGACCGGGATGGGCCGCCAATGGTGGTCGCCGAGCCGGAAGCTCGCCGTGTTCGCCCCCCGGGCGATGGAACTGCTCGAGCAGGTCGGCCTCGCCCCCCAGGCCGCCGTGTTGGCGGGGGCGCTGCCCTACGGCCAGAAGCGGGCCTTGGAACTGGCCATCGCCCTGGCCCTGGAACCGCGGCTGCTGCTGCTCGACGAGCCCACCGCCGGCATGGGCATCGAGGACATCGACCGCACGATCGCCCTGGTCAAGCAGATCGCCGCCGGTCGCACGGTGGTCTTCGTCGACCACAACATGCACGTCGTGGGTTCCTTGGCGGACACGGTCACGGTGCTGCAGGCCGGCAAGATCCTCGCCGAAGGCCCCTACGACCAGGTCCGCAATGACGAGCGGGTCGTCACCGCCTATCTGGGGAGTGCCGATGTCGGCCACTGAGTCCACCGCCGACCCCTCGAGCGCCGCAGGCGTGGCGACCAGCGGTCGACGGGTGCTGGAGATCGAGTCGCTGTCGGCCCGTTACGGGGAGGCCCGCGTCCTGCATGACGTCTCGCTGGACGTCGGCAACGGCGAGGTGGTCACGCTGGTCGGCCGCAACGGCGCCGGTAAGACCACCCTGCTGCGGTCGGTGATGGGACTGCACCATCACCTGCACGGCCAGATCCGCCTCGACGGCGCCGACATCGTCAAGCTGCCCGCGCATGCCCGGGCGCGACGCGGCATCGGCTGGGTACCCGATAATCGCGGCATCTACGCCAGCCTGTCGGTCGAGGAGAATCTCGTCCTGCCGCCGAAGGTCCACGAGGACGCCTGGAGCCTGGATCGGATCTACGACTTCTTCCCCGTGCTCAAGGAACGGCGCGCCTTCCCGGGCACCAAGCTGTCCGGCGGCGAGCAGCAGATGCTCGCGATCGCCCGAGTGCTGCGCAGCGGTTCGCGGCTGCTGCTGCTGGATGAGCCCAGCGAGGGGCTCGCGCCGGTCATCGTCGCCCGGATCGGCGAGATCATCCGCGAGATCAAGGCCCACGGTGTCGCGGTCCTGCTGGTCGAGCAGAACGTCAAGTTTGCTGCCACGGTCGCCGACCGGCACTACCTGCTCGCCCAGGGCAAGGTCGTGGAGCACCTCGGCAACGACGAGTTCCGCCGTCGAGAACGCGAATTGCTCACGTATCTCGGCATGTGACCACCCGGGCGCGACCCGGCCCACGACGTACGACCCGCACCAACCGCTTCACCCACACCGCACCGCTTCGCACCGCAACGAGGAGAGACCGATGCGCCGCCGCCACCTCACCGCCATCGCCCTGACCAGTTCCGCTTCGCTCGCCCTGGCCGCCTGTGGCGGCGGTGCCGGCGGACCGCAGGCCGGCGGCTCGAGCAAGCTCACCGACGACAAGATCGTGATCGGCCTCATCAACGACCAATCCGGGGTCTACAAGGACGTCTCCGGGCCCAACTCTGGCATCGCCATTCAGATGGCCATCGACGACTACAAGGCCAAGTACGGCGACAAGGCCGTCGCCAAGACCATCGAACTGGTCCAGGCCGACCACCAGAACAAGCCCGACGTGGCGAACACGAAGAGCCAGGAAATGTATGACCGGCAGAATGCCGACGTCATCCTCGACGTGCCCAACTCCGCGGCCGCCATCGCCATCGCGACCCAGGCGAAGAACAAGAAGAAGCTCTACATCAACATCAGCGCGGGATCGACGACGTTGTCCGGCGAGAACTGCAACAAATATATGTTCCACTACGCCTACGACACGGCGATGCTCGCCAAGGTTTCCGCCAAGGGGATCGTCGACGCCGGCAGCAAGAGCTGGAACATCGTCTACCCCGATTACGCCTTCGGGCAGGACATGAACAAGTCCTTCGCGGCCGAGGTGAAGGCCAACGGCGGCACCGTCGGGCAGTCGATCGCGACGCCGTTCCCCAGCGACAACTTCGCCACGTTCATCACCAAGGCCGGTGAGGGCAACCCGCAAGTTGTGGCGTCCATGCACGCCGGCGGCGATCTCATCAACTTCGTCAAGCAGTTCAACCAGTCCGCGCTCAAGGGCAAGACCCAATTGGCTGTAGGGCTCATGTTCATCACCGACATCCACGCGTTGGGCGTCGAGCAGTTCGCGGGCACCCAGTTCACGGACGCCTGGTACTGGAACTTCGACGACCAGAACCGGCAGTGGGCGGACAAGTTCAAGGCGAAGGCGAATGTGCGCCCGTCGTTCGCCAACGCCGCCAACTACTCCGCGGCCATGCAATACCTGGAGGCGGTGCAGGAAACCGGCACCGACAACGCCGACGAGATCGTCAAGAACCTCGAGGGCAAGAAGATCAACGATATGTTCGTCCGCAACGGGGAGATCCGCAAGGCGGACCACAAGGTCATCAAGGATGCCTACCTGGCCAAGGTGAAGACCAAGGATCAGGTCAAGGAGGAATGGGACCTCGAGCAGATCGTCACCACGGTGCCCGCGGCGCAGGCCTACGGCGAGCCGCAGGCGAGCTGCAAGATGGGCGGCTGACCGACTGACGGACCGACTCCCCGGGACCGGATTCAGGGCAGGCAGGAGCGAGATGGGCAACTTCCTCCAGTACACGCTGCAGGGTCTGGCGGCCGGCGGGTTTTACGCGCTGGCCGCCCTCGGCCTCGCCATTATCTTCGGGGTCCTCGGGGTGGTGAACTTCAGCCACGGCGCCTGCTACATGCTCGGCGCCGTGGCGTCGGCCGTGCTGTTGGCGGAGTTCAACCTCGGGTTTTGGCCGGCCCTGCTGATCGTGCCGATCCTGCTGTTTGTCTTCGGCGTGCTGATGGAGCGGCTATTGGTGCGATGGCTGCTGCCGCTGGACCCGCTGTACAACTTCCTGCTGACGTTCGGGTTGACGTTGCTGCTGGTCGACCTGGTGAAGAAGAAGTACGGCGTGTCCGGGCTGCCCTATGAGATCCCGGCGGGACTGGACGGTCGCATCGGCACCGGGGATATCAGCCTGTCGGTCTACCAGCTGTTCGCCTGCCTGTTCTCACTGGCCGTATGCCTGGGGGTCTGGGCGCTGCTCACCAAGACCCGCATCGGCATGATCGTCCGGGCCGCCACCGAGGACGCCGACCGCACGAGCGCCCTGGGCATCAACGTGCGGCGCTGGGTGACGCCGGTCTTCGGATTCGGGATCGCGCTCGCCGGTCTAGCGGGCGTTCTCCGCGCCCCGAACGGCGCAATTACCCCGGAAATGGGTGGCAGCTTCATCATCATCCTGTTCGCCGTCGTGGTGATCGGCGGGCTGGGGTCCATCCTCGGCGCCGTCGTCGCGGGTTTCCTGGTCGGGCTGGTCGAGGCGTACGGGCAGGCTTACGCCCCCGCGTATGCCCAGATCGTCATCTTCATCCTCATGGCCCTGGTCATCCTCGTCCGGCCGGCCGGACTATTCGGACGGGAGGAGGCGGCGTGAGCCTCGAAGCGGAGACCGCGCACCTGCAACTCGACGAGCCGGTGATCAAGCGCGGTTCGTGGCTGAACCGGCTCCGCATTCTCGGTGCGCTGATCGTGCTACTGGCGCTGCCCTGGTATGTGTATCCGCCGGTCGCCTTCGACATTCTGTGCTGGGGTCTGTTTGCGATCTCGGTCGACATTCTGTTGGGCTACACGGGGCTGTTGTCGTTCGGGCACGCGGCGTACTGGGGGGCCTCGGCCTACACCACAGGAATCGTCGCGATCAAGACCGGGCTGCCGTTCCCGGTCGCCGTGCTGGCCGGGATCATCATGGCCATGGCTATCGCGGTGCCGGTGGGATGGCTGTCCGTACGGCGTACCGGCATCTATTTCGCGATGGTGACCCTGGCGTTCGCCCAGATGCTTTATTTCTTCGCCAACCAGTGGCGCGATGTGACCGGCGGCGAGAACGGTCTTCAGGGCATTCCACGGGGCTTCTTCGGGGTGGGCCTGGTGGAGACGGACTCCTTCTACTTCTATTACGCGGGACTGGCGTTCGCGGTGATCGGGGCGCTGATCGCCTGGCGGGTCGTGAATTCCCCGTTCGGCCGGGTGCTCGTGGCGATCCGGGACAACCCGGCGCGGGCGCGGGCTTTGGGTTACAACGTGGACCGCTACAAGCTGACCGCCTTCGTGATCTCGGCGGGTCTGGCGGGCCTCGCGGGCGGCCTGTTCGCGATCTCGCACGGGTTCGCTTCGCTGCAGGAACTCGATTGGCGTACGTCGGGAAAGGTCGTACTCATCACCGTTCTGGGCGGCATCGGCACCCTGTGGGGTGGGCCGATCGGCGCGGCAATTGTCGTTCTGTTGGAGGACCGGCTGGCGACGAGCGGTTTCGAGGGGACCGGGATCATCACGGGGTCGATCTTCGTGGTCGTGGTACTGCTGTTCCGGCGCGGCGTGTGGGGGACGGCGCGGCATTACCTGGGCGCCGAACTGTTGGCCCGAAGACGGCGGTATTGACCTCGCGGGATGCGACGCCCAGGTGCGTGGTGGCGGGGCGGCCGGGAGAGGGGTCTCTCAAGCGGGAAATGCGTCTTGAGCTTGTTCGACCCCTCTCCCGACCCGCCTTTCGTTTCCCGGCTTTCGTTCTCGTGATGATCGGTTTCGTTCGGTTGGACCAGTCACCGTGGGCGGGTGGTGGCCTGCCGCGGCAAGCGCCCGTACGCCGGGAGCCGGTGGGCAGCGTCGATGACGTCCGATCACTCTTTGGGGAGGGTTTGCCCCCGGCCCCGGTGGCTAAGGAAGTGCTGATTTTCTTGCTGCCTCGGGGTGGTGTCTGGCTCGGGCGCGGGGACGGCGAAATGATGGGGTGTGGATCGCGACCAGCCCAGTTTCACTGATGTGGAGTACAGCCAGCGGCGCCGGGTCTCCCGCCGGGAGCAGTTCTTGGCCA